>CAZGUX010000257.1:0-94059 GCA_964529305.1 uncultured Solibacteraceae bacterium | reverse complement strand
GCTTCCTCGCCGGCGTAGAGATGGACGAATCCGGGGATTTCGCCGGTTCCGAACTCGACATGAATCCGCTCCTCGAAGACGCGGATGGTCTTCATGATGCGGTACGCCTTCATCAGCGCTTCCTTATCCAGTTGCATGGCTGACGCCCTTCCTTTGCCCGCCGGCCGCGGAACCGCGCGCCGGATCGAAATTCACCAAAAGACCTTCCCGCGCGGCACGATGCATCACGCGATCGATGTCAATCGTACAGGGGCCATCGTGTTCGAGCCGGATCGCCACCTGGTCGCCAGCCCCGAATTCTATCGCCCGTTCTCCGTCCACTGCAACAACTCCTTCGGTCGATTGAACGAAATGCCGTTCTCCGGGGCGGATCTCGTGGACCGCGGCGATTCCGAGGGGAACGATCAGGCCCGGGGCGATCGCCGCCATCAGCGTAGCGGGCGCCTGTTCCGGCGGAACCAGATCGATACGCAGGCCGTGCCCGGCGTCGCGCGCGACGGGCCGGAGTAAGCCGGCGATCGAGGAAACGCCGATGGCGTGCGGCTCGGAGAACGTGACGAAGATCTGGCTAAGAGTCTCGGGACGCCACAGCGCGCGAGCGCCAATCCAGCGGTCGCGGGTGACGGAAGCGTCGACCACCGCCAGGCCGCGGGGGGCGCCGTTCGATTCGAGGCGCAGCACCTTGTTGCGGATTACGACGTCCCGCTCCGGCACCAGGCCGGCCGCGACCAGGCCCGCGGCCAAGCCGGCGATGGTCGCCTCATGGGATCCGGGAAACGCATTGTTGGTGCCGGTGGAGAGCGCGACCAGCGGAGTGTCGCCGCAGGCCATCGCCACCAGGCGATGCGTACCGTCGCCGCCGAGGACAATGATCACTTTCACTCCGGCGTCCACCATCCGCTCGACCGCGCGGACCGTGTCGGCGGGCCCATCGTCGACGGGCATGTCGAGAAAGGTCAACTCCGGCCAGGACGAGCCGTTCCGCTGATGGCTCTCGGCGCTACGCCGGATGCGTCCGGCCAGGCCGGTAACGTCGGGCATCATATAGACGCGACGGATTCCCACGGCGCCCAGCGACGAAAGCAGGCGGCCGATCCGGTTGCACTTTTCCGAGAGGTGGAAGACCGAGGCCTGGGCGACGAGGCGGCGGACGTCGCGCCCGGAGACCGGGTTCGCGAGGATGCCGACCGTGATGCTGGCGTCCGTCGCGTACAGAGGCTCCTCCAGGTGGATCAGATGACAGTCCGGGAAATCGCCTCTCAGCTTATACGAAGATCCGGTCGGCGTGCTTGACTGTTTTTCCCACAAGGACCGTTCGGAGTCATCGGCGCATTGCCGATGGGCGCGGCCATACAATGAAGCAGAATCTCGTATTCGGCTCTCACGGCACGTGCAGATCGTCGATAAGCAAGGCCGGAACGTGGACAGGATGAAGAAGGAATCGGCACGCAAGCTGAATGACGGATTGCGAGAGCAGTACGATCTCTCGCAACTGAAGGGCGGAGTCCGGGGCAAGTACCATCAGCGTGCAATCGCCCGGACCAACCTGGTGTTGATCGAGCCCGAGCTGGCAACCTTGTTTCCCGACAGTGAATCCGTAAATCGAGCGTTACGGCTGCTGGCCGATACGGCTCTGGCGGCCACCGCTTCACGAGGCGGGCGAAAGCGCCCGACGCCGACTCGTGCCGGCTGAACCGAACGTGGTCATCACGGTCCGCTACTGCAACCGCGCGGCCTTCAGGGTCCACGCCTGGAGGCGGCCGAGTTCCAGCAACTCCGGCGCTTCGAAGGTCTCGGGGTGAATGGCCCAGTTGAAAGACTTCTTCGCATCCGCCGCGATGAAGCGCTCAAACGCCGGAGTCCCCCGGCGGACGGATACTTCGGAACCGCCCTCGTCGGCGGCCAACGTGGCGGCGAAATCGGGCAGCGAGAGCCGTTCGGAGCCGAACCAGACGTGCGATGGCAGACGGCGATGCCGCTCGACGTAGCCGATTGCGTCGCGCCTGCCGCGCTCGAACTGCGCCCGCGGAATGGCGGCGACCGCGGTGGACTCCACCCGTTGAGCCGGGCCATCGACGTACTGAGGCGGGAGCCCGAGCAAGGCCAGCAGTTGGTCGGCCGCCGAGTAGGCCTCACGCACATCGATCGATTCGCGAAGCCACCGGCGCGCCTGATCCGCGGCCAGAGGCTGGTCGGGGTTTGCGAACAACTGGGGCCACTCCCGCGCCGTGACGAAGCGGACACCCGGCACGGAGCGGACATGCCGCACGAAGTCGAGCAACAGCCGATAGGCCTGTTCGGATGACTCCGCGGTGCGCGCCTTCGGCCGGCGGTACGCCTCGGGCGCGGTGTAGCGTCCACGGGGGAAGTTGACCGCATCCCAGAACTCGGTGGCGACAAACTCCGTAGGGTGATAGTAGGTGTGAATCACGCCGCCGCCCCGCCGCCGCAACTCCATCACCTGGGCGTCAAAGCGATGCTTGGCATCCTCGAGTTTGCCGGGGTCGTTAATATCCGCGCGCAGCGAGAAGGGGCCCAGGCGAAACACGTGCAGGACGCCCATGAACCAGAAAGGCTGGTTGTCGAGGCCGACTTGCGAGCCTTCGTCCATATAGACGGGTATGCCCATGCGGCGGAGCGCGATGTTGCTCTGCGGTCCCCAGGACGAGCCGGGCTGGCCGTAGCAACTCGGCGTGACGCCGAAAATGCGGCGGATGTCGCGAACCCCCTGGCCTTCGCGGCGCTCAAACTCCTGCGCGCCTTCGAGCAGGCCGAGCGGCCTCAGATACATGGCCGGAGGCGGCGGGATGCTGTGATTCTCGGCGTGATAGCCGATGTCGTGACGGGCCAGCGCGCGGATGACGTCGCGGCGGCCGCGCGATTCCAGGACGCGGGCCTTCTCGCCGACAATCTTGAACGTTGCGCGCACGCCAAGTTTTTCCAGTTCGACGGCGAGGCGAAGGGCGGCATCGTCCGCGGCGGGTTCGATGTAGTCTTCGGTATCGAACCACAGGGCATAGTGAATCACGGGCTTGGCTTGGCACGCCGCGGCCGCCAGCAACCAGACAAACCAGAGGCGGAACATCTAGTCTCCTTCCTATCAGCCGGCTGCGGAACCGGCGCCACGCTCCGAATCAGAACGACAACAATAGAGGCGGTGTAGAATGCAAACCTATGCCCGCAAGCGGGGAGTACCTCATCGGGTTGACGCTCGCGTCGATCGGTCTGCTGCTGTTTCTGATTCTAGCGCTCCGGTTGCACGCGTTCCTGGCGCTGATGATCTCGAGCCTGGCCCTGGGACTGGCGGCGGGCATGGATCCCGCGAAGGTGCTGAAGTCCGCACAGGCCGGATTCGGCGACGCGCTTGGATTCATCGCCGTGGTGGTCGCACTGGGCGCGATGATCGGGCGGTTCCTGGAGCATTCGGGCGGAGGGCGAGCCTTGGCGGAATGGCTCCTCGCCCGGTTTGGCCGGGACCGGGCCTCGTGGGCGGTGCTGACCGCGGCGTTTTTGGTAGGCTTGCCGATTTTTTTTGAAGTGGGCTTCATCATCCTGGTCCCGATTGTCTGGAGTCTGGCGAGGGAATCGAAGCGATCGATCCTGTACTACGGAATGCCTCTGACGGCGGCTCTGACGTTCACGCACGCCCTGGTGCCTCCCCATCCCGCGCCGGCCGCGGCGGCGGCGCTGCTGGGCGCCGATCTGGGCCTGACGATTCTGTACGGCGTGCTGTTGTCGATCCCCATGGCGATCATGGGCGGGATCGTCTACGGAGGCTGGATCGCGGCCAAGATCTACGTTCCCCTGCCGAAGATCGCAGGGGAAGAGGATGCAAAACAAGGCGATCGCCCCGCCCCGCCAGTGCCTCAGGTGGTGCTGGTGCTGTTGCTGCCGGTGATCCTGATCTTCGCGGCGACGATCGGCGGAATGGCAAAGTCTCCCGGACAGGCGTTTCTGACTCTGATCGGGCACCCCTTCACCGCATTGATGGTGACGGCGCTTGTGGCGATGTATTGGTTCGGGACCCGTCGCGGCCTCGACCGCACGGCGCTGGGCAGGATGGCGACCGACTCGATGGCGCCGATCGGGACGCTGCTGGCCATCATGGGCGGCGGCGGAGCGTTCAAGCAGGTGATCATCGATTCGGGCGTCGGCCCGTACGCGGGGAACCTGCTGGCCACGTCGTCGATCTCGCCGCTCATCGTGGCGTACCTGATCGCGGCGGCGATGCGCATTGCGCAGGGCTCGGCGACGGTGGCCATCATTACCGCCGCCGGCATTGTCGCGCCCATCGTCAAGAACATTCCCGGGTACACGCCGGAGATGATGACCATGGCCTTGGCTTGCGGCGGCACGATCCTTTCGCACGTCAACGACGCGGGCTTCTGGCTGGTGAACGAATACCTGGGCATGACGGTCCCGCAGACGCTGCGCAGTTGGACAGCGATGAAGGTGGTGGTGTCGGTCTTCGGGTTCCTGATCGTGCTGGCGGTTCAGGCGTTGTTCTTCCGATAGACTGGGGTCATGGATGTCGAGCGGACGATGGAGTTCATTCTGGAAAGCCAGGCGACTTTTGCCGCAAACCTGGCGAGGCTGGAACAGAAGCACGAACAGCTTGAAGGCATCGTGGGCCGCGTCGTCGGCCTTTGCGAGACATTGACCTCGGCGCAGGTCCGGTTTCAGGGGAATCTGGAACAACTCGCGGTGTCACAGGAGCGGACGGATGCAGCCTTGCGCGAGCTTACGGAAAAGCAGGCGGCCACGGACGACCGGCTGAATGCACTCATCCGCGTTGTGGACGACCTCGTCCGCCGGGATATCCAATAACATTGGGATAGATGCCCGCTACCCTCGAGCCCGAACTCCAGGACTACGCCGCGCAGTACATGCGGCTGGCTGAAGATGCCCGATCGTTGGCCCAACGGCTCGACAACGCGCTCATCAACTGGACTCCGGAACCGGGCCGATGGTCGATCGGACAGAACTTCGATCATTTGATCCAGGTGGGCAAGCTCTACCTGCCGGTCTTGCGCCGGGCGATCGAGAAAGCACGGGCGAAGGGGATCACGGCCGCAGGTCCCTTTCGTTACGGCTGGCTGGGGAACTACCTGGCGAAACTTCCCGAGCCACCCCCCCGGCGGAAGTTCCGGGCGCCGAAGGCGATGCGGCCAGGCGACCGAACGGAAGCCGCCGAGGTTCTGGTGGGATTCCTCACCCTCCAGGAGGAGTTGCAGCAGCTCATCGTGTCGGCGAATGGATTGGACTTGGCGAGGGTCAGGGTGCACTCGCCCATCACCCGTTTGGTCCGGATGCCGCTGGGCGCGGCCATCGCCATGATCGCCGCGCACGAACGCCGGCATCTCTGGCATTCGTGGCGCGTGAGAAACCACCGCGGATTTCCCCATCCCGCGGCGGACGACCTATGAAGCGGCGGGCCCTACTGGGCTTCCTGGCCGCGCCGCTCGCGGCCCGAAACCCGGAGTACCGAGTGGCCTTACCGGGCTACCGCTACGAATTCCCGCGCGACCACTTCAACCATCCGGATTTCCGGACCGAGTGGTGGTACTACACCGGGAATCTCCGGACGCGCCAGTCCCGCCGATTCGGATTCGAACTCGTCTTTTTCCGGCAGGCGCAACGGCGTGGCGCGGTGGAGAACCCATCCGCGTGGCGCGTGGACGACCTCTATCTGGCGCACCTGGCGCTCACGGATGTGGAGGCCAAGCGGTTCCTGTCGTCGAAGCGCTTGAATCGGGCGGGACCCGGAATCGCCGGCGCGAGCATGGCCGAACGGCGCGTCTGGAACGGCAACTGGTCGGCGCGATGGGAGGGAGGCCGTCAGATGCTGACCGCCGTCGATGAAGACGTGCGGTTTCAGCTCAGACTCACGCCGCGCAAAGCGCCGGTGATTCATGGTCGCGACGGCGTCAGCCAGAAGGCCGGAGGCGCCGGCAAGGCTTCGCACTACGTCTCATTTTCGAGGCTGGGGGCGGAGGGCCGGATCGAGACCGGCGGCGCGGCGCACGACGTGAAGGGCTCGGCCTGGATGGACCACGAGTGGTTCACGCACCAGTTGGAGGCCGCCCAGGCTGGTTGGGACTGGTTCAGCATTCAGCTCGACGACCAGCGCGAGTTGATGCTGTTTCAGTTGCGGCGGAAGGACGGATCGATCGATCCTTACTCCTCGGGGACCTATGTGGATGCGGCCGGGCGCTCCCGACACCTGGCGAAGGGCGACTTCCGCTTGACGCCGGGACGCCTGTGGACGAGCGGGAAAACGAAGGCGAAGTATCCGGTCGAGTGGTCGATCGAGGCGCCCTCACTTGGCCTGCGTCTTGCCGCCAAGGCGGTGCTGGACTCGCAGGAAATGATCGAGACCACGAACGAGCCCACCTACTGGGAAGGGGCTGTGGACTATGCGGGATCGTCCAACGGAGTGGGATACCTGGAAATGACCGGTTACGACAAGCCGGTGAAGCTCGGGTGAACCCATAATGGAATCGTGAAGCGCTGGTGGATGTTGGCGGTGGCCGCTCTGCCGGCGGCGGGCGCGGTCACCTTCTCGCGGGACGTCGCGCCGATCCTCTACCGCCATTGCGTCTCCTGCCACCGTCCCCAGGAAGTCGCCCCGTTTCCGCTGCTGAGCTATGAAGACGCGCGGAAACGTGCAAAGCAGATCGCTGAGATTACGGCGCAGCGGCGGATGCCACCCTGGCTGCCGGAGCCGGGATATGGCGACTTCGCCGACGAACGCCGTCTCGCGGCTCGGGAACTCGCGGTGCTTGCGGAGTGGGCGAGAAGCGGCGCGGCGCAAGGAGATCCTGCCGCGTTGCCCCCTACGCCGGCGTTTCCAGAGGGATGGCGGTTGGGCAAACCGGACGCCGAGGTCCAGATGACGGAGCCATACCCGGTGGCGGCGGAAGGGCCCGACGAGTATCGCTGTTTTGTCATTCCGCTGTCGCTCGGGGCCGACCGCTATGTGCGGGCTCTCGAGTTCAGGCCCGACAACCGGAAGGTCGTGCACCACGCGTTGTTCTTCACCGACAATTCCGGGGCGGCCCGGCAGCGCGACGCCGAGTCGCCCGGACCGGGATATCCGTGCTTCGGCGCACCCGGGTTTTTGCCGGGACCGGGCTTGGGAGGATGGACGCCCGGCTCGAAGCCGGTGACCCAACCACAGGGGGTCGCTTCCCTCGTGAGGAAAAACGCGACGCTGGTTCTGCAGATCCACTTTCATCCCACGGGAAAGGCGGAGCGGGAGCAGTCGCGCGTCGCCTTGTACTTTTCGTCAGAACCTCCGCGTAGGCGGCTGTTCGACGTGGCCCTGGGTTCGCGCGAGATCGACATTCCCGCCGGGGCACGGCGCTATCGCGTCACGGACTCCTTCACGCTGCCGGTGGCGGTGGACGCGGTGGGCATCATTCCGCACGCTCACTACCTGTGCAGGGAAATGCGAGGGTATGCCCTTTTGCCCGATGGGCGGAAGCAGTGGCTGCTCTGGATTCGCGATTGGAACTTCGACCAGCAGGATCAATACCGGTACAAGACGCCCCTGCGTCTGCCCGCCGAAACCCGGCTGTTCCTGGAGTTTTTCTACGACAACTCGGCGGCGAATCCCCGCAATCCCAATCGGCCTCTGAAGCGTGTTCTGTGGGGTCCGGATTCGAGCGACGAAATGGCCGGCCTGCACGTGCAGGTGATTCCAGAGCGTGCGGAAGACGCGGGAGAATTGTCGCAGGCGTTGTGGGGCAAGTTCATGCGCGCGGTGGGCGGCAGTTTCTACCGGAAGTGACCTACAATCAAAGCGTGGCCACCGTTCTCACACCGTTGACCGAGTATCTGGCTACCAGCTACAGCCCCGACCGCGAGTATGTGGACGGGCGGGTCGTGGAGAGGGCCATGGGAGAAAAGCAGCATTCGAAAGTGCAGACGGAGCTGACGATCTTCCTGGGAACGCTGCGGGCGAGGCTGGGCATCTCGGTGTTTGTCGAACAACGAGTGCAGGTAAAGCCAGAGCGCTTTCGCGTGCCGGATGTCTCTGTTTGTCTCGGCGAGCCCGACGAAGAGATCTTCACGAGTCCCCCGTTTCTGGTGATCGAAATCCTGTCGCCCGACGACCGGATGACCGAGATGCTGGAGAAGATCGGTGACTATCTCTCGTTCGGTGTTCGGTACGTGTGGGTGTTCGATCCGTACGCGCGGCGGGTGATCACGTACACGGACAACGGCAGCCAGGATGTGCGCGCCGGCGTTCTCCATACGCAGGACCCGGATCTGGCTGTGCCGGTCGAGGAGATCTTCAAGTAGCCGGGGGGCGGTCCGACTCGCACGCCGGGGTGAAAAGCACAGGCTCCAGTGGCGGGCTGAAGCCCGCCGTGGCGTAAAAGCCGCCCCACAACACAGGCGGCCTGGCAAAGAGCGTCTACGCCCGCACGAAGTCGGCGATCACGGAAGGCACGGTCGTGTCAAAGCCGGCGACATCCAGTTGCCGCGGATCCCGCGGGTCGGCGATCGAATAGCGATTGGCGGCCATCGCCACCACCACCATCTTCGCCGGGATGCCCGTCGCCTGACGATAACGGTCGAGCGCCTGCACGGGATGCCGGTCGCCGGCCCAGGTCTCGCTGTCGGTGTAGATGACGAACGCGTCGACCTTCAACTTCCGGTCGAGGGCGTCCTTCATGGGGAGCGACGCATCGGTGGCCGACCCCTCGCGGGCAATTGCGTCGCAGGCGCGGTCGAGGCGGTCCTTCGCGGTGATGTCCACGTGCCAGACGCGCTCGTGAAACGCGGCGATAAACGACTTCGGCTCCGATCGTGCCACGGCCATCGCCATGGCCACAGAACCCATCGCCGCTGTGAGAAACGGCATGCCGTTTACCGCCGCGCCCTGCATGGAGCCCGAGGCGTCGAGCGCGACGTAGATCCGCTGGTTGGAGGGCTCCACGTTCTGAAACGCCAGGTAGAACGCTTCGTCGAGCGCATCGACCACGGTGCCAATGGGCGCCCAGCGCAGTTCACCCCGGAAGCCGCGGCCTTGCTTGTAGGTCAACAGGGCCGCGAGAATCGCGACCGGGTGAACCCGCGACCGGCGCACGCGTTCGGGGTCGGTCAGGCGCGCTGCGACGAGTGCGGCAGCCTCCGAGTTCGGACCCAACAGACCGACCGAGGTCAGCTTGCCGAGGTTGCGGAGCAACGCCGTGTACGGGATCTCTTCCAGCAACGCCCCCCACACCTTCGAGGAGTTCTTCCACTGCGGAGGCACCATCTCCTGGGTCAACCGGAACTCCCGGACGAGCGAAGCGACCTCGTCCTCCGACTTGGCGTGCTTGGCCTGCTCGAACGCCTCCACCTGCCACAGGCCGGAGCGATCCAGTTCTGCATCGTCGCGGCCCAGCGCCCAACGGAACAGCGAATTGCGATTCTCGGTTGCCGGCTTGGGATGGGCCAGGCGCATCAAATCGCGATGCCGCCAGTCGTCGCGGTTCTGGTATTTGAGCATCTGGTATTCGAGCTTTTCGAGCGGCGTGTCCTCGTACCAGCGGGCCACGGCGTTGCGCAGGCCGCGCCCCCAGCCCCGGAAGTCGCCGGCAAACGCCACGAAGTGGAATAGGTGCGTCCCGGTGCGCGCGACCTCCGGAAGCGCGGCCAGCGCCGCGGCGTTGGTATTGGCCTCGGCGAACTTCGGCGACGACGCCATGGCAAGGGCGAACAGGGCCGGATCGTTCTTCGGCGCGCGCCCTGAACGCGAGATCTCGACGATGAGACGCACCGTTCGTTGGCCATCCTTGCGCAGGCACTCGCGAAGGGCCTCGGCGTTTTCCAGCGTCAGTTCGCGCTCACCGATGTAATACGTTCCGCCTTCGGAGCCGAGCACGAGGAAGCGCTCGAGGCGCGTCCACTCGTCGGCCCGCCAGACGAAGCCCCCGGCCGTGTTGCGGACCTGCTCGGGGCGGTCCGGCATCGGTTGGGACTGCGGGGTCAGAAACCGCTGAAAGACATTCTTCAGATGGCGCATACACCAGTCGCTCCGTGAGTCCAGAATACGACGCGGATAAAAGGCGCTCCCGGGTTCGTTGAACCGTGAAAGGGTCGATAACCGGAAACTGCGACCCGCATCGCGAGGTTGAAGGCGCGGATGAAAAAGATGAAGCCGGACGCACGATTTGAACGTGCTTCTCTATTTAAGAGAGTTGCCGATAACCGGCCTCGGCCGACCCGCGCGGTTCGTGTTGAAGTCCAGGGGCCCGACCGGGCCCCGCGAAGATCGTCAATGCGGATAAAATTCGGACACCGGATGAAGCGGCTTTCGCCGCCTGCTGCTCTATCCAGTTGAGCTACGGCCCCGCAAGAGATGTTGGAGCCGGCGGGGTTCGAACCCGCACCTCGCCGATTAGCAATCGATAACCGGTTTCCCGCGACCCGCACCGCGATCGAGTGTTATCTGTCGCAACCGGGAATCAGGTCGTCCTCGTCGGTTGTTCTTGCGCCACTGTTTTGACGAAACGAACCCAATCCCCTGGCGGTTGACGTTGGTCTCCAGGACCCAGGCGATCTTCCTCATTTCATACAGGGAGGGAAGGGCCCGGTCTGTGTAGCGGTTGCATTCGGTAACGCGCATCCCAACGGTCTTTTCGGCCCAGTCGCAGAACACCGTTTCTTCATTCGCCGAGGGGCCTCTTGTCACCAGGCCGGAGTGACACGAATCACAAAGCCGGGGAGCATTCTGAGAGCGCGTACCCTGAAATATTTTTAGTACAACGTGGCTCATTTTTCGTTCATTTCTGTGCAGACTACCCACAACCCGCGGGCTTACGCCCGCGGTTCGGAGCCGAAGCAGCCGCTGGGAGCTTACGCCCGCAGCCGGAGCGCTGGCGGCTGAGGTTGCGCCACGAGGCGCTTTTAACCAGTTGATTTTATGAGGGTTGCTCTACAGGCTGCGGTGGGCCTGCGGGAGGCCGGACACTGCCCAAGGGCCGGTAAAGCGATCGCGACTACGAGGATCATGAGGATTTGCCAAAGGTCCGCCTCCTTTCCTGAAACGGTTCTTTTCAAGAATAAAGGCTGTCTGGAAACAAGTCAAGAACAAATTCGGGATTACGGTAAGGGATTTTAGCGATAGATCGGTTCCAGCCGCTGTTGAATATAACGGCGGCAGCGGCTGAAACTGTGCCGGGGGCTGACCGGCGTGTAGTGATGGTCGATCGTGATCCAGCCGCGAAAGCGGTTGCGCTTCAGGACGCGGTGCAGCGCCGGGAAGTCGATCTCGCCGTCGCCCAGATCCTGGTTGCAGAGCATGAAGGTTGCGTTGTGCGTACCGGCCTTCTCCACCTTTCCGTTGGGAAGTTCCAGATCGCTCGCCGCATACAAGTACCTGGCGTCGATATAGTCCATCGAGAACAAGCGATGGCCGTGCCGCTCGAACAGGTCGACAATCTTGCAGCCACCGAGGTACAGGTGCACGGTGTCGGGCGACCAGCCGAACTTCTTCGGGTCGGTCAGCTTGAGCATCAGTTCGACCTCGTCCTGGCTCTCCACCAGTTGGCCCTGAGAGTGATTGTGCTGGCCGGCGCGAATGCCATACGTCGCCGCCAGATCGCCCAGGCGATTCCAGAACCCGCAGGCGATACGCATGTGTTCCCTCATGAGGACCTTGTTGGGCCGCGAGGGCGAGAAAACCGTCAGCAGATCGGAGCCGAAGTCGCGGAGAAATTTACAGGCTTTGTGGGCGTTGGCCTCGATGCCGGCATGTTGGGAGGCTACGTCGGCCGGGCCGCCGAAGGAAAGGGTGGCGAGGCGCAGGTTGCGTTTGGAAAGCTCCTTCTCCAGCCGGGCCGGCGGCATGCCGTACTTCTCCAAAGTCTGAGGCCAGCCATTCAGGCGGAAGCCGTCGAGGCCGGCGTCGCGGATCACGTCAAGCATGTCGGTAAACTTGGCCGAGCCGTCATCGCGCCACTGAGTCGAGGTCCACAGGAAGGAACTGCAACCCCAGAGGATGTTTCGATCCGGCGCAGCCGCCTCGATGCGGCTCTTGACGGCGGCGAGCGATGCGTAAGCACAGTGCAGGAACCGGCGGCGATTCACAGCGACTAGCTATACCACACCTGTCTTTTCCCCGAAGCGCTCCAACGCAATCGACTGGACCGTCCCACCCTGGCCCGCAACTCGATAGACTGTCAGGAAGACGGTGAGGTCAACGAGTTTATACCTGGCGGTCGCGTCGGCGCTGTCGCTGGCGGGATGCAGCCCCCAATCGGTCCAGACAGCCAAACGCGAGAGTGTTCCGGTGACCGTGGCGAAGGCGGTGGAGCGAGCAGCGCCGTTGTCGTTGCGCTTGATCGGCGCGGTGGAACCCTACGCCACGGTGGCGGTGAAGGCCCAAGTCGCCGGCCAGGTCATGGAGGTCGGCTTCCACGAAGGGCAGCAGGTGCGCAAGGGCGACCTGCTGTTCCGCATCGATCCACGGCCGTTCGAAAACGCATTGCGGCAAGCCGAAGCCAATGTCACCCGCGACCTGGCACAACAGAGGCAGGCGGAGGCGAACCTGGCCCGCGACGTCGCCCAGGTGAAGACCGCCGAGCAGCAGGCGTCCCGCTACGCGCGATTGGCCAAGGAAGGCGTCGTTTCAAAAGAACAGAGCGACGCAGTGCGGACGAACGCCGATGTCCTGGAAGAATCCGTACGCGCGGGCCGCGCTGCGATCGATAGCTTGCGGGCGACCCTTGCTTCCGATCGGGCCGCGGTGGAAACGGCCAAACTTCAACTGGAATACTGCACCATCCGCGCGGCGATCGACGGCCGCACCGGTAACCTGCTGGTCAACCAGGGGAACCTGGTCAAGGCCAATGACGATACGCCGATGGTGGTCATCCACCAGGTGAACCCGATCTACGTTTCGTTTTCGGCGCCGCAGCAGCAGTTGGACGAGATCCGCCGCCACCAGGCGGACCATCCGCTCGACGTCGAAGTCCTGCAGGAAAACCAGCCCATCGCCCGAGGCAAACTGACGTTCGTGGATCATTCGGTGGACCGGACGACGGGCACCATCAAGCTCAAAGCCACGTTCGCGAACGCCGAACAACGGCTGTGGCCGGGCCGTTTCGTGAACGTTGTTGTGACCCTGGCCGTCGAGCGCGCGGTGACCATGGTGCCGTCGGAAGCGATCCAGACCGGACAGAAGGGTGTGTTCGCATTTGTGGTGAAGCCGGATTCGACGGTGGAAATGCGCAAAATCGCGGCCGGGCGGATCGTAGGCAAGGAAACAGTAGTCGAAGAAGGAGTCCGTCCGGGCGAGACCGTGGTGACGGACGGACACTTGCGGCTGGTTCCCGGGGCCAAGGTAGACGTAGTCAGCCCATGACCACGCTGTTCATCGTCCGGCCGATCATGACGACGCTGGTGATGGCCGGCGTTCTCCTTGCGGGAATCCTCGGGTATCTGAAGCTTCCGGTCAGCGACCTGCCCAACGTCGACTACCCCACGCTGCAAGTGCAGGCGCTCCTGCCGGGCGCGAGCCCGGACACCATGGCCTCGTCGGTCGCGACGCCTCTGGAACGCCAGTTCTCCGCCATTGCCGGCCTCGACTCGATGAACTCGGTGAGCTCGCAGGGCTACACGCAAATCACGCTTCAGTTCGTGCTCGACCGCAATATCGACGCCGCGGCGCAGGACGTGCAAGCCGCCATCAGTAAGGCGCAGCGTCAGCTTCCGCCAAACATGCCGGCGCCGCCGTCCTTTCAGCGCATCAACCCCGCCGACCAGCCGGTGCTCTTTCTCGCGTTGAGTTCGCCCACGCTGCCGCTCTACCGGGTCCACGAGTACGCCGAGACCATGATCGGCCAGCGCATCTCGATGATCCCGGGCGTCGCGCAGGTCGGAATCTACGGAGCGCAGAAATACGCTGTGCGCGTCCGGCTGAACCCGGACGAGATGGCGGCGCGCGGGATCGGCATCGATGAGGTGCAGCGCGCCATCGAGCAGAGCAACGTCCACCTTCCGACCGGCACGCTGTACGGCAGCAAGCAGGCGTTCTCCGTGCAGACCACCGGCCAGTTGTTCGGAGCGGCCGCCTACCGGGCGATCATTGTGGCTTACCGCAACGGAAACCCCGTGCGCCTGGACGAACTCGGCGACGTCATCGACGGCGTGGAGAACGACAAGTCAGCCGGCTGGTTCAACGGGGTACGGGCGCTCTCGATCGGCGTGATGCGGCAGCCGGGTACGAACACGGTAGAGGTGAACGACCGCGTCCGCGCGCTCCTGCCCGCGTTTCGCCGGGAGCTTCCGGCCTCGGTCAAGCTGGACGTTCTGTTCGACCGGTCCGTGCTGATCCGCGATTCGATCGCCGACGTCAAACACACGCTATGGCTGACGATCGGGCTGGTCGTGCTGGTGATCTTCCTCTTTCTGCGGAGCGCAACCGCAACCGCCATCCCGAGCCTTGCCCTGCCGCTCTCCCTCATCGGCACCTTCGCCGTGTGCCACCTGTTGGGGTTCAGCCTGAACAACCTCACCCTCATGGCCCTGACCCTCTCGGTGGGCTTCGTCGTCGACGACGCCATCGTGATGCTCGAGAACATTGTCCGCCACATGGAGATGGGCAAGGGACGCATGCAGGCGGCGCTGGAAGGAGCGCGCGAGGTCGGCTTCACCATCGTGTCGATGACCGTCTCGCTGGTGGCGGTCTTCATTCCCGTTCTCTTCCTGGGCGGGATCGTGGGGCGCCTGTTGCGGGAGTTCGCCGTTACGATCTCAGTGGCGATCCTGGTCTCCGGCTTCGTCTCTCTCAGCCTCACGCCGATGCTGTGCAGCCGCTTTCTGCGCCCGGCGGACGAATCCCGGCCCGGGTTTCTTTCGCGCTGGCTGGAGGGCGGCTTTTTGTGGATGGCCCGCGTGTACGAGCGGACCCTCGCCGTCGTGATGCGTCACCAGTTCGCGACGCTGGCGGTCTCCACCGCCTTGGTGGCCGCCACCGGCTACCTGTTCGTCGCCATCCCCAAGGGCTTTCTGCCCAGTTTGGAAGACAGCCGGCTGTGGGGCATCAGCGAGGGCGCCCAGGATGTCTCCTACGACGCCATGGAGCGGAACCAACTGGCGATTGACCGGACGATCCTCTCCGATCCCCGGGTGACCTCGTACATCTCCTATGTCGGCAGCGGCTTTGGCGGACCCGTGAATGCGGGCCGGTTTTCGGTCCAACTCAGGCCGCGCACGCAGCGCGGCGGCGAATCGCTGGACTCCGTCATGGCCGACCTGCGGGCCAAGCTTGCGCGTATTCCGGGCGCGAACTCGTTTCTGCAGGCTCCGCCGCCCGTGCGCGCCAACGCCATCATCACCAAGAGCCCCTATCAGCTAACGTTTCGTGGGCCCGACGCGAAGGAACTGTACCGCTGGGCTCCTCGGGTGGAAGCCCGGCTACGCGAACTGCCGGGCTTCGTGGACGTGTCGAGCGACATGCAGATCAACAGCCCGCAGGTGCTGGTGGACATCGACCGCGACCGCGCGCTGGCCCTGGGCGTGTCGCCCGACCAGATCGAGAACGTCCTCTACACGGCCTACGGCAACCGGCAGGTGACGACGATGTTCGCCCCGTCCAACCAGTACGCCGTCATCACCGAGTTGTTGCCCCAGTACCAGGACAATCCAGACGCGCTGGCCAAACTGCACATCCGGTCGGCGCACGGACACCAGGTTCCGCTGAACGCCGTGGCCCGGGTGGAACGGACCACCGGCCCCCTGACGATCAACCACATCGGCCAGCTTCCCTCGGTGACGCTGTCGTTCGACCTGGGGCCGTCGATGCCTCTCGGCAAGGCCACCGAAGAGATCGAGAGGCTGCTGCTCGAACTGCGGGTTCCGCCCACCATCACCTTCAGTTTCCTCGGCACCTTGCAGGTGTTCCAGGACTCCCTTCGCGACCTCACGGGCCTGCTGGTGGTCGCGGTGCTGGTGATCTATCTGGTCCTCGGGATTCTGTACGAGAGCTTCTGGCACCCGCTGACGATCCTGTCGGGGCTGCCGTCGGCGGTGTTCGGCGCCCTGTTGACGCTGAGACTTTTCGGCTACGAGTTGAACCTGTTCGGGTTTGTCGGGCTCATCATGCTGTTCGGCATCGTCAAGAAGAACGCGATCATGATGATCGACTTCGCGCTGGAAGCGCAGCGGACGGAGCGCAAGACCCCCTTCGAGGCGATCCGGGAAGGCTGCCTGCTGCGGTTCCGGCCGATCATGATGACCACGATGGCGGCGTTGGCCGGGGCATTGCCGATCGCGTTGGGGCTGGGCGCCAGCGGCCATGCACGGCGCCCTCTCGGCCTGGCGGTGGTCGGCGGCCTGGCGGTGTCCCAGCTTTTGACTCTTTACATGACCCCGGTGTTGTACCTCTACATGGAGCGCTGGCAATGGTGGCTTCGAGGGCGCAAAGGAATGCGAGTGGAATCCGAAGCCAAGCCCGTCGGAAGCCTGTAGGGCGATTTTCGGGCCTGAACCAATCCTGACAATCACCCGGAATGGTGTATAACCGGCAGGACAACCATGTTCCGCGTACTCCTCGTTGCTCTCGCCTGCCAGGCCGCCATGGCTCAGCCGCGTGTGCTCCTCATTGGAGACTCGATCTCGCTCGGCTACACCCCGTATGTCCAACGCATGCTGGCCGGCGCCGCGCGCGTGGAGCACAACGCCGGCAACGCTTTCCAGACCGGCAACGGCGTCCAGCGCCTCAAGGAATGGTTAGGCGACGGCAAGTGGGATGTGATCCACTTCAACTTCGGTCTCCACGATATCCGTGTGGATGCCGGCGGCGGGGTGCTCACCCCGATCGATCAGTACGAGCGCAATCTCCGGACGATCGTCACCGGACTCAAGGCGACGGGCGCCAAGCTCGTCTGGGCCACGACTACTCCCGTTCCGGAAGGCATCCTGAGCCCCGTGCGCCGGACGGCGGACGCCTTGCGATACGACACCGTCGCCCGGCGCGTGATGCGGGAGGAAGGAATCACCGTCAACGACCTGTACGCCTTCGCCCTGCCGCGCGTCACCGAATTGCAGTTGCCGCTGAACGTCCACTTCAATGAAGGCGGATCCCAAGCACTCGCCCGCGAAGTCGCGGCTCACGTGCGCACAGCCCTGGGCTTGCACCGGGTGCGGGTGGAGCGCCGGGTCCGGGCGCGCATGCGCGACGGCGTGGAACTGGCCACCGTGATCGTCCGCCCCGACGCGCCTGGCCGGTTCCCCGCCATCATGGCCTACAATCCTTACCGGTGGCTGGGCTCTGTCAAAGACTCCTACTCGGACGCCGAGTACAACCATCGCTTCGATGGCCCGAGCTACTTCGCCGAACGCGGCTACGCCATCGTGTATTTCGACGTGCGCGGGACCGGCAACTCGGGCGGCTGGAGCCATCACATCTATTCCGATGAGGAGCGGCAGGACGCCTACGACATGGTCGAATGGATCGCAGCGCAGCCATGGTGCGATGGCGGTGTCGCCATGTGGGGCATGTCCTACGGGGGAGTCGTGCAGTGGCAGGTCGGCGTTCAGAATCCTCCGCACCTGAAAACCCTGGTGGTCGGATCGTCGAATGACGACGTCTATCTGGATTGGACCTATCCCGGCGGTTCACTGCGCCCGTACATGTTCGACGCCTTCTCCCCCCTGATGACCGCCGGCAACTTCGGACCACCCGATCCGGACGCAACCGGCGTCCATTGGAACGACCTCTGGCGCGAGCGGCTCGAAAAGAACGTCCCCTGGGGCATTGGGTTCATCAGCGAGCAACTCCGCGGCAAGTACTGGCTCAGCCGCTCGCTCCAGCCCGACTACAGCCGGATCAAGGTTCCGGTGATGTTGTGGAGCGGTTGGGCCGATTGCTACCCGACCCCGATCCTGCGCGCGTTCGCCCAGATTCAGGTGCCCAGGAAAGTGTTCATCGGGCCATGGGGACATTATTGGCCCGAAGAGGCGGTTCCCGGCCCCCGCATCGATTTTCGCCGCGAACTCCTGAAGTGGTACGACCATTGGCTGAAGGGCGTCGACACCGGCATCCTGAAAGAGCCTCCCATCACCCTGTTCGTCCGAACCTATAAGGAACCGGAGTCGCGGATGTACATCCACGACAACGGCGTATGGCGTCACGAGAAGGAGTGGCCGCCGGCCCGGACCCAGGCCGCAAATCTGTATCTTGCCGCCAACGGAAAGCTGGTCCGCGACACCGCTGAAGCCGCGGCGGAGAAGGACGCGTACCGCTACAACCCCACCGTCGGCATCACGTCCGGCATCTACTGGGGAGGAGGAATCCTGCCTTACGCCATGCCGGTCGATCAACGGCAGGATGAAGCGCTCTCGCTCACCTACACGAGCGAGCCCTTTACGTCGGCAACGGAGGTCACCGGCGAGCCCAAGGCGATCCTGTTCGTGTCCTCCACCGCGGACACGGCGTACTTCCACGTGAAGATCACCGACGTGGCCCCGGACGGCACGTCGAAGTGGATCACGGACGGTGGATTGCGAGGCGAGCGCCGCAACTCGCACACCGAGCCGGAACCCCTGAAGCCGGGCGCAGTCTATCGCCTGGCGATCGACCTGAAGTACATGGCCTACGTATTTCCGGCCGGACACCGGGTTCGAGTCTCCGTGGCCGGCGCCGATTTCCAGAACGCGTGGCCCACGGCGAAGGCCGCCATCCACACCATCCATCGGGGAGGAACGCAGGCGTCCCACGTGATCCTTCCGCTGATGCCGCGCCAAGTCCCCATGCTCCCCGTCCCAGCTCTGCAGCCATCTCCCAAGCCGGACCCGAAGCCCGACAACGCGCCGGCCACCGAACACCAGATCACGCACGACCTGGTAAGAGGAACCGTGACCGTCCATCTGCGGCGTTCGTCGAAGTTGGGGGAGGACGAACGCTTAGCCCAATCCTGGTACACGGTGTCGCAAAAGAATCCGGCCAAAGCCGAGATGCGCGCCAGCAACGAGTACACCATGGTGTACCCCAACCGGCGCATCAAGGTGGAAGCGAACGAGGCCCTGGCCAGCGACGCGGAGTCGTTCCATTTCCTGAGCGACGTCGAGGTGACGGTCAACGGCAAGCGGCACTGGCAGAAAAGCTGGCAGACCTCCGTTCCCCGCCGATAATCAACTTCGATCCCACCCCTCGATCCCATGGCGTTTACGCTCGGGGCTGCAAGCTCGTTTTTCACGGTCGAGGACGTACGGCGCGGCGCTGAAGGAGACGCAACTACTGGGGATGGGCCACGTGGCACGCATCACAGTTGTTGTTGGCCTTCCTCTGATCGTGACAGGCCATGCATGCGGACATGCCGATCGGTTTTTCCTTGCGCACCACCTCCTGCGACGCCAGGTCGCCGTGACATTCGGCACACTCGATCCGTGCCTTCACATGGTGCCGCTTGTGCGAGAAGTACACGAAGTTGGGGAGCAGATAGACCCGCACCCAGGGGACAGTCTTCTTCTCCTGATGGAATTGGGCGAGCGTCCGGATGGCCGGGCTTTCGGTCTTGATCACGCGATGACAGTTCATGCAGAGACTCTCCGCGGGCAGGCCGGCGGCGCTCTTCTCCATCACCGTCTTGTGGCACTCCACGCATTTGAGCCCCAGGCCCAGGTGCACCTTGTGGCTGTACGGAACCGGCTGCGTGGGGGCCGAGCCCACGGGAGGCTTGGGTTCGTGCTGAGCCAGAAGCGCCGCCACGGGTATCAGCCACGCCAGCCACTTCATTTGTCCGAACCTTCCGGAAGGGCGAAGGCCACAAAGGAGTCTCCGGCAGGGCTCTTCCAGCGCCCGCCCCCCACGCCAACCACGACGTATTGCCGGCCGTTCACTTCGTAGGTGCAGGGCGTGGCGTAGGCGCCGGTCTCGAGTTGCGCCTCCCACAGGATCCTGCCGGTCCGGGTGTCGTATGCATGCAACTTGTGATCCTGGGTTGCGCCGATGAACAGCAGGCCGCCGGCGGTGACGATCGGCCCGCCGAAGTTCATCGTACCGGTCCTGGGGATGCCACGGTTGGTCAACTCCGGATGCTCGCCAAAGACGACCTTCCAGCGAATCTCGCCGGTGGGCAGGTGGATCGCCTGGAGGGTACCCCAGGGCGGTTTGACTCCGGGATAGTCTTCGTCATCCATCAGCTGGTTGTAGCCTTCGTGATCGAACTTGTATTCGGATCCCTCCGGCGACTGCTTCAACTTCATCAGGTTGATCATCTCGTTGGTGTTGACGAACACGGTCTCGCTCTCGGGATCGAAGGCCGACCCGCCCCAGTTGACGCCGCCTCCAAAACCGGGAAAGACCGCGGTGCCCTGAAGGCTGGGCGGGGTGTAGATCTTTCCGTGGCGGATCTTCCGGAACTTCTCCAGGACGAACGCGCGCTTTTCCGGGGTGATGTCGGTCACTTCCGCTTCGGTGTACTCGTGCCGCACCAGCGGCGGAGGCTTCAGGGGGAAAGGCTGGGTTTTGGAGAGCACCTCACCAGGCACGTCGGACTCGGGAATCGGGCGCTCCTCCACGCCATAGACGGGCTGGCCGGTCACCCGGTCGAAGACAAAGACGATCCCCTGCTTGCTCATCTGGACGACGGCATCCACCTGCCGGCCTTCCCGGCGAAAGCTGGCAAGAACCGGCGCGGTCGGAAGATCGTAGTCCCAGACGTCGTGGTGCGCGGTCTGGAAATGCCAGATGCGCTTTCCGGTCCGGGCGTCGAGAGCGACCACGCAGTTGGCGTAGAGATTGTCGCCGATGCGGTCGCCTCCCCAAAAGTCGAAGGCCGCCGAGCCGAGGGCGACAAAGGCCCAGCCACGCTTCTGGTCGACGCTCAGGCCGCCCCAGTCGTTCGCGCCACCGGAGCGGGTCCACGCGTCTTTCGGCCAGGTTTCGTAGCCGAATTCGCCCGGGTGCGGGATCGTGTGGAAGATCCAGCGCTGCTGTCCGGTGCGGACGTCGAAGGCGCGGATATGCCCGGGAGCCGCGGGGCGGGGACCTTCCCCCGTCGTCGAACCGAGGATAATCAGGTCCTGATAGATGACGCCGGGGCTGGTGACGTAGTATTGCAAACCTTGGATGTCCCGGCCGAGACCCTGGGTGAGATCAACGTGGCCCTCCTTGCCGAAGGCGGGCGCCGGTTTCCCCGTTTTCGCGTCGAGCGCGACCAGCCACGTCCGGTAGGAGTGGAAGATGCGCTGCACCTTGCCGTCGGTCCAATAGGTGACGCCACGGCTGACGCCGCGGGGCCGCTCGTCGTCGGAACCGGCGTAGGGGTCGAAGGTCCAGAGAGGCTGGCCGGTATCGGGACGCAGGGCCACCACCTTCTGCTGAGGAGTGGACAGGTACATCACTCCGTCCGCGACGATGGGGGTGGATTGAATGGAAGTCGCGGGCCGCCCGGTGGCATCGCCGGTATGGTAGGTCCAGGCGACCTCAAGGCGCGAGACATTGCCGGTATGAATCTGCCGCAACGGGGAGTAGCGGGTGGAACCGCTGTCGCCGGTAGAGACGCTCCAGTCGCCGGCGGCGACCGCCAGGAGGGCGAATCCGAAGAAGCAGGAAATCGTGCGCATGAAACCTCGGATGATACTACGCCGAAGGAGAGTTGTGGAGAGGGTGCCGCGGGCCGAAAACGCCCACCCCAGTCCAGGGGACATGGAGAGAAACATGGGGAGGCCAATCCGGCTTGAGAAGCGCCGGGCGACAAACAACGTCGCCCGGCGCCACTTCGGTGGCAAAACGAAGCCAATTTCTCTGTAAGATATTTATAATCAATGGTTTAATTGGGTTCGCTGCCGGTATTACGGGTGCGCGAACTCGTTGGCGACAGGAACCAGCCGCTCAAATACGGCACTCGGGATCGGGCTGTCCCAGCGCCCAGTGAGTCTGGCCGAGGCGACGATGCCGAGGAACAAGGCCCCAACGATCACAGCCGTCGCCCAAGGCTGCACCCTGCGACGGGTCCCCACCACCGTCATATCGAGTGCACCCCGTGCCGGGCAGACAGCCACGCACTCGAGGCATCCCAGACATTCAGCCGATCGAATCTGGATCAACCGGTCCACCGGAAGCCGGGAAGGGCAGGCTTTGGCGCATTTGGCGCAGTCAATGCAAGCGTCGGGTGCGCGGCGGATGCGGAGCGGACTGGCCAGCGCGGCCAGTCCCATGAGCGCACCGTACGGACAAAGATAGCGGCACCAGAAGTTCTGAACGAAGATGGATCCGATGGCAAGCAAGCCCACAATCACCGCGCCGGTCGGGCTGAGGAAACGGAAGAAATTGAGCATTTTGACGTCGGCCACCAAGCCATAGGGCGACTCGAGGAAAGCAGCGATTGCATGAGCCGACATCGAGCCGACGGCGTAGAGGAACAGTCCCAGGAGAATGTACTTCAGGCTGCGGAGTCCGATGTCCAGCCAGCGGGGAAGCAAGAAGACCCGGCGAAATGTGTGCCTTCCGAACTTCCACAGATATTCGGAGATCGTTCCCACCGGGCAGAGCCACCCGCAGAAGGCCTTCCGTAGCAGCAGAGACATCGTGACGAACGTCATGAACAGGAACATGGCGGCGGGATGGATCACCGGCACCGCACCGGTCAGGAGGAAGTACTTTGTATTCATCATCCCAGCGATGGGGAGCCAACCCTCGACTCCTGGGGGGCGGCTGGCTGGACCGCTGGCGCCTGTCTCGAAGTGCCGGACGAAGAGGTAAAACTCGATGCAGATCCAAATGTTCAGGGCCAGGAATGCAATCTGGACACTTCGCCGGATGAGTTGCGAGCGGTCGGGTTCGGTGCGGCGAATCCAGGTTTTCCGCCGCTCATGCGTTTGCTCTTGTTGCTCTGTGCAGGATGTGGCTTGCATGTCTCCGACCTCGCAATTCCATGGTGGCCCGGCGTAGCCGGCCGGGTCAGTGACTCGGGTCACTGGGCGGCACGAATCGCATAACGGCATGACTAGCACGTGAGATTCCTTAAGTCCGTCGAGAGACTTTTTGGATCCAGACGGATTAAGGTCAAGATGGCCGGTCTCGCGGTTCGTTAACGACGAAGCAGAGTAGCTGATCGGTGATGCGCAACGCCGGCCTTCGGCCGGTCGGGGGAACTAAAGTTCCCGTGCACGCTGGAAGCGTGCGCCACCATTCAGGTGGCTAAACACCGGCACAACATTGCGACGTTTACCCTTGCCGGCGATTTTGCGAGGCTGGCCTTTCCCTGTTCTCCAGTTGTATGATTGATGGCCATGCCCTTGCCCCCGTCGACCCGGTTGGGGCCCTACGAAATCACGACAGCCATCGGCTCCGGCGGCATGGGCGAGGTTTACCGCGCGCGCGACACACGGTTGAATCGCGTGGTGGCGATCAAGGTTCTGCTCGCCGAGCATGCCTCGCGACCCGAGCTACGCCAGCGCTTCGAGCGGGAAGCCCGGTTGATCTCCGGCCTCAACCACCCGAACATCTGCATCCTTTACGACATCGGCCGGCACGAAGATATCGACTATCTGGTGATGGAGTACCTGGAAGGCGAAACCCTCGCTGACCGCCTTCGGAAAGGGCCCCTCCCCAAGCCTCAGTTTCTTCGCATCGCCATTCAGATTGCAGAGGCGTTGGAACTGCCGCACCGCCAGGGACTGGCGCACCGGGACCTGAAGCCAGGCAATGTGATGCTCACCAAGTCCGGTGTGAAATTGCTGGACTTCGGCCTGGCGCGGCCAACGGGCCTGCACGCCCCGACCCAGGATGAACCGACGCTGACAGGCCCGATTACTGAGCAGGGCGCCATCGTCGGCACCGTCCAATACATGTCGCCCGAGCAACTGGAAGGCCGGGCGTTCGATACGCGCAGCGACATGTTTGCCTTCGGCGCCATTCTGTACGAGATGGCGACGGGCCGCCGGCCGTTTGAAGGGGAAAGCGTGGCCAGCACCATCGCGGCCATCCTGGAGAAGGAGCCGCCGAGCCTGGTGGACCGGGCACCGGCCCATCCACCCGCTCTCGACTGGATCGTCCGTCATTGCCTCAAGAAAGACCCGGATGAGCGCTGGCAGGCGATCCACGACGTCAAGCTCGAGTTGCAGCGGTTGGCTGAGAACGTCCCCGACAACGCGCCCTTAAAGATCCCGGCTAACGGCTGGCGCTGGTGGATTGCAGCCGGGGTTGCCATGGCCGTCGTGGCGGCTTTGAGTGCCGTATCCGCCAGGCATTGGAGCGAAGCCCCGGAAGGATCCCCAACGCTGCGTTATGAGATCCGTTCTCCCCAGGGATCGACCTTCGCTTCCCAGTTCGCCTCGGTTCCTGTAACGCAATTCGCGTTGTCTCCCGACGGAACGAAACTGGCCTTCATCGCTTCCTCGGGCGGACCGCCGCAGTTGTGGATCCGGCGGTTGGATGAAACGAATCCTCGACTCCTGCCCGGCACGGACGGAGCGGCTCAGCCGTTCTGGTCGCCGGATAGCAACTGGGTGGCGTTCTTTGCCCAGAGCAAGCTCAAGAAGGTGGACACTCGCGGCGGGTCGCCGCAGATTGTGGCCGAAGGATCTCCCGATCCGCGCGGCGGCTCGTGGGGCAAGGAAGGGGTGATCATTTATGCGCTGCCGGGGAAAGGGATCCATCGGGTTCCAGCCTCTGGTGGCACAGCCGTCGCCATCACTTCGCCCGAGCAGATCCAAGGCCCCCATCGCTGGCCCCACTTCCTGCCGGATGGCCGCGCATTCATCTACAACATACGCGTTTCGGACTTCCCCAAGCGTGGCCTCTACGTGAGCTCTTTGGATGGGACGGCGCCCAGACTGCTGCGATCCACCGAGTGGGGCGCCGTTTTCGCCGATCCGGGCTACCTGCTGTTCCTCGAAGGTGGGATGCTGATGGCCCAGCGATTTGACCCAGCCAAGCAGGTTCTCGAAGGGGAAGCATTCCCAGCTGCCCAGCCTGTCGGCGGTTCCAGCAGTGGGGAATGCGGTTGCAGTGTGTCCCGCAACGGGATCCTGGCGTTCACTCCTGCCATCTCGCCACGCACGCGCCCGACCTGGCTCGATCGAAGTGGACGTGCTTCGTCCGCCATCGATCCCCCGGGCGACTACATCGACTTCCGGCTATCTCCGGACGAGAATCAGGTTGCCCTCAGTCGAGTAGACCCGACGACCAACACTCCCGACATCTGGATTCACGACATGGTTCGGGGAGTCGCTACCCGGTCGACGTTTCAGCCCATGACGGAAGCCGGGGTCCAATGGTCACCGGACGGATCGTCAATCCTGTTCAGAAGCAACCTCGCTGGCTTTATGGATGTTTATCGCAAGAGCGCGTTCGGCGGCGCTAACGAAGAACTCTGGTTTGGCGGCGCGCAGGAGCACGCCGCTCACGATGGGTCGCCCTGGCTGATATTGTCCGATTACTCCAATGGCTATACCATTTATTCGGCGTCCACCAGCAATGGATATGACGTTTGGGCGGTCCTGCGGCCTGGTGACAGCCCGCCCCTGCCTCAAGCTCGCACTCCCTTCAACGAGATGCACGGCAATCTTTCTCCGGACGGCAAGTGGCTCGCCTTCACCTCCGACGAATCGGGCAAATTTGAAGTCCATGTGCAGGCCTTCCCGAAACCTAATGCCCGGTGGCAGGTGTCCACCGCGGGCGGCTCGGAACCGCGATGGAGGGGTGATGGGCGGGAGCTGTATTACATTTCGCAAAGCGGCAAACTCATGGCAGTGACTGTGGTGAACGGTGGCGACTGGAGAGCGTCGGCGCCGGTCGAACTGTTTCCCGTCCGCCTTCCCGCGGGCGTGAACCCGTTTCGCACCAATTATGTTCCGAGCAGGGCTGGCGCCAAATTCCTGGTGAACACCATGGAGGAGCAAGCCGAGCAGCCCTCCATCCTGGTCGTCTCGAACTGGCTGAGCGCGGCGAATCGTCAGCGGTAGGCGCTCGCTCGAGGGGCTACGGCCTGCACGGGTCCGGTGGATGACTTCGCAGGCATGGGGGGGAACTAAAGTTCCCGTGCACGCTGGAGCATGCGCCCCCAAGCGTCGAGCCGAGTCTACCTCTCGATGCAGCAGACTCGAGAGTCCGCGCCATGGATATTCGATCCACAAGCCGGCCTTCGGCCGGCGGGCCGCATGTATGCGGCCCTGGCCGGTCGGAGACCGGCACTACAAACGAGGATGCTGCGTGTGACGGAGGTCACCGACATCGGAGCGGAGAAACACGATCCTGGGGGTGGAGGTTGCTTTCATGCCCACGATTCATCCCGTCCAGTCGCTGATGAATGAGCACCGCGTCATCGAGCGGGTGCTCGGCGCCGTGGAGATCCAACTCGGCCAACTCGGCGAGACGCCGTTTCCGGCTGATTTCTTTCAAAAGGCCCTTGATTTCTTGCGCGTCTACGCCGACAGTTGCCACCATTTCAAGGAGGAGGACACCCTGTTCCCCGCCATGAACCAGAAGGGGTTTCCCAAGGAGTCCGGGCCGATCGGGATGATGCTGTACGAGCATCAGGTTGGGCGGTCGTACCTGGCGCAAATCCGGGACAACCTGGCCGCCGCCGCACGGAACAGCGCCGAGGCGATCGAAGCCATTCGGGAAAACGGCTTCGCCTATGTCGAGTTGCTGCGCGCGCATATTCAGAAAGAAGATCGCGTGCTGTTCCAGATGGCTTACCAGGTGCTGGATACGGCGGACTTCGAAAAGGTCGACGCAATCTTTTCGGATGAGTCGAACGCGAAGATCAACATCGCTTTGCATCGGCACTATGAAGCGCTGGCGGAAGAACTGTGCCTGGCCGCGTCACCAGAGCCCGTACACGATTAGGGCCGAGAACGCGATCGACAGGCTCATGGCCCGGAGCCCGACGGTCGTGAGCGGAGTGGCGAGAGAGCGCGGGCTGGTCAGGTGGTAGAGATCCCAGAGGTGCACGGTCGCCGACAACACCAAGGCGGCGGCGAGCACCGGCCGGCCGGCGACGAGAAAGAGCAGGGCTCCGGCCAGCAGCGCGGCCTGCATCACCTGAGCGGGAAGCCGGAATCGCGGTGCCAGAGTCTTGTGCGATCTGGCGGCGATCCGCGCTTCGAGCCGCGCGTGCACCACCAGGATGCCGGCTGCCGCGTGCGCGGCCGTCATCGCCCACAGAGGCCACACCCAGGGGCGTAGTTCTCCAACGGCCGAGACGCACGCGGCCAGGCCGGTTGCCGAGAGCGCGGCGGCGCTGGCCAGTTGCAGCCAGGTGGACCGTTGGAGATTCTTCACGGTCATCCACACGGCCGTCGCGGTCAACAGCGCGGTTCCGGCGCCAATGGCGGCGAGAAAGTCCCAGGGCCAACGGAGCAGCAGCGCGGCGCCGGCGGCGGCGAGGAGCACTCCTTCCCATACGAGCCATCGCTTCGCCACCGCCGCCTCCGGCTTCCGCTCCCGCCACACGAATCGCTGGCGGGCCAGAACCACGAGGGGCTCGCGCATCAGGAACGCGGTCACAACCGCGGCCGCGGCAACGATTACGGACCAGTGGAAAGCGCGCGACAGAATCAGCGCGCACAGAAAGGGCTGGGCCAGCATCGACCAGGCGCCGTGCTCTCGCGGCCACATCGCGTCACTTCGCCGCCGGCGGATTCTTCACCATCGTCAGCAGCATGACCACCTGGGTCTTGGCCTTGATCCCGTGAGGCAGATTCGGCGTCATATACACGAATGTACCCTCGACGGCGTCCATCCGGTCGTCTCCCAGCAGGAGGGAGGCTTCGCCCTCGAGGAAGTAGAGCGTTGCGGGCATGGGCGCCGTGTGCGCCGAAAGCTCCTGGCCGGGCGCGAAGGTGAACTGGATAATCTTGGTCCGGTCGTCGCTCTGAAGAGTCCTGGAGAGGATGCCGTTCTCCGGCACTTCGGCGTGCTGGCGCAAATCGGGGACATACAGGTAAGGTTGGGTCATCTCCCTTACAGTGTGAGCGGAATGTCCCAGGAAATCCGTGACCGGGGTCACTGCCGTGGTTTGAGGGATTCCGTCCGGCTGCGATACAGTGGGAACGCATTGATTCGTCCCCAGGAAATCTCCGGTACCGGGCATACGGACAAAAAGGATAGCTTTGCCCGCATCTCGTTGTTCAGCGCGCTCAGCCCGGAAGAGTTGCAGTCCATCGCCTCGCTTGCGGTCGAACGCCTGTTTCACGCCGGGGATGTCCTGATTCAGGAAGGGATGCCTTGCGAGGGCCTCTATATTCTCTCGAAAGGGTCGGTGAAGATCTCAAAGACGAGTCCCTCGGGGAGGGAGATCATGCTGGCGATGGATTCGGCGCCCTGCAGTGTGGCCGAGGTGCCCCTGTTCGATGGAGGCGACTATCCGGCGACGGTGACGGCGCTGCAGGAGACACAGGCTTTTTTTGTCGGCAAGGACGACTTCCGCCGTTTTTGCGAGACGCATCCCAAGGTCGCGATGAAAGTGCTTGCGGTGGTGGGACGCCGCCTGCGGCAACTGGTTCGCCTGGTGGAAACGGTGACGTTCGGGAGCATGCGGCAGCGACTGGCGCAGACGCTGCTGGAGTTCGCCGGGCAACCGAAGCCAGCGACGATAGAGATCCCGATCACCCATGAGGAACTTGCGCTGCGCCTGGGCACGGTGCGGGAGGTGGTGTCGCGGAACCTGGCCCGCTTCCAGGCCGAAGGAATGATTCGGATCGTCAAACGGCAGTTGGTGATTCTCGACGCCGACGCGTTGCGAGCCGAAGCGGAGACGGAATATTAGTCGCCGGAGACGCGAGACCCGCGTGACGGGGAAAACGGAAACCAGTCGAGCCGGACCGAACGCAAGCTCCAATTGGAGGTCTTGGCGACGGAGAGCAACAACATGGCCACGGTGACCGCGACCGCCATCGCGGCAGACTGCGCGAGGTCGAGGTTTTCCTTCCACATCCACAGCCATCGGCCGTAGACCAGCTCAACGTGGACCCAGTAGACCAGCAGCGAAGTGGTCCCTAACTGACGAACCCAACTCCATCCGCCGGGGGCCGCGTACCGGGTCCAGATGAATGCGAAGGTGAGCAGCCAGAGGAGAATCCCGAGTTTGATGAAAATCAGCGTCGGACTGTCGAGCCAGAATTCACTTTTTGGATAGAGTGAGTAAGGAATCTCGGCAAAATACCGTCCGCCGAAGATCAGGACGCCACCGGCGATGGCGCACCACTGCATCATCCGGTCGCTGTTCGCGTCCGGCACGCGGCGAACGATGCTCCCGAGACTCATGCCAAACGCGACAAACGCCGCCCACGGAAAGAAGCCGAAGAAGTTGTAGTCGGGCGCCAGATACTGCTTCAGCACGGGGATGGCCGGCCAATCGACGGCCGATGCGATGGGCGAGGCCAACGCAATGGCCGAACCCAGCACAAAGGACAGGCGCATGCGGTCTTCCGTCCGCAGCAGTCCCATCAGCGACATCACGGCCACGCCCAACCCCATGGCGTTCAGGATGTCGACGCGGAAGATATCGGTCCAGGGGCTGTTGGGCCACCCGAACACCCACATCTGAAAGCGGAACAGGAACGCAAGGACGAACAGGTAGCCGGAGCGCTTCCATCCCTCCACCACCCGGGCCAGGGGAGGAAGCCCTTTCTTCTCCGCTCCATCGAGCCGAAGGGCAAGGGTCAGGCCGGCCAGGAACAGAAAGACGGCCGGGGGCAGGCCGCCGACGAACTGTGACAGCACATAGCCCGATTGATCCCGCAGGTCCGGCCGCGTGAAGGCATGGAACGAGTGTCCCTGCAGCATGATGAGGGCCGCCAGGCCGCGAAACCAATCAATGTAGTGAAGTCGCCCCGCCTTCGATTCCGTCCGCGGTGCGACGGCTTGTGCGGAAGCCATCGGGAAGAACTACCTACCAGTTTACTATGATGCGGCTACTTCTTCTCGCGTTGCACGCCTTTGGGCAGTTTCAGCTTGAGATCGGCATCCGACAAGGCGGGATTGATTTTCAAGTTGAGATAGGTCACGACGTGGTAGTCGCCGCCGGACTGATAAAACTTCTGGCGGACCGGGTAGCCGGTGGCGTCGTCAATCCATAACTCGGCCTTCTTGATGTGCCTCAACAGGTCCTCGGACTTGGGGGTCAGTTCCAACCGGACGGTCTTTCGGCCCTCCACGGTTTCTTCGCCCGCGACCGCGATGCGATAGTCGCGCTCCAGGTCCTTGCGGGGCATGCCGAATCCGAGCAGGAAGAACTGTTCCACCACGCCGCGGCTCTTGCCGACGTTGTATTCCTCCACCTTGTTGAGCTTGGGATAGAAGAGTTCAATCTTGCCGCCTTCGAAGGTCGCCGTCTTCGGGTCCGGTTTTACGAGTTCGGTGAGCATGCGCAATCCCTTGTTGGAGCGGCGCACCAACACCTTGCCCTCTTCCGTGTCATCGCTGTTGATGACGTGGGTATGGAGCGTCTTGCGGATGTCGGCGCTCATGGCGCGAAACACGACGGCGGCGCCATCCATCTTGGCGAGGATGGCGTCGGAGGGCGCCGCGGCGCCGGATGCGATCACGAGCAGGGTCAGGGCAACGGGGCGCAAGTTCACAGGAACACCCTCAACTGGTTCGACGAAGCGCGTTTCGGATGGTGTACACCGTCTCAGGGACGGGTCAACACCAGGTAGCCTTTGAGTTCGTTCTCGGCTTCGTCCCGAATTGCCTGGACATGGAGCACCACCGGTTTCCGGCCGATCCGGGCCGCAAGGACGTCCGCGGCTTTTGCGGTGATCTGACCTTCCGAACCGGCGGGCAGCAGCGCCTGGTCGAGCCAGTAAGACTCGGTCCCCCGCTCCGCGGGCAGTTTTACGATGCTGCTCGGGTTGATCATCCGCGGCTGATCGCGAAACCATTCGCGCGGAGTGAGAAACACGAATACCAGCACGGCTCCCACCATGACGTCGTACTGCCAGGAACCGCGGCTGAACTCCCACAGCAGAAAGCGCTTTCCGCCTTCGACAATGCTGTTTGCCATCTGCTTCAGCATACCAGGAAGCACTCTGCTATAACAGTTGGCGGCCTGATGACTCGTCGTGACGTTCTGCTCGCGTCGTGCGCTCCCCTCGCCGCCGCCGAAGCGCCGGCTAAGAAACCCCGTGTCGCCTGTATTCTGAACGCGTATTTCCCGAACTCCCACGCCGACGTGTTCATGGGGCGCCTGTTGGAAGGATATCGGCTGAACGGCGCCAGTCACCGTCCCCGGGTCGAGGTCGCTTCGTTCTATGTCGATCAGTTTCCCGTGAACGACATGGCCCGGGAACAGGCGGAAGAGTACGGCGTCAAGATCTATCCCACGGTGGCCGAAGCGCTACGCCTGGGAGGGAAGGAACTGGCGGTGGACGGCGTCGCGATCATCGGCGAGCACGGCGACTACCCGCGCACGCCGCGCGGGAACTTCATGTATCCGCGCTGGAAACGCTTCGAGGAGGTCACCCGCGTGTTCGCGCAAGACGGGCGGGTCGTGCCGGTGTTCAACGACAAGTACTTCGCGTACGAGTGGCCCGACGCCGTGAAGATGTACGACACGGTGCGGCGGATGCGGATTGCGTTCATGTGCGGGTCGACGCTGCCGCTGACCTGGCGCCGGCCGCCTTTGAATCTTCCGGGAGGCGTCAAACTGGACGAGGCAATGGCGGTCTCCTTCAGCGATCTGGAAGAGCACGCCTACCATGCCATTGAACTGATGCAATCGATGGTGGACCGTCGGTCCGGGGGAGAATCGGGCGTAGCGGCCGTCCGGTGCGTGGAAGGCGACGAGGTGTGGAAACTCGCGGAACGCGGCGAGTGGTCGCGCGACCTGCTGGATTCGGCGCTCTCCCGGCGGATCAATCCGGCGCCCGCCGCATCCAGGACTCCGCCGCAGGCAATCCAGGTCCGTTACCGCGACGGTCTCAAGGCGGTGGTGTTGAACCTGGACGGATCGACCCGCGACTATCTGTTTGCCGCGCGGGAACGGGGCAATCCCAAGCCGCTGTCGTCGTGTTTCTACATTCAGATCTACGTGCACAACCACTGGAGTTTCATGGTTCGCGATTTTGAAGAGCTGGTGCTGACCCGCACGCCGCCGAACCCGCAGATCGAGCGGACGCTGGTGGCGACCGGGATCCTGCTGTTCGGACTGGAGTCGCGGCTGCGGGGGCAGCAATGGATCGACACGCCGGAGTTGGCGATTCGCTATTGAAGCAGTACGACGTCACCGCGATGGCAGTTCATCATACGCCTGCATTTCCGGGCGATCCCAGTCCTCGGCGAACGAGGCCAACCGGTGGCGCAGGTCGGCAGCCTGCGACTGATCAATTCCTCTCTCGCGAAGATCGATGCTGGTGGCCGGCCGTACCCAAGTCACAATCACTCGTGAACCTTCGGCCTCGGCGACAGGCTCGACGAGTTCCACTTTGCCGTTGCGGTAGACTCCTTCCACCGACTTGACCATGTCCTCATTATGACGGAACCGAAAGGCCGCTTTGTACGAGAGTTTATCGGGCGTTCTTTCCTCGCAGCCAACGCCGCACCCGTCGAGCGGGAGCGGCGAGTTTCTGGGCCAGCCGTACCGCCGGCGACTCCAAAGCGCGCCACAACTCCATCTCCCGCTGGTAGAGATGCTCGATCTGCTGATCCCGGCGCGCCAGCAGAAGTTGCAGGTCGTGAACGTCGCGCTCGTCCAGCGTGTGGCCGGCGATGAACCGGTCCGGCAGAGGGCGCGGCACGTAGAAGGTCCCGTGCGGCGACGCGGTCTCTTCAGCCGGGCGGTCCCGGGTGTAGAAGTAAACGGCCAGCGAACGGCGTCCCAGTTGCGCCTGCTCCTCGGGCATCGCGATGCGCTCAAAGCCGTGCCAGGAGCGTTCCGAGGTCTCGAAGATGACACAACGGTTGGCCGCCGGCGTCACGCGCGCCACCTGGTTTTCCTCCGGCCGCTTGGGATTGCGGTGGAGTTCCAGGCAACCGCCCCAGGTTTGCTCCCAGTGTTCGTTGAGGAACAGGATGAGGTTCAGCCGGCGGTGATGCCTGGTGGTAGGGTGGTAGTTGAAGTCGACGTGCAGGTCCAGGTCCTGGCCGTTGAGGTTGAGGTGCGCGCCGCCGCCGACGTAGGCAGGATCGTATTCAAGCCCCTCGAAGCCGGTAACGCGTCCCAGCCATTCCAGGAATTCCGGGGACTGGATGAGTTGATCGAACCGCCGATAGGCCGGACCTAACTCGTTCACTTCCGGAAACACGGCCTTTCCGCCGGTCCGCCCGAGTTCATTGCGCGCCGACGCTGCGTCGTAGGCGGGGAATTCCCGCTGGAGCGCCTGGCAAAAGGCCGGTTCCAGCAACCCGTCGAACACGACATGCGGAAACGGCGGGTTGGATCGAAACTGCTCGCGCAGCGAGGCAATCGTGTGGGGTTCACAGAGGTGTGCGGACAGGGGAGGCACGGCCTGCTTTTGATCCTCTCATAGTTACAGGCAAACCCGGCCGCCCTGCGGTAGCGTCAAAGGAGAGCTTATGCGGACCTTATCTTCTGCCTTTCTATTCTGCACTCTTCTCTCCGCTCAGCCGGTTCCCCGCCCGGAACATCCCCAGCCTCAGTTCCAGCGCGAACCGTGGCTGACGCTCAACGGCCGATGGGAATTCGAGTTCGATGACGCCAATCGCGGCCTGGACGAGAACTGGGCTGCCTCCGGCCGGCCGTTTTCGCGGGGCATTACGGTTCCCTTCGCGTTTGAGACACGGCTCTCCGGCATTGCCGACACCTCTTTCCACCCCTACGTCTGGTATCGCCGTTCGTTCGCGATTCCGGCGGACTGGAAGGGGAAGCGCGTCGTGCTCAAGTTTGGCGCGGTCGACTATCACGCGACGGTGTGGGTGAACGGCCAGAAAGCCGGGGAGCACGAAGGCGGGAGCGTCCCCTTCGCTTTCGACATCACGCCGTTGCTGAAGCCAGGCGGCAACACGTTGACGGTGCGCGCGGAGGATCAACCCACCGACCGCTATCAGCCGCGCGGCAAGCAATACTGGGAACCCAAGTCGCGTGGGATCTTCTACACGCGCACCACCGGGATCTGGCAAACCGTGTGGCTGGAAGCAGCCGGCGAGAGCTACTTCGACCACATGCGGGTGACTCCTTCGAACGACGGCACCGTCCGGTTGGAGGCTCAGGTAAACAGACCCGCGGACGGCCTGGAGTTTCACGCGACGGCGAAGTGGAAGGGCCAGGCAGCCGCCTCGTCCGTGGCGCGCGTGCAGGGCTCACGAGCCGCCAACGCGGTGTTCGTGAAGTCGCCGGAATTGTGGTCACCGGCGTCGCCGAATCTGTACGACCTGACGATCGAACTCCGCCGAGCGGGCCGCACTCTGGACCGCGTGCACTCGTACTTCGGCTTCCGGCACGTGGCGCTCGAGAACGGGCGCGTGACGCTGAACGGGCGTCCCCTGTATCTGAAGTTCGTGCTCGACCAGGGCTACTGGCCGGAGAGCACGATCACCCCGCCCTCGGACGAAGCCATCCGGTACGACATTCGGCTGACGAAGGAGATGGGCTTCAACGGCGCGCGCAAACACCAGAAGGTGGAAGATCCGCGCTTCCTTTACTGGGCCGACCAGATGGGATTCCTGGTGTCGGGCGAGATCGCGAATGCGTACCTGTACGATGCTGTCTACGCGCAGAAGTTCAGCCGCGAATGGATGGAGGCTGTAGCGCGCGACTACAATCACCCCTCGGTGATCATGTGGGTGCCCATCAATGAAAGCTGGGGCGTGGACAATCTTGCCGACCCGGCGCAACCAGCGCACCTGCAGGCCCTGTATTCGCTGACGCGCTCGCTCGACCCGTCTCGCTTCGTGATCGACAACGACGGCTGGCAGCACACGAACATGACCGACCTGTTCGGCATTCACGACTATGCGCGGGACGGATCTCTTCTGTACGGCAAGTACAAGGACCTGGGCAAACCGGGCTACTCAGTGCCCAACAATGCCCGCGGCATTCTCGCGCCCGGGTTCCGGTACAACGGCTCGCCGATCTTCCTGAGCGAGTTCGGCGGCATTGCCTACATTCCGCCGGGAGCGCAGGCGCCGCCGGAATCGTGGGGATACTCGGGCGTGGAGAAAACGCCGGAGGCGGCTTTCGCGAGGCTAGGCAGCCTCTACGACGCGATCGCCCGAATCCCCGCGTTCATGGGGATCTGCTATACGCAGATCACGGACGTCGAGCAGGAGGTGAATGGGTTGATGACGTACGACCGCAAGCCGAAGTTCGACGTGAAGGCGATTCGGGAGTTGAACGAGAGGCTGAGGTAGGGACGAACGCAGGGGCGTGGGCGCTTGTGCGAGGGAACAAAGAAGCCGATCGGGAGCGGCTGTGAAATAACTCGGGGACAGGCGCCACCGCTCCCTGACGGTCGCGGCTCAGTAGCTTGGGCGTGGCTCGGATTCGGTTTAGGCGTTCAGGTGCCGGTTCAAGCGCTCGATCGCCTCGTCGATCTCGGCCGGGGACTTGTAGCCGATCGTCATCGAGTCCACCGCGCCGAGTCTCGTGACAAACCGGATCGATTCGTCCCGCACTTCGGGAGACCGGAACGCGCCCTCGCCCATGATCTTCATGCCGATGACGCCGGTGCCTTGTCCATGGACCTTTTTGATGTGGCTGATGACTTCGGGCACCAAGCCATTTCCTTTGTCATCGCCTTGGAGGTTGTCCATGCGGGTTCCGTTGTGGTTGACCCTCAAGAGCGCTACATCCAGCCACCGGTTGTCGGGGAACGCCCGCAAGGGCAGGATGCCGTGACACGAGGCGCCGTGCGCCAGGATGATCTTCTGGTGCTTGACCTCGGAGAACTGGTCGCGCAGGCGCTTCAACTCCTCCGTCCAACCCGCGGTCCGCACGCAGTGAATCAGCAGGATGTCGAAGTACTCCGAGTTGAGTTCCTTGCGGAACCGGTCGATGGTCGCCTGCGCATTGTCGGACTCGCGCCAGCGGAACTTGGTCATCAGGCGGTACGTGTCGCGCGGAATGCCTTTCAAGGCTTCGGCCAGCATTTCATGCATCTGGTCGTAGGCGTCGGCGGTCTCGAAGAATCGGATGCCGCGGTCGTAGGCGTGGCGGACCAGGCGCGTGAACTGCTCCTGACCGAGATCGCGCTGCACTTTTCCGCCGAAGGTGCCGGTGCCGAAGGCGAGCCGGGTTACCTTGACGCCGGAGTTGCCGAGCGTCACCCAATCGGTCGCGCTCTTCTTCGCGGCGTGAGCGATGGACCCGCCCACGGCGAGAGTTCCCGCCGACACGGCGGCGCCCTTCAGAAAATCACGTCTGGAAAAACGGGACATCACGGACTCCTTTGCTGATCTGGTTTGAACCCAGGCCCGAAGAATCAGGATATCGTGATTGGCGAGCCGCCGACAGGCCGCTCGGACAGAACTGAGCGCTGGAGCCGACGGCTGGAAAGCGGAAATCGGGAACAACGACCGCTCCCATGATGGTCGCGGCCCGGAAGAGTCGCGGCTCAGAGGAAACAACCCCACGCATTAGGGAGAGGTCGCTGTTCCCAATTTCCGCACACGTTCTCATCCGTGCCGCGAGCGTCCGAGCGGTCCTCCCCGCCCGCTCCAACCCCTTGTGATAGCCTACGGCCATGCGTTCGTGGTTACTTGGTTTCGTGTTCTGCGCCCTGTCTTTCGGCGCGAGGACCCTCGATCTGTATTTCATCGACGTGGAGGGCGGGCAGGCGACCCTGATCGTGTCTCCTTCCGGCGAATCCATGCTGGTCGATGCCGGATGGCCGGGATTCAACGGCCGGGATTCTTCCCGCATCGCCGACGCCGCCAAACAGGTCGGCCTCAAGCGGATCGACTACTTCGTCGCCACGCACTACCACCTCGACCACATCGGCGGCGTCCCGGAGATCGCGGCCAAGATCCCGATTGTGCACTTCGTCGACCATGGACCCAGCGTCGAGAGCGGCAAGAATCCTGACGCGCTGTTTGGCGCCTACAAGTCCGCACGGGACAAGGGCAAGCACATCCAGGTGAAGGCGGGAGACCGGATCCCGATCAAAGGCATCCAGGCCGTGGTAGTTTCGGCCGCGGGCGACCGCCTGCCGAAGGCGATCAATGGCGGCGGCGCGGCCAATCCCGTCTGCGCGAGCAAGACGGAGAAGGCGCTGGACAAGACGGAGAACGCACGCTCGGTGGGTGTCCTGATCACCCTTGGGAAGTTCCGGTTCCTCGATCTCGGCGATCTCACGTGGAACAAGGAAAACGAACTGGTCTGCCCCAACAACCTGCTGGGTAATGTCGATCTGTATCTCACCACGCACCACGGCATGGACGCCTCGGGACCCGCGACGGTGGTGCACGGGATTCGTCCGCGGGTAGCGGTGATGAACAACGGTGCAACCAAAGGCGGCTCCCCCGGTGCTTTTCAGGTGTTGAAAGCGTCCCCCGGCTTGCAGGACCTGTGGCAGGTCCACTTCTCCGTGCCGGCAGGGAAAGAGTTCAATGGCGACGAGAAACTGATCGCCAACGTGGAAGAGAACTGCAAGGGCTACGGTCTCAAGGTCTCGGCGAAGAGCAATGCCGAGTTCACAGTCACCAACAGCCGCAATCAGTTCTCGAAGACATACCGGCCGTAGCCTCGAGAAAGCGGCATGCCGCGGTTGATAACCTGAGGGTATGAAGCTCACAATTGAGCTCGACCGTGAGGTCGACGGCCGCTGGATCGCTGAAGTTGCCGATTTGAATATCCTGCTTTATGGCGAGTCGAAGCAGGACGCGATCGAGCGGGCGCAGACGGTCGCCCGTGAGATTGTGGTCGACCGGATTGCTCACAGGGCTGGCGGTCAGCCTGTTTAGAACCTACCGGGCCGGAACGGCGTCAGGTCGAACGAAGGCCGCTGCCCACTGAGGATCTCCGATACCAGCAACCCGGTGACGGGTCCCAGCGACATTCCTAACATCCCGTGTCCGGTGGCTAGCACCAAGTTGTCCAGAGTTGCCGCTCGACCGATCATTGGCAGGCCATCGGGAGTGCACGGGCGAAAGCCACGCCAAACCTCCAGTTCCTCCAACCGCTCGATGCCGTTGAGATAAACCGGAACCGCGTTGCGAACCGCCGATACGCGCCGCTGGTTGATCGACTCGTCAAAACCCGCCAGTTCCAGCGTCCCGCCAAACCGCAGCGTCGAGCCCATGGGCGTCGCCACCACCTTGCGCTCCGAGAACCCCAGCGGAACCGCCGGAAAGCCGTCCGGCATCTTGCACGTGATGCTGTAGCCCTTGGCCGGCTGGATCGGCACGTTGACCGGTAGCGAGCGCGCGATCTCCGGGGTCCACGAACCCGTGGCCAACACCACGTGCTTTGGCTCGAAATCGCCCTTGCCAGTGACGACCGTCTTCACGCGGCCACCGGCGGTTTCGAGTCGCTCCACGGCGGCGCCCCGATGCAGCGTTGCCCCGAGGGCCTCGGCCGCGGCGGCCAGACCCGTGACAAACTCGCGCGGCTGCAAATGCGCGTCCTCTTCGTGCAGAATACCCCCCACCACCGACGGCTGCACCCTCGGAGCGATCGACCGGACTTCGTCAAGCGGGACGGCCCGCGCCCGGATACCGAAGCGGCCGAGGAGTTCAACCTCCTTCATCGCCTCCCCGATCGCCTCCTCGCTGCGGTAGAGGTTCAGCATGCCGCGCCGGTCGTAGAAGAACGCAGCGGCGCCGGAGTCATGGAGTTCATCGTACAGGCGCCGGCTGGCCTGCAGCAGATCGCGCAAGGGCGGAATCGCCCGCAGGGCGGCGGGCTCGCGCGAGGCCCAGGCGAACCGCGCCAACCAGGCCAGGAATGCGGGATCCGCCCGCGGCTTCAGATAGAACGGGCTTTCGGGATTCCACATCCACTTGAGACCCTTGGCCACCACGCCGGGCGCGGCCAGAGGCACGCTGTGACTCGGCACGATCAGGCCGGCGTTCCCGTGAGAGCAGCCCGATCCGATCTGGTCCCTCTCGATCAGGTCGACGCCGAACCCCGCGCGCCGGAGGTAGTAGGCGCTGCATACGCCGATGACGCCGCCGCCCACCACCAGGACATCGGTTCTTGTGGCCATACGACGATTCTCACGCGGGATGGAGGTAGAGCGCCAGCCGGGAGGCAGACCGCTCAGCCGAAAACCATCTCCGCCGGCGTCACTCCTCGAGCCTTGCAGGACTCGATATACAAGGACCCGTAGCTCAACGTGATGTAGTCGCTCCTCTTGAATCCGAGCGTCCTGGCAGTGCGGTCGATCCATCGCGGCGGTCCTTCGAGTTCCAGGAACACGCCGATCGGGGTTTCGTCCAGCGTCACGATGCCGGGTTCACCGGGCCGCTGAAACTCGGTCCGGTACTTCTCGTATCGGAAGGCGGGCGAATAGCCGAGGCGGCCGAAGATCACGTCCATCGCGGCGGCATTCGAGAGCGTCAACTCGATTTCTTCCCTCTTCTTGTGCCGGGCCGCCAAAGGGGCGCCTTTGAAGGTCAGGGTCGTCGTCCGGCCCGCAGTTCGGATGCGGAGAAGCTGCTTCGACGAACGGAGAGAGAGGTCCGGGGTGTCATAGACGATATTCGCTTCGAAGACGCGCGCGCGAATCCTCCGAAAGCCGTTTCGCCGGATCAACCGCCGCGCCTGCGGGGCCGTCTCGACCCTCAATTTGATTTCGACTTCGTGATTGCCTTGGGCCACGGGGAGTTGCCCAGTATAATAGCGAATGGCGCGCGCCCGTAGCTCAGGTGGATAGAGCGGCTGGCTTCGAACCAGTAGGTCGGGAGTTCGAGTCTCTCCGGGCGCGCCACGTATTCTCAGCCGATCCGTCTACGGCCCGTTCGGGTCCGGGCAACCGCAAAATCTGCAGCTCCCCCTTCCGCGCCCTCCGACTGCCAGTTGCACTGCACATCAGGAGCTATTCGACCCGCGGTGCGATCTACGTGTGTGACGATCGCCGATTGCCTTCAAAGCAGGATCGTCTAGAATCATGGAGATGGCACGCCCGCTTTAGATCAAGGTAGGGTCCAAGGCGAGTCGCGCTGGTCTGGAATCGACGTTGTTTCAGCACCCGTGGGGCCTTAGTACTACAGTACTAAAAAGGACAACGGTACCGAATCCTTACTTGATTTCCGCATCATCGGCATGGTACTTTTTACCATTGTTGCCGGGGAGGTTTTCCCGGAGGAGGGTGGCCAAATGCTCAAGACGCATAACGCACCGACAGTCCGGGCCATAGCCGTGGTCGTGGCTCTTCTCTGTCTCACGCTGGGGGCCGCACAACCGGCGAGGGCAGATTTGGTCGACGGTGAATTGGGCTTCTTCGGGACATTCCTGGCTACTGGCGGAAGCAACCCGGTTTCTGGAGGAATGAGCCTCCAAGACGCCACCGGAATCAACTTCACTATGGGACTTGTCACCCAGGCAACGGGTGATTTCAGTGGGCTGGCTTTTTGGCCGGTCAGTCTGACTGATTTTACGTTTGCACCTTTTTCACCGGTCACCTCCCTTTGGTCTGTGGGCGGGTTTCAGTTTGGCTTGGAAGACCTCACAAGTGTCAGCCAGGGTGCAAACCATCTTGCCCTTGCGGGTACAGGGGCCGTTACCAGTTCTGGTTTTGACGCCACACCGTTCAATTGGAGCTTCAGCGGTAACAACAGCGGTGGAACTCTGCAACTGTTTTCGAGCACCGCAACTCCTGGCCCTGTATCGGTAGCGGAGCCTTCTGAGTTCTCCAGTCTGGCATTGTTGGTCATCGGCCTTTCGACGCTCGGGATATGGTCACGTCGACGTTGGCTGGCTCAACTCTAGGCAACCTCCTTCATCAATACAATCGACAGTGTCCTCGCCGGAACCACGCGCGTCGGGATTCCTTGTAAGCACTCTGCTTTGCGGAACACACGGTTGCGTCACTGCTAAGCTGAACGTCGGGAGTGAGGAGTGCCGGTGCATCGCCCAACCAGCCTGTTGTTGTTCTTCTTGTTCTCACTGGGATGTACCCGATCGCCTGAGGCGGAGTTCGCGAAATACCTTCAGGAGGGCAAGCAGCTTCAGGAGAAGAAGGACTATCAGCGGGCCATCCTCCAACTCGGAAACGCGTCCCGATTCATGCCAAAGGACCCGGAGCCGTACTATCGGCTCGGGATCATCGCCCTCGCGATGGGAAATGGCAACGCGGCAACTGAATCCCTGAAGCGAGCCGTCACCCTGGACCCGAAGCGCCTCGATGCGATTCTGGCACTGGCTGAGTTGCTGGTCCAGAGCCGGCATCCATCCACCGTGACCGAAGGCAGAAAGTTGGCCGAACGTGCGCTTGCCCTTGCGCCCGACAACGTCAAGGCGCTGAACATCATTGCCTTAGCGGACCTGCGCGCGGGCAAGGAACAAGACGCCGTTTCCCGGCTCCAGACCGTTCTACAACGGACTCCGAACAATGTCGAGACTTCGATCAACCTCGCGCTCATCAGAATGACGCAGAGCGATCGAAAGGGCGCCGAAGACTTGTTACGGGGCGCACTCGCGGCTTCGCCCCAGAACGCGACCGCGCTTTTCGCCCTTGCCGATTTCTATAGCGTGACCGGGGATTATCCACAAGCGGCAGCTCATTACATGCGTGGCTTGCGCATCCAAGCCGACCACCCACCGGCCCTTGCCGCTCTAGGCAGTGTCTACGCCAAGCTTGGCCGCGACCGGGATGCGGATGCCCTCTTCGCGCAACTTGCAAGGAACCCGGATCGCCGCCTTCGCTACTCGTACGCCAGGAGGCTTCTGGAAACCGGGAGAAAAGATTCAGCGATCGCGGAGTTCTCACGGATCTTCCAGGAGGATCCGACCGACCGGGAAGCGCGTACCCATTTGATCAACGCCTATCTCGACTCGAACCGGACTCGCGATGCCGAGCAATTATTGAATACGGCAATCTCCAGAAATTTGAAAGATGCCGAAGCACTAGTACAACGCGCCCGAATCCATCTCTCTCGCGGCGAGCATCGTGCCGCGGAGATCGATCTCCAGATCGGTTTAGAGTCCCTGCCGGAATCGGCGGAAGCTCACTATTTGATCGCGCAGGTGCACGGCTACCAAGGGAGAGACCGGCTGCAGCAGGGGGAACTTGCCGAGGCGATTCGTCTCGATCCCGGCTACACGGCGGCCCGTGTCGCGCTCTCGACCCTGCTGCTCCGCAAAGACCCCAAAGGAGCCCTCGAGGCAATTGACTCGGCGCCCGAGGCGCTGCGGCGGCGGGACTCGGCTCTGCGAATCCAACGAATCTGGCCCTTGCTCGAATTGAACCGGATCGAGGAAGCGCGCCAGGCCATCGCCGAATTGTCCGGGGCGGGGAACCCGGACGTTTTCCTTCAGGAGGCGGTTCTGCACATGCGACAGGGGGACTTTGCGGCTGCCCGAACCAGCGCGCAAAAAGCCCTCGCGGCAAATCCGGCGGACGCGCGGGCGCTCGAACTGATCCTCCGTTGTTCCGCCCGCGAGCCACAGGTAGGCCTCGACATTGTCCGGCGCCATGCTTCTCAACACAGCACGAATGCCGCAGTCCAAATGTTTCTGGGACGGCTGGAGATGCAGTCGGGCAACCGCGCCCAGGCGCGGGCCGCCTTTGAATCGGCCAGGTCGGCTTCCGGCGGTTCACCCGGGGCCGATCTCGCTCTTATCGATCTCGACATCGCCGAACGAAAACTCGACGAGGCCCGCCGCCGGGTTTCTTTGTTGCTCGCAGGCCCCAATGCCGCCTCCGCGACCGCCAAACTCGGCCTGATCGAGCAAGTCGCGGGTAACTACCGGGCTGCGGTCGAGCAGTACCGGAAGGTCCTCCAAACCAACCCCCGGGAAGTTTTCGTCCTCAACAGCCTTGCGTATATTCTCGCCGAGTTCATGGAAAATCCGGCCGAGGCTCTGCGCTATGCTCAGGCTGCCAAGGAACTCGCGCCCGAGAATGCCGCGGTAGACGATACGCTGGGTTGGACATACTACAAGATCGGCTCGTATCCAAAGGCTGTCGAGCACCTCGAACTTGCGGTGGAACGAGGCGCGAGCGCACGAAGGCAGGCGCATCTGGCAATGGCGTACGCAAGGAACGGCAACCGGGTGCGCGCCAGACAAACGCTGACAACCGCTCTGAAGCTCGATCCCACCCTACCGGAAGCGTCCGCTGCTAAGAAGGTCGTGACCGAGGGCGTGGTTCAATAACGCGACAACTGAGCGCATCGAGTCATTCGAGGCTTCAGCCCTCCGGCGTTTTCGACTACCATCATGTGGATGACCCGTGCCGGCACTCTTCTGCTGGCGGCCATGTCCCTCGCCGCCGCCGACCTCCCGCGCTACGATATTCTGCGCGCATCGTCCCGTATCAGGGTAGACGGCCGCCTCAACGAGCGGGCCTGGCGCCGGGCCAAGCCCGCGGGCGACTTCCACTTCAACTGGTGGACCACCGGCGCCAAAGAACAAACCATTGCCAAATTGTTGTGGGATGACGAGCGCCTCTATGTGAGCTACTACTGTCACGACAGGCACATCTCGGCTTTCGTCACCGAGCGTCACGGGCCGGTCTCCAAGGACGATTGTGTGGAGATCTTCCTCAGCCCGAACCCGTCCAAGCCGCGCAACTATTACGGGTTCGAGATGAACGTCATCGGCACGATGCTGAATTTCCGGATCGCCGACTGGTGGACCGGCAAGCCGCAATGGGAGCCGGAGGGCGTCGAGGTAAGGACCTCGTACTTCGGTCTTCCGAAGAAGGAAGAGTCCGCCGGGGACCAGCACTGGACGCTGGAACTCGCGATCCCTTTCCGCAACTTTGCCAGGGACGCGGCACACGTGCCGCCCCAGGATGGCGACGAGTGGAGGATCGGCCTGAACCGCGCGGGTGGCCAGACTGACGCTCAATACAGCACCTGGGCGCCCGTAACCACTCCCAAGCCAAACTTCCATGTCCCGGAGTCGTTCGGCTACGTTCGTTTCGTGAATCGGAAACCGTAGAAAGCCGGCGGCGGACTACTTCGGAGAGCCGCCGGGCGGAGGGGGCGCCGCGGGCTGCTGCCGCACCTTCTGGAAATATTGCTGCACGTAGTGCTGCAAGCCCTCGGGGACTTCATCACGGTGAATCTCTCCGCCGCCCTGTCCGTGTACGGAGGCGTTCTGCGAGTAGGGCGTCCGGATGTTCTGCTTGGTCGACTGTACTTCGACTGTGGCCTCGCCGGTCACGTTCTGCGAGCGCTTGCCGAGGATTTCGCTGATCTTGCCCATCGCTTCCATCTGCTCGGCGGCCCGCAGGTCTTTCGTCCCATCCTGCTTGCCCATGCCGCTGCCGGGAGTCTGGCTGGCGGCGTTTTCGGAACTCTTGCCTTTGCTGGCGCCTTCCGACGACTGGCCTTCGTTCGATTCACCGGGCTCACCGTCCTCGCCCGGACCCTTCTCGCCCTGCTGCTGGCCCTTCTCGGCGGCGCCTTTGGAACCGCCCTTCTGCTGCATGGAAGATTGCGGCGTGCCACCCTGCGACTTGGCCGTCTGCGCCATGTTCGCTCCCGATTGGGGCTTCATCTTCGACATGAGGTTGTTCATCGCCTCGCGGAACTTCTGCGCCAGGCTCGAGTTGTCCTCCGCCCCGCCCGGCGCCTGCTTGCCGCCGGAATCTTCATCGGCGTTCTTGCTGTTGCGCCCCGCTTCGGCGTCTTTCGCGGATGAGTCCGAAGCGGACTCGCCTTCCGTGGGATTCTCTCCAGGGTCGCCTTCCGCTGTGTCCTCGCCGCTTTGCGGGTCCCCGGTTCCCTTTCCCGCGCCCTTCTGGTCACCCTTTTCCGTGCCGAGGCGGTCGTTGTCGACATCGGGTACTTCAATCGTGTCGAGCACCTTGTCCGGCGCGGCATCCAATTGCTTCTCGTCCTCGAAACGCTGATCGTCGGCCTGGATTCCCGTGGGCGGTTCCGTATCCGGAGACTCCCGGCGATTGCCCTTCTGCTTCGCCATCTTCGTCTCGAAGCGTCCGCCGAAGGCATCGAACATCACCTGGATCAGCGGCGCGCGAACATCCAGGCGATGCTCCACGCCATAACGCAGAGCGAACAGGGAGCCCGTCGTGGCCAGCAACCCCCCGAACAGCAGGGCCGTCCGGGGCAGGGAGAACGGAATTGCGGCCCGCACATCGACGTTCCGCGACAGCCGTTCCGCCATGTTCCTCTGGCAGACCAGCACGCCCTGGGGCACTCGCGGATCCTGTGCTTTCGAGAAGAACCAGGCCGTCGAAAGCGAGTCGCTCAAACCCATCCGATCGTCGACCAGTTGCGCCACACTGTAGGGCTCCGGAAGCCGCCGGAACAGCCGCCACGCCCCGACGATCAGGCTCCCGCCAATCAGCAGGAAGAGCCAGTGCCAGTCGAGCAATTGCGTCCCGACCAGCAGAATCAAGATCGCTCCCGCCAAACCAAGGCACGCCGCAGTCATTCCTTGGGCCATGGCCTCCTGAAGCATCACCCTCCGGCGCGCCCGGCCAATGACGCCGTGAATCGGATCCTGTTCGTGGTCGCTCATTCCTGGTTGAATGCGTCCCTACCCTTGATTATTGCAGAGCTTCAATGCGCCGGACTCAGGATCTCCAGGCTCCGGAACAGAACTTCCAAGTCCTGTTTTGGATTGAGTTGCAGGCCAAAGCGGCCTCTGCGCGGGCCTGGATCTTCGGCTACTTCCGCTGTCTTGGTCCCATTGATCCATGCCGCGACACGGCCGCCGTAGGCCGCGACGGCCATCTCGTTCCATTCGCCCGACCGGTAGAAATCGGTCTTTTCCACAGGGCCCGTGTGTTGGATCCAACCCCGCCCGCCCGGCTCCTGAAGGCCGCCCGCATCCCGGGTGGGATCGACCTCGACTTCGTAGCCGAGGGGCCCTCCGATCCGCAGGTTGGGATGTTTCATGCGGAAAAAGAACCCGCTGTTGCCCTTCACCGCCCGGTATTGTAGCCGGACGGCGAAATCGTCAAAGTCGATAGTTGAGAGCAGGAAGCCGCGTTCCGTCGAGTCGGATTTCTGAATGCCCCGAAACCCTCCTTCCGCCTGAGTCCACTCACCGCCGCCGAAACGTTCCCACGCCTTCAGGTTCGCCGGCATCGGCTTCCACGTATGGCGGCCGAGGTCTTGAATCCGCAGGTTCCGCCATCGCACTTCCTTGGGATGCGGCCCCTTGAACCCGTGCACCTGCAGGCCAATGAATCCCTCCATGTCGGCAGTGTCGACCAGATTGGCGCACGGAACGCCATTGATCCACGTCTTGATCGAAACCCCGCGCGCCTCCACGCGGTACCGGTTCCACTGGTTGTCTTTGAACGCGACCCGGGCCGCCGGATCGGACGAGATGTTGTGCAGCCACCCGCGGCGCGCCTCGTCGTAGATTCCACCCGAATCCGCGGAGGTCTGATTGGAAATCTCCACCTGATAGCCGTGCACCCGGCCGGCTGGCCATTTCCGCTTCAGCCGGGTCGCGTTGAGGGTGAACACCTCCGCGTCCTCACCATAGGTGTGGCTTCGGATCTGGACTCCCGAGTTCAGGACCGGGTCGACGAGCACTTCAAATTCCAAAACGAAATCCCCATAGCTGCGCCGGGTGCACAGGAACGAGTTGGGACTGCCTTCCGCCGATCGGCCGACGATCATGCCTTTTTCCACTGAGTACTTGGCTGTGCCGTTCTTCTGTTCCCATCCGGCAAGGTCGCGGCCGTTGAACAGGGGAGTCCATTTCTCGGCCGCCGGGAGCGCCAAGGGTATTAGAACCAGAAAGATCAATAGATGATTCATGCTGGATCGAGGGTATCACCGAACCGTCCGCGAACTGAAGCCGGTGGCGCCTCGGCCAGCACGCTGGCCGCGCCTTCGAACCTCATTCGAGGGTGCGAAGATGAACGTTCACGTCAGGCCAGCGCCCTCGGGGTGATATTCTGAAGGCGATGAGTTTGCTGTCACCACGTCTGCATCTGAAGCTGGCTCAGAAGCAGATTCTGACGCCCAGTCTTCTGCAGATGGTCACCGTCCTGCAGTTGAACCGTCTCGAACTAAAGGAGATGATCGACCAGGAGATCGTCGAGAATCCGGTCCTCGAAGAGTCGGCGGACGGTGAGGAGATTTCGCCCGAGGAGCTGTTGCCTCTGCTCGAGATCGAGCGGCTGCCGGAAGAGCAACAACGGCTGGAAGACGCGATTTTAGTCGACTCGGCCAAGAGCACCGAGGCCTCGGGAGAAAGCGCCGAGGCGGACAGCTTTACCACCGAAACGCAGGCCGCCGGCGATGTGACGCCGTCGGAAGGGCCCGTCGACCCGCTCCCCGCCGCCGCCGAAAGCAACGACCCGTTCGACGAAATCGACTTTGGCAGCTATTTCGACGAGTACCTCGACCCCGGCCACAAAAGCCCGGCTTCGGAGTCGGTGGAGAAGCCGTCGTTCGAGACGTTCTTATCCTCGCCGTTCACGCTGTACGATCACCTGCGCTCGCAGTTGAGCATCTCCGACGTGGCGGAGGACGCTCGGGAAGCCGCCGAAGTGATCATCGGCAACCTGAACGAGGACGGCTACCTGGTGGCTTCGCTCGAAGAGATGTCCGAGTCGGAGGAAATCCCGGTCGAAGTCATGCGCCGCGGCTTGGAGGCGGTGCACACTCTGGACCCGGCAGGCGTCGGAGCGCGGGATCTTCGGGAATGCCTGTTGCTTCAACTGGAGAGCCGCAATGGCCGCGGCGGGGTGGCCTGGCTGATCGTCCACGACCATCTGAAACTGGTGGAGATGCAGAATTTCCGGGAGTTGGCGAAAGTTCTCGGACGCCCCCAGGAACACGTCGACATCGCATTGAACGTGATCCGGCATCTGAATCCCCGCCCGGGGCTGCGCTACTCGGCAAGCGGCGCGCGCACGGTAGAACCGGATGTCTACATCACCAAGGACGGCGACGACTACGTCATTCAGATGAATGATGAAGACATTCCCCAACTGCGACTGAACTCCAACTACCGCCGCATGCTCGAGCGCGACAATGGCGCCACCAAGGAAGTCCGCAACTATGTGAAGGAGCGGTTCACATCGGCCATCCAGCTGATGAAGAACATCGAGCAGCGGAAGCAGACCATCATGAAGGTCTGCCAGTCGATTGTCCGCCGCCAGACGGAGTTCCTCGCCCAGGGGATTGACTTGTTAAAGCCCATGATGATCAAGGAGGTAGCCGAAGAAATTGGAGTCCATCCGTCAACGGTGAGCCGCGCCGTGGCCGGCAAGTTTGCCCACACGCCGCAGGGCGTCTTCGAGCTGCGCTTTTTCTTCTCCGAAGCCGTACAGGGCCCCTCCGGCAGCGAAACGCCTCTCCTGATCCTCAAGCGCAAGGTCAAGAAGATGATCGAGGACGAGGACAAGCGAAGACCCTTGACCGACGAGCAAATCACGGCCATGCTGAATGCGCAGGGGATTCAGGTGACGCGGCGGACCGTTGCCAAGTATCGGGAAGACATGAAGATTCCGTCGACCCACCAGAGAAGGATGAAGGGTTGAAGTAGCGGATGCCGTCGCGGCGGCTCGCAGCGGCGTTCAAATCAAGGAGGACCGAATGAAGGTCACATACACAGGTAGAGTGGAACTGGCGCCGTCCCAGCAGAAGAAGGTGGAGGCCAAGATGGCCAAGCTGGGCAAGCTCCTCGATGGCAAACACGAGCGCGGTGCGCACGTGGTGCTGGTGCAGCAGCGGCATCTCCACAAGGCCGAGATCACCGTGCATTATCACGACCATCCTCTGGTCGCGGCGGCGTCGAATTCCGACCCACTGACGGCGATCCGCGAGGCCATCGAAAACCTGGAAAAGCAGGCCATCCGGGTGCGGGCAAAATGGCGTGACACCAAGCGGACTCCACGCAAGGCGACAGCAGGCTTGGCGGCGGCCGAACGGGCCATCGCGACGGAGGCTGCCGCGAAACCGGCCAAAAAGCCTGCCAAGGCGGCTCCGAAGGTCAAGCGCGTCGCTCCTGGCGGCGATCGCAAGCCCATGACCGTCGATGAAGCGGTGATGGAGATGGAAGCCCAGGGCGACTACCTGGTGTACCGGGATGCCGACACCGATCGCGTTTCGGTGATGATCCGCCGCCCCGACGGCAACTACGACCTCATCGAAGCCTGAATCCTCTCAGGACCTGAATGGCCAAACGCCCTTCCCGCCCCGCAACCGAGCTGGTCATCATCACGGGTCTCAGCGGCTCCGGGAAGGGCTCTGTTCTCAAAGCCCTCGAGGACGCCGGCTACTATGCCGTCGACAACCTCCCGATCGACCTGATTCCAAAGCTGGCCGAACTGGCCGAGGACTCGCCGCGCATCCGCTGCGCCGCCGTGGTCGTCGACATTCGCGAAGGCGAGCGCCTGGTGGAGTTTCCGCATATCTATGCCGCGGTGCGCGAGAAGGCCCCCACACGGCTGGTCTTTCTGGAAGCGAGCGAAAGCGTGCTGGTCCGCCGCTTCAGCGAGACCCGCCGGCCGCATCCGTTGGGGGGAAGCCGTTCGGTCGCGCGGAGTGTTCGCGCCGAGCGAAAGCGCCTCGAACCCATCCGGGCCCTGTCGGACATCATCATCGACACCTCCAAGTTCAACGTCCACGAACTGCGCGACCATATTGTCGATCGCATTCGGGGCAAGCGCGGCGCGGGCCAGTTGCTGGTGCACGTGGTGAGTTTTGGCTACCGCCACGGCGTGCCCGCCGAAGCCGATCTGGTCTTTGACGTCCGGTTCCTGCCCAATCCGAACTACATTCCCCGGTTCAAGAAGCTCACGGGCAAGGATCCGAAGGTGGCGAAATACATCGCCTCGTTTCCCCAGACCAACGAGTTCATATCGCGGATCTCCGATCTGTTGATCTATTTGCTGCCCCACTACCTGGCGGAGGGCAAGAGTTACCTGACGATCGCCTTCGGCTGCACGGGAGGACATCACCGTTCGGTAATGATCGCGCAGCGGATCCACGCCAATCTGGCCGCGGCCGGATACCGGGTGAAGGCCAGCCATCGCGACACGGCCAAGCCGGTGTAACGCTGCTGGCTTTCGAGCCGCAGCCCGGGTTTGGCGTGCGTCAATCCGCGGACAAACCCATTCGCGGCCTGAATGCCGGTTGTTTCACAGACCCGTCAGCGAGCGTGGTGCCCCGATTACGTGAAACTTGACGACAGCGACGGAGTGGCCTCGGAGGAGCCCACCCCGTACCGGGGCTGCGGCCCGGACCGCCGCCTGCGTCCGGATGGCCGCTTGCCGCTCCGGTGTGTCTGCATCATCATGGTGAGTCGAAGCCGGGGAGAGGCCGGCCGCTTAGCTTGCCATGAGTTCCGAGACAGGTGGCGCGAAATGGGCGTCGGGCCGCTTTCCCAGTACCGCATGGAGTGTCATCCAGCGAGCGGCGGGTGATTCCCCTGAAGCCCTGGCGAAACTCTGCGGCGCCTATTGGAAGCCGGTCTACGCTTTTGTGCGCGGGAGGGGACATAGCGTCGAGGATGCCCAGGATCTCACCCAGGAGTTCTTCGCGAGGGTGCTGGAGAAGCACTATTTCCAGGACGCCAACCGTGAGCGAGGAAAGTTCCGTTCGTTCCTGTTGGCAGCAGTCAAGCACTTTCTGGCCAACGAATGGGACCGGGCACGTGCACTCAAGCGAGGCGGCGACATCCGGCTGATGGCGCTCGATGCCCGCCCAGGCAAGGACGGCTCCCCTCTCGATCCTCCGGGTGGAGCCACGCCAGAGGAGGTTTTTGAGAAACAATGGGCCATTACTCTTCTTGACCGCGCGATGTCCCGGCTGGAGGAGGAGTATTCGCGGAAGGGGCAAACCGGCCCGTTCCAGCAGTTGAAGCCGTTTCTTGCTCCTGGGACCGAACCCCGTGGCTCGTATCAGCAGATTGCGACTCGCTTGAATCTGAGTGAAGGCGCGTTGAAAGTCGCCGTTCACCGGCTGAGGCGTTACTATGGCGACCTGGTCCGCGAGGAAATTGCCGACACCGTTGAACAACCGGCGGAAATCGACGAAGAGATCCGGTACCTTCTGTCGATTCTTGCCAAAAGGTAACTTCCGTCCGTGATTGCTTCAGTCACAAGTCGGGGATCCCCAATGGATGGGCCCAGATTCTGTCCCGAATGCGGTGCTTCGATGACAGGCGACGAATCCGGGCAGGGCCTGTGTCCGCGCTGCCTGCTCGCGCTGGCGTTGCTGGCGCCTGACCCCGCTCTCCGCGCCTCCGATCTGCCGGAGCCCGGCCAGTGGTTCGAAGTGTACCGGATTGTGCGGATGCTCGGACGGGGTGGCATGGGCGAGGTCTACCTGGCGGAGCAGGACGAACCGATCCGCCGGGAGGTCGCCATCAAGATCGTCAAGCCCGGAATGGATACCCGCGAAGTCATCGCGCGGTTTGAATCCGAACGCCAGGCCTTGGCGCTGATGGACCATGCACATATCGCCCGTGTTTTCGACGCCGGCTCGACCGAGAGTGGACGGCCTTATTTCGTCATGGAATACGTGCCGGGCACGCCGATCACGGAGTTCTGTGACCGGAACCGGATGAGCACCCGGAAGCGGCTCGAGCTGTTCCTGGACGTCTGCAGCGCGGTCCAGCACGCGCACCAGAAGGGCGTGATTCACCGCGACCTCAAGCCATCCAATGTCCTGGTGCTGCCGGGAGACGGCGCCGCCGTCCCAAAGATCATCGATTTCGGACTAGCCAAGGCTACGGAGAAACGCCTGACCGGCGAGACGTTCTTAACTCAGGCCGGAGTGATCATTGGCACGCCTGAGTACATGAGCCCGGAGCAGGCGGCTCTGGACGGCCGGGACACGGACACCCGGACCGACATCTACTCGCTGGGAGTTCTGTTGTACGAACTGTTGGTGGGAGCGGTTCCTTTCGATCCCACCAGGCTCCGCGCCGCGGGCTACGACGAGACCCGGCGGATCATCCGGGAAGACGATCCGCCCAAACCGGCGGCACGGCTCGAGGGCCTGGGCGCCGAGGCCGGGAACGTCGCGGAGCGCCGCGATACCGACGCCGGATCGCTCGCCCGGCGCGTGCGGGGCGATCTGGAGTGGATCACGATGAAGGCCATGGAGAAGGACCGGACGCGCCGGTACGCGTCCGTGTCGGAACTCGCGGCCGACATCCGCCGGTACTTCTCCGACGAGCCGGTGACCGCCAGTCCTCCGAGTGGCCTGTATCGACTGCGGAAATTCGTGAGAAAGAACCGGGGGCCCGTGATCGGTCTCGCGGCCGTCATGGCGTCGCTGATACTGGGCTTGAGCGCCAGCACCGCCCTCTACTTTCGGGCGGAACGGCAGCGCGCCGAAGCCGAATGGCAACGAGGGGAGGCGGAGCGGCAGCGCGCCGAGGCCGAACGCCAGAAGTCCATGGCGGAGCAGCAGCGGGCGGAAGCGCGACGCCAGGAGGCCGAAGCGCTGCGGCAGCGCACCATGACCGAGCAAGAGCGCCGCAAGGCGGAAGAAGAACGCCTGGAAGCAGAACGCCAGCGGGCCGAAGCCGAACGCCAGCAGACTGAGGCCGAGCGGCAACGAGCCCTTGCCGAGCAACAGGGGACCGAGGCCGCGAGGCGCGGGTTGGAGGCGCAGCAACAGCGGACGATCGCGGAACAACAGCGGACGGCCGCGGAGCGGAAGAGCCGCGAAGCCGAAGAGCAACGCGCCGCCGCCGAACGGCAGCGCCTGTCGGCGCAGCGCCAGAGTTACGTCGCGAATCTGACCGCGGCCGATCTCCATATCCGCTCCAACGAGATCGCTGAGGCACGGCGGCGCCTGCTGCAGTGCCCCTCGGGTCTTCGAGGGTGGGAGTGGCGGCATTTAGTCTGGAAGTGCGACTCCAGCATCGCCTCCCTGCGCGCGGACGCCGGCCCGAATTCGGCCGCCGACGTGCCCCGCGCCCTGGGCTTTACCCGCGACGGCACTCGGCTTCTTTGGAGTGCGGGGAATGGCCTCCATTCCTGGTCGGCGGCAGACTATTCTCCGCTGCCCACTCTGAACGGCTCCGGAGCAATCCTGGCATTTGACGAGGAGGGGTTCCGGATCGTGCACACGGCGGGCGAGTTCCGGCTTCAGGTCACTCACCTCCCGTCGCGCCGTACGGCCGGGACGTTCGTGGGGCACGCGAGCCGAGCGGTGGTGGCGGCGTTCAGCAGAGACGCCGAACGGGTGCTGTCCGCCGGTGAAGACGGGTCGCTCATTGTGTGGAAGGCGAACTCGGGCGAAGCGGTCGCCTCGCTCCGCGGGCATCGGGGACCAGTGCGCTCCGCAGCCTTCAGTTTCGACGGCGCCCGCATTGTTTCCGGCGGACAGGACGGGACCGTCCGTCTGTGGGACACCGAGTCCGGACGACTGATGTACACGGCGACCGGTCATGGAGGTTCGGTCTTGTGGGTCACCTTCGACCCTCGCCGCCTTCGGATCTACTCCGCCTCCCAGGACACGACGGCCAGGATCTGGGATGCCGCCACGGCTCGACCGCTCCAGACCCTGGCCGGGCACGAGGAGCGCGCGCAGGCAGTGGCCCCCAGTCCGGATGGAACCCTTCTCGCGACTTCCTCCGAACGAGCAGTCAGGCTCTGGGACCCCGGAACCGGGCGTCTGCTGGCTGTGCTCAATGCCGAGTGGAGTGGCGCCGTCGCCCGGATCTCGTTCAGCGGCGACGGATCGAGGATTGCGGCCGCCTCCACAAACGGCGAGATCAAGGTATGGAATGCCGCCACGTGCGGTGGAACGATCCTGAAACGGGCCGGCGCTATCCAGCTTGCCGTCAGCCCGAATGGGCGGCGGATCGCCGGTTGCCTGAAGAACTCCCGGCCGGCCGAAGTGTGGGACGCGACCACGGGAAGGATTGGCCGCCCGGCTGCAGAATAGCGAAAGCGTCACCGCCCTCTCCTTTGTTCACGACGGAAGCCTGATCGCCGGTGGCTCGCAAACGGGAGCCGTTCACCTGTGGAACGCAGCCACCGGATCCAGCGTCGCCGTGGTCCCCGGGCATTCCTCGGCCGTCAGCGCAATCGCGGTCACGAGACACGGGAACCGGCTGGCATCGGTCTCCGCCGACCGGACGCTGCGTGTCTGGGCACTCGAGCCGTTGAGACCGGTCCTCACCTGGGAGATGCCGGAACCGATGCAGGCGGTCGCCTTCAGTCCGGACGGGAAGGCGATCGCTTCCGGCGGCGACCACGGATCGATCGAAATCCGGGAAGCCGTCAGCGGCAGGAGTCTGCGCAGATTCTCCGTCCCGGCCGGCAGCGGGGCGGTTCGCTCGTTGGCCCTCAGTCCCGACGGCAGGCGTTTGGCGGCAGGGACCCAAAGCTCGGAGGACGTCCGGGTTTGGGAAGTGGAATCCGGGAGACTGCTCGCGTCACTCAAAGGACATTCCAGCGCGGTAACTGCTGTGGCCTTCAGTCCGGATGGAACGCGAGTAATCTCCGCCTCTTCGGACAGGACATTGCGCGTCTGGGATGCAACGCATTACGATCCGTTGCTGGTGCTTCGGGACAACGAGGATGCCGTGACGTCGGTCGCGTTCAGCCCGGGTGATGCGAAAGCATATTCGGCGTCGGCCGACGGAGTGGTGCGGATCTGGGAGACCCGGTAGCGCAGTGAGGAGAAGAGTGATGCGACGATTCCTGACATTGGCTCTAATTGCCTCGATCGTTTTCCGAGCGCCGGCGACTGCCGGTCCGCCCCAACAGCGTCAGATCACTTGGAGCGGGCTCTCCGACATCGTGGGAGAGAAGGTGCGAATCACCATGCCCGATGGGGCGCGCATTGAAGGGAAGGCGATGGACGTCGAGCCCGATGCCCTCGTGGTGGACGTGCGAAAAACCGCGAACCCGTCTCTCTATCCGAAGGGCAGGTTGTTGGTACCGCGCGCAACGCTTCGAGCGTTCGAGATCAACCATCCGACCCAACATTGGAGGCTCGTGAGTACCGGTTTGGCCGTCTTGCCTGCCCTTATATTGGTGCTGATCGCGGGCTCCTTGGGCGGCGGCGGCCGCGCCGCGGCCATCGGCGGCGCTGCCGGCCTGCCAGCCGTCGCCTACCTCCTGGGCCGCGCGGCGGACCAGCGGGTAACGACCTACCTCATCACTCAGTAGCAGGGCGAACCGGAAGATCTCATTGTTGGGCGGTCTTGGCCCGCATGAGATTCCGAAGCTCGGGCGCGTCCGACATTTTGCGGGCCGAAGCTTGCAGCAAGGCGCGGATTGCGTCTTCGACAATGCGCCTGCGTCCTCTCGTGGGAATCATGCCGGAACGCCGCCGGGCGGAGCCCTGCACCGTCTCGATCCAGACAAGCTTTCCCGCGGGCGTTTTCGCGGTCCACTCCAGGAGGATAACGACTTCGCGCTCGGCCGCTGCAGGAACGGGCCAGGCCGGTCTCGTCGCGTTCAGGTCGACGAACTTCGGAATCAGCACGACCTGAGCGGTAGTGGACTCGGGAGGCGGTTCCGTCTCCACCCGCCCCACGCTCGCGAAGGCGTATTTCAGGTGTTGTTCCATCTGCCGGCACGCCTCCCTCCCGACTGCGAACGACTCGTGCCCGGAGAAAAACGAGCCCTTCTCGATTTCGGTCCTGCAAAAAGCAGGTGTCAGAACCACCTCTGCCTTGAGCGACTGGGTGTACCCGGTGTCTCGTGCCGGCTGGCCGAACACGATCGGCACACTTGAACTCAGGAGGATCCACAAGCGAGCGTGACACATTGCCTGTGAGGAACCGAAGCAAGCAGTCATCTGCATTTCCGCCATTCTTGCCGATCAAAACACCAGTTCAAACACAATAGGTTCTTCCGCTCCCGGCCGAATGACCGGAACCCTCAAGTGCACTCTCCCTCTGAAGGAACCCTTAGGGATCCGAACGTACAGAAACCCGTGATAAGAGGCTCCGGGAGACAAGGTTCGGCTTTGCAGTTCCCGCTTCAGGAGGTTCTGCTGAACGTCCGCTGCATTGGCCATCAGGACATTTCCGATTTGAACGAACGGTCCGATTAGCGGTCTGGGGTCGATTGGGCCGGCCTGGCCGGTGACTTCGCCTACCTTCGACCGTACTTCGGGTGTGGACGGCAGGGATAAAAGCTCACCTTCCACCCGATAAACAACGGAACTCTTCTTGACCAGAAAGCTCTCGCCGGCCGAGGCATTCTTCATCACGATCAGGACGGGGAGAATGCCCTTCCGGATCAGCTTGGCGCCGAAGTAGGCGCCTTGTTCCTTTACATCGTCGATCGGATGGGCGGCAATGGTCAGGCCGAATTTTTCCGAGAAAATCGGGTAGTCAGCAATAGGGCGAACCGGGTACTCCGGAAGCCAGCCTCCCGCGCCGGGCGGTACCGGCGCGAGCAGCATCAGAAGAACGAACCACTTCTGCCCAAACATAACAATTCGCCTGGAAATCTTTGGCCCGGTTTTGGGTCAGTATACACCGGTTGCACGCCTGGAAGACCGTTTCGCGACCGGCCCCATACCCTCGTCTGGAGCCGCTCTCCGGAACATCCAGGGTCTCACCGCCAGCCCGGAAACCGTGAGTCAGAAGCCGGCGCTCTTCCGCCCATGGAGAAGTGAAGAAGAGCGGCCATGGAGGTTACAGCTTCGTCCCATGGCTGGATAGGGTCCGATTCAGGTCTTCCGAATTCACTTCAATCCCTCGCCCCGGCAGCCACGACCGCAGTCGTCAGGCGGCGTGTAACCTTTGGCTCACGGTTTCTTCAGTTACAACTGCCGCCCGGGTCGAGAAGTTATTGGGCGTGAACGCCGTTATTGCCGGGACGATCACTCAATTTGGCGGTGAATCGAAAAACATCCGCTGGCGGCGGCTCAGGATTCGGCTCCGCCGCGTGGGGAGGTGTGATCATTAGGGGGAAGCGGAAAAGCGATTGTTTCCGCAATCGGGTTGTTCAGGCAAAGATGAGGCGTCCCCTGGGCTCTGGAATTGTGCGCCCCAGTTCACGTGCCGTCTCAATCCATTCCGCGATCACGACCTCTGCATTCGCCAGCGCTTCCTGTCGTGTCGGCCCGTCAGCAGCACAGCCTGCCAGTTCCGGAACTTCCGCGATGAATGCGTCGTCTGCCTCGCTCCAATAGAGAATGATCTCGTGTTTCGTCATCGAACGATTATGTTCCGAACCTCACGAGGAGCGCTGATCCGCGGCCTTCCGGCCGCGGACCGGTTTGGACACTAGAACGTGAACCGCAATTGCACGTCCACCTTGCGGTTGTACGTGCTCGCCGCGCCCATCGGCCCGAAGCCAGCCAGGCTGCGAGAGACCCCGAAGTAGGGAGACGAGAGATCGCCGCTGGGCGCCGCGTAGTTCGCCCGGTTCAGCAGATTGTGCGCCGCCACACTCAACGTCAGGTTGTACTTCTTGCCCGTCGAGCCGCCGCCGAAGCCGCCACCCATCCGGCCGCCCGGCCCGCCCGGCCCGCCCATCATCCCGCCGCCGCGAGGCGGGCCGCCCCCTCCACGGATTCCGCCCATGCCGGGAGGCGGTCCTCCTTCCGCTGGCCCTGATTCGCCCAGCGATCCGAACGACCAGGTCCGCGAAAGACGCAGATTGACGTTGAACGTCATGGGACCTCGCGCCGAGTTGCGCCCGATCGCTTCCCCGGGGGCCGGATTGAGATTGAAGCAGCCGTACCCTGGTGCGTACACCAGGCTCCCTCCGCTACAGGACGCCGCGGCAAGGGACAGCAGCGAGGGCCGTTCCGCCGTGAATCCGTCGCCGTTCGTGTCGCGTCCGGTGGTGATGGTGTACGGCACGCCGCTCGAGGCAAACAGGAACGGGCTGACGCTGAACTTGAGCGGCAGCGGCACGTTGGTTCCCAGCAGGAATCGATGACGGATGTCGGCGAAGGACGAGGGACCCCACTCCGCGTTCAGATTGTAAGGATCGGCCGCGACGCCTTCAGCATTCGTCTTTCCGTACGATAAACCGTAAAACCCGAACAGAAAAATCTTCTTGTAGTTGACGTTGGGACTGAATACCAGTTGATGGCTGCGGCTCAGGCCGGTGGATTCGGTCAGGAGCCGGAGTTCGGAGTCGCCGTAAGGGTAGACCCCGTCCACCGGTGCGTTGATGTTCCGCGAACGCTGCAGGTGCACGCCCCGGCTGTGGATGTACTGCACGCTGAACCGGGCGTACTGGTTGATCTGGCGGTCGACCCCGACACTGGTCTGGTAGTGCCTGGGCGCGCGCAAGCCACTATCGAGCACCTGGAGGCTTTGCGGCTGCTGCCCGGCCTGCAGCGCTTCGAGCGACGGGATGGCCGGGAAGAAGTCCGGATTCCGAATCAGATACGACTGCTGCGTGGTCCCGTTGAACCGAATCGACTGCAACGTAAGCGTATCGGCCAGGCGATCGTAGAAGGCGCCGAAGCCGGCCCGCAGCACGGTTTTGACCTGCCGCTTCGCTCCGCCGCCGATGCCCCAGGCGATGCCGAGGCGGGGGGAGAAATTGGAGAGGTCGCCGGCGTTGGTTTGCGCTTCGTAGCGCAGGCCGTAGCTGAAGGTGAGATTGGGACGAATCCGCCAGTCGTCGTTCACGAACAGGCCGGCATCCCACTGCGTAACGGAAAGCGACGGCAGGCCGGCGCTCAGACTGAACTGGGAGGCGCCGCCGCCGTAGAGGCGAATCAGGTCCGGCGAATACCCGGCCGCCTGAAACAGCAGCGTCCGCCGGTAGCGCTCGAGAGCGGTGAGGTCAATCGACGTGCCGGCGATCGGCTGGTTATTGGCGTCCAACTCCGGGCCGGAACCGCCGAAGAACGTGTAGGTCCCGCCGAAGTTATTCACCGAAGTGTCTTCGAGCAGCGACCTGCGGACGCGCGCGCCCCACTTGATGGTGTGGGTGTTGCGGATATAGGTGGTCAGGTTGGTCAACTCGAAGTGGTTCGAGGTGGTCGAGGAGTTGCCGACTTGCGCCCCGCCGCCGTCAAAGGCGCCTTGCACGCTCAGCGCGGGGACCGTGTTGTCGCCAAGCTTGGCCAACGCCGTCCGCATGAACTGAAAGCGGGTCTCGTTCACGGCCTTGGCGCTGAGTACGGCCGTTTCGGTGATTTGGACCGTGTTCTCCGAATCCGTCTGGTTGTACGCGCGCGACGGCAGGCTAAAGCTCCCCACGCCTTCGTTGTCGGAGGAGACGCGGGTGTTTTGGTACCGCAGCGTCAGCGTGTTCTTCGGATCAATCGTGTAGTCGAGCCGCGGGCTGAGCGTCGTGCGCACCTGCGGAGTGAGGAGGGCCTGGTTCACCGCCAGCGGGTTCAGGCTGCTGTCGAGAGTGGTCGCATAGATGAAAGCATTCTCGTCGATGGATCGCCGCTCGGCGTCGAACGTATACGATGCCTTCTGCTTCCTGATGGGACCGCTGACGTTGAATCCGAAAAACCTCTGCGCATACGGCGGACGCGTCGACTGCGTCAGCAGAGGGCTGCGTGAATTCAGAGACTCGTCGTTGATCTGCAGAAATGCCATCCCGCGGATCTTGTCGGTCCCGGGCTTGGTAAAGATCTCGATACGGCCAAACCCCGGACGGTCATACTCCGGCGAATAGGGATTGGAGTTGATCCGCACCTCACGGATCGACGACTTGGCGGGTAGGCTCCCTCCGGTGAAGCCGTCGATGTAAATCTGCCCGCCATTCGGACCGGCGGCCGGTCCGGCCATGGCCTGAAGTTGCTGCTCGAGTTCGTCGGGGTCGTCGGAGAGCGCGGCCAGTTCTTTTTCCTTCAGCACGATCGCGCCCGTGTTGGAAGCCGGATCGGTGCTGACGGTATTGGTCTCGTCTTCGACGTTCACCACCTGTGCCTCGGTCTGGATGGCCAACTGCAAATCGAGGACGGCCGGGCCGGAAATCACATAGCCCTCCTCCACGACCGGCTTGAAGCCTTTGGCCCGGATGCGAATCGTGTACGTGCCGGGAGGCAGTCCGTTGAAGGTGTACTCCCCCTGGACGCCCGTGCGAGCCTGACGCACCATCTTTCCGGCGCGCAGTTCGACGAGAGCGTCGGGGACCGAGGCTCCCGAGGGATCGGTGATCACTCCGCGAAGAGTGAGCTGATCCTGTGCCGCGGCCATTCCCGCCGACAGCCACAGTACGGCAATGATGACGAATCGATTCATGATGTCTCTCTGTCCGGGCGGCTATGGGAGCATGGCGGGCAGTTCCAGCCCGCCCGCTCCCAGGCCGCTCATTCCCATGCCGCTCATTCCGCCAAGGCCCGGGCCGGCGGAGCGGTCGCCATTCTGTCGCGATGCCATCTCGATCAGGCGGCCTGCGTTGGCCAGCAGCATGATGGCGGTGAGCCGGCCGCTCTGGGCTGTTTTCGTGCTCGACACGACCAGCGTCTCGCCAGGCTTGAGGTCCACCAGTCTGGCGGCCGGCATCCGTTCGAGCATCGTGGAAAAATCGGGCGGCCCGCCCGGGCGGCCACCGGGCATGCCGGCTCCGGCCGGACCCATTCCGCCCCCGGCGCCCGTGCGGCCGAAGCCCGCGCCCGGGCCTGCTAAATCGGGCATTCGCTTCATCTGTGAGTCGGCGGTCAGCTTGATGACCACCGGCTTGTGCGTGATCAGGTCTTTGATTGTGACTTCGCCGGCGGCCGCATCGATGGCGGTGACTTCCCCGGCCCTGGTCTGGAAAGTTCCGAAGACGACTTCGCCGGCGATCACGGTCAGGCCGTCGTCACTCTTCTGGCCACGCGCCCGCAACTGGTCGCCCGGGCTTACCTGGTTGATGGCGCCGGGCACGGCGTCGGAGAACTTCACCGAGTCGGGCGCGTAACGTTTGAACGACGTTTTGGCGGAAACCTTGACGACCGCGGTGGACTCGCCCTGGAACGACCGCAACCGCAGCGTGATCTGATCGTCTTTCCGGCTGGTGACGACGCCGCTGACTCCGCGCTGCATCCAGTCCTTTCGATCCGCTTCCCGCTTCTGCGCGATGTCTCCGGCGGACATGACGACGATCCGGTGGGCATCCGAGGTCTCGGGCACGAACGTCACCAGAACACGGTCGCCTGTCTTGATCTCGCCGAGTTGGATGGATGTCGCGTTCTCGAGGTCCTTCTCGCCGGGGGCCACGCGTTGCAAAACGGTCGTGGACAGGAACCGGACCGCAACGGTTTCACCCGCTTCGGTCTTGACGTCCATCTCGGCCTGACCGGCGCGAAACCCGGCGACTGACCCCATCACCGAACGGCGAGGCGCCGTCTGCGCGGCCGCCAATATCCCGCCGGCCAGGACGGCACACAGAATTTTCTGGATCACATTGATATGGCGCGCGACGCCGCCGGGAGGTCACGAGCGAAATGATAAGTCTTCGTAAAGAACTGTAAAGGCGGGTTTACCGAAGGAGAGGGCTACGGCTGCTGTTCAACCGGCAGCGCGCCGGAGGGGGTGTATTCCACGCGGCGGCTCATCGTGTCGCGCCAGCATTGTTCGACCGTGGAGGGAAACAATCGCAGCATTTGTTCCACGCGCACTCGCAGCTGAGACGCGACGAGCGGATTGGCCGCGAGCACTCGTAGCTCTCGGCCGGGTCGAGTTCCAGGTCATAGAGTTCAGGAACAATCGGAAGGTTGACCCTTGGTTTGGTTCGGTCGCGCCCCAAGCGGCGGCATGGGTCAGTGGTGTTTTAAGGAGCACAAAGGTCACACGGAGGAGCGAATACTTTACAAAATTAACCCTCGGCGTGGAGACGAATTTCGTGGCACGCGAAATGCCGTCGTTATTTCAGCCGTGGGGAAGCTTGATATGATTGCGTTTCTGAGATGACTGGAAAGACTGCTTTCGTAGTAGCTGCCCTCGCACTTGCCATGGAAATCCACGCTTCCGCCGAAGATACGCCGACCTGGCGAACGATCGTGATGGGTACCCAGGGCCTGGTCGCGGCTGAGCATCCGCTGCAGGCGCGGGCGGGACTGCGCCTGCTGGAGCAGGGCGGCAACGCCGTCGATGCCGCCGTCGCCGTCTTTTATATGACGGCCGTGACCGAACCCAGCGAAGCGGGCCTGGGCGGCGATGGCTTCATTCTCGCCTACATCAAAGCTCTCGATCGGGTCGTGCACATCAACGGAAGCGGGCCTTCGCCCAAGCTGGCAACGCGCGAGTTCTATCAGAAATTAGGACTGGTTCCCCTTGATGGGCCGTATTCGACCAGTGTTCCTGGCGCGGTCGGCGGATTCGACCTGCTGCTGAAGAAGTTCGGCACACGGCCCTACCCGCTCCTGCTGGCGGACGCCATCGCGACCGCCGAGAACGGATATCCGCTCAGCGCCTGGGGCAGCGGCAACTTCCGGAAATCCGCGGACCTGCTGCGGAAGTGGGAGAGTTCGTCGCGTGTCTTCCTGCCGGGAGGCCAGCCCTTGCCGATCGGACAGATTCTGCGGCAGCCCGATCTTGCGAAGTCGATCACGCAAATCTCGCGGCAGGGCGCGGACGCCTTCTACCGCGGGCAGATCGCGCGCCAGACCGCCGCCTATCACGCGAAACACGGCGGCTTGATTCGTTACGAGGACATGGCCGCATTCGAGGCAGAGGAATCGGCGCCCATCCGGATTCGTTACAAGGATCTCGACGTGTATCAAGCTGCGCCGAACTCGGGCGGCATTTTCATGCTCATCGCGCTGAATATTCTCGAGGGCTTCGACCTTCGGAAGCTCGGACACAACACGCCGGAGTATCTCCACGTGTTGACGGAGGCCTTCAAGCTGGCTTTCGCGGACCGCCATCCGTATATTACCGATCCTCGTTTCGCTCGCGACATGCCGATCGAAGAACTCCTTTCGAAAGACTATGCCGCGCTGCGCCGGGGATTGATCCGAATGGACCGCGCGATCGAAGGCGTCGCTCCGCCCGGAAACCCCCGCCGGGGCAAAGCGGTGCTCGACGGGCACAGCCTTCGCTATCACACCCCGGGAGCTCGAACGGCGGCCGCCGCGGTGGAGGTCGCGCGTCATGAGCAGACTTCCTCCTTCGCCGTCGCCGACCGCTTCGGCAACGTCGTGTCGGTGACCCACAGCATCAACGGAGGATTCGGCAGCGGCATGACGGTGGAGGGCGCCGGGTTCTTGCTGAACAATCGTGCCTCCTATTTCGGCCTCGACGCGGCGGACGTGAATGTGGTGGCTCCGGGCAAGCGGACACGCCAGGGCGCGATTCCGGCGATGGCTCTCAAGAACGGCAAGCCGTACCTCGCCTGGAATACCCCTGGCGGCGACACGATCCCACAGACCATGTCGCAGGCATTTTTGAATGTCGTCGAGTTCGGCATGAACGTCCAGCAGGCCGTGGAGGCGCCGGCGATTGCCAGTTCGAACTTTCGCGTGTCGTACTATCCGCAAAGTCCGGGCAATGGCCTGGCGATGACCCAGCAGCTTGCGGATCGCGTGGGGAAAGCGCTGCAGGCGCTGGGTCATCCGGTGCAAGCGACTCCCACACAACCTCCTTACGGCGCGCCGTCCGGAACCGGCGCGGTCAAGATGATCCTGATCGATCCGGCCACGGGTGTGATGTTCAGCGGGGTGAGCCCGGCGAAGGACAATTACGCGCTCGGATACTGAAGGCGTGCCTTGCGACGAGTTGGGCCGGCTGCTGCTTGGACTCGTTCGATGAACCCTTCGGAGCAGCGAGAGTCCTTTTCGCAAACGGTGCACGCGCCTCTCCTCGCGGATCGCAGCCTTCCCCTCCTGCCGGCGAAAGGAGTACAGTACAAGCGGGCTCCCTGGAGGGACCTGCCATGGAGACGCAATTCGTGCGATTCCTGCCGGCCTTCTTCCTCCTGCTGGGATCCGGCTGGGCACCGGTTGCCGACCTCAGCGGCAATTGGCACCTGAACGTCCAGCGATCCACCTGGGGCAAGATGAACCGGCCGTTGTCTGTTGTGCTCCGCATCGATCACCGCGAACCCGCCTTTCACTACACCGGCGCCGTCCGCTACGCGAACGAAGACTCTCGGGATTTCGCGTTCAATGGCGCGATTGACGGAAAACCCTATCCCATGATGAGATCCTACGGCGAGGGGTCGATCATCATGCATCGCCTCGGCCCGACCGCCTTTGAGTCCGTGTTCCGCACTCCGGGCGATGCCTTCGTCGAAACCACGCGGACCGAGGTCTCCAAGGACGGCAAGACGATGACCCGCGCCTTGCACCTGCTGTCGCCGGAAGGGATCCGGCGCTGGACCGAGATCTACGAACGGAAGTAGCGCTCAGGCGCCGCTCTGCACCGGCCTGCGCCGGGCGACCCACTCCGTCGCCCGGCGCCACACCGGGCCGGCAATTCGTCCAGGCTAAGATGGAAGCCTATGGACGAAGTCAGAGTAGGGATCATCGGCCTGGGCAATGTCGGCCTGGGCTCGCTGACGATCCTTACCGAAAACCACGACGCGATCGCGCAAAAGCTCGGGTTTCCTCTCCGCGTGACGGCCGTGTGCAGCCGGAGCGTCCACACCAAACAACTTCCGCCCGCCTTGGGCCCGGTCCTGAAGACCGACGACTGGACGACGGTCGTCACGCACCCGGAAGTCGACGTGGTGGCCGAACTGGTGGGCGGCACCACGGTGGCGCGGGAGATCATCGAATCGGCGATCGCCCACGGCAAATCCGTGGTGACAGCGAACAAAGAACTGATGGCGCTCGACGGCGCCGGCATCTGGGACCGCGCCATCTGCGCGGGAATCAACCTCGCCATGGAGGCCAGCGTCGCCGGGGGAATCCCAATTCACGCAGTGCTGCGGGAAGGCATCTCCGGCGATCGCATCGTGTCCCTGCTCGGCATTCTCAACGGGACCAGCAACTATATCCTGACCGAGATGGAGCAGCACGGCTCCGCCTTCGACGCGGTGCTCGCCGAAGCGCAACGCCTGGGCTACGCCGAGGCCGACCCGTCCGCGGACGTGGATGGCTACGACGCGCGGTCGAAGCTGGCCATTCTGGCCGCCTTGGCCTTCGGCGAGCGCATTGAACCCGATGATATCTACGTTCAGGGGATCCGCCGCATCTCGCCGATGGATTTTCAGTATGCCCGGAAACTCGGCCACCGCATCCGGCTGCTGTGTTCCGCGCACGCCACACCGGAAGGCCTTTTGCTTTCGGTCCGTCCGGCGCTGGTGCCGGTCGCTTCCATGCTGGCCAGCGTGATGGGCGCGTACAACGCCGTCTGGGTGAAGGGCCACTACGGATCCGATACCCTCTATTACGGCCGGGGCGCGGGTCCCCACCCGACGGGCGTCGCCGTGGTCAGCGACCTGATGAGGGTAGCGCGCGAGATCCGCTCGGGCAGCCCGGAGCGCGTGTCCCCGTTTGCGCACGAGCGTCTGGGCGAACGCCGGCCTCTGTCGATCAGCCGCCAGAAACGGGCCTTTTATCTGCGGTTCCGCGTCAACGACCGGCCCGGAATCATCGCGACCCTTGCCGGAATCCTGGCCGACAAACACGTCAGCCTCGACGCGGTGTTGCAGGAACCGTGCGAGAACAAGAGAGACCTGCCGTTCGTGATCACGGTCGAGCCAACCGTCGAGAGCGCCCTGCGCGATGCCGTGATGCAAATGGCCGGACTTGAATTCATGGTGGAGCCGCCGCTGGCGCTCCCGATGGAGCCTCCGTTATGAGAAGAATCGTCGTCTGCGGCGTTTTTGCCGCGTTGCCGTTAGCCGCGCAGGTAGCGGCCAGCGCGAACAAGGGATACATCACGCCGGAGGGGCGCGCCCGGGTCGCCTCCACGCTACTGCGCGAAGGCAGGGACGCGACCCAGAAGCCCCAGGAACTGGTCGATCACATGGGGCTCCGGCCCGGCATGATGGTCGCGGACATCGGTACCGGCGCCGGCTTCATGCTGCCCTATCTGGCGCGCGCGGTGGGAAAGGACGGCCGCGTGGTGGCCGAGGACATCCACGACGACTTCCTCGCCAAGGCGCGGGAGCACGCCGCCAAAGAAAAGCTCGACAACGTCAACTTCGTCAAGGGCACCGAACGCGATCCCAACCTCACTCCGGGCAGCGTCGATGTCGCCCTGGCCCTCGATTCCTATCACCATTACGACTATCCGGGCGAGATGCTGGCCGGCCTTCGCCGCGGCCTGCGCTCGGGCGGACGGCTAGTGATCGTCGACTTTTACCGGCGGCCCACCGCAATGCCCAACGGAAACGCGATGGATCACATTCGCGCCGACCAGGATGTGGTGATCAAAGAGGTGGAAGCGGCCGGATTTCGACTCCTCTCCAGCCGGGATCACATCAAGGATAGCCAGTACCAGCTAGTCTTTGAGCGTCCCTAACCCTAACCAATCTCGTGGGTTTTTCCGGGTGAACTACGGCAGTTCGCCGTCAGCGCCGCCCCTTGGATGACGCTATCATAGGGAAAGTTCGGATTTTGTAACTATGGCCGACGACGAGTTTGTAGATTATTACGAGTTGCTGCAGATCGACCCCAAGTCGGAGTTCGAGACGCTGCAGCGCGTCTACCGCATCCTCGCGGCCCGCTACCATCCGGACAACGCCGAAACGGGGGACCTGGAGAAGTTCCTGAGGATCAAGGAAGCCTACAAGGTCCTTTCCGATCCGGAGCGTAAGAAAGAATACGACCAGATGTGGGAAACCCAGAAACAGCATCCGGTCCCGATCTTCCTTACCAAAGAATTCACGGAAGGCGTCGATGGCGAATCCAACCGGCGCATGGGGATTCTGTGCCTCCTGTACAACCGGCGCAAGTCGAACCCGGCGCAGCCGGCGTTGTCGATGCTGGAATTGGAAAACCTGATGTTCGTTCCGCGCGAGCACCTGACGTTCACCGTCTGGTATCTGAAGTCGAAACGCTTCATCATGCCGGATGACCGGTCCAGCCTCATGATCACCGCGGAGGGAATCGACTACCTGGAAGCCAACCTGCCCACGCATAAGACGGTGCACAAGCTGCTGAAGGCCGCGGAGACCGGCACCAGCCGGTCGGCCGGCCAGACCCACTTCGCCACGGGTTGGGCGGAAGAAGTTCAAAACTGATCTTCTCGCCTACGGCGCGAACAGGTAGCCTTTGCCGCGCGACGTGAGGATATGCTTCGGGCTGGCCGGATTCTCTTCCAGTTTCTGACGCAGCCAGGCGACGTGCACGTCGACGGTGCGTGACGATACATCGCTCTGATACTCCCACACGTTTTGCAGCAGTTCGTCGCGCAAGACCACGTTGCCGCGATGATCGATCAGGTACCGGAGGAGTTGAAGTTCCTTGGCCGCCAGGTTGACCGGCGAACCGGCCCGGATCACCTTGGCGGCGTCGAAATCCACTTCCACGCTGCCGAATTGAAAGCGGGCGACCGGCGGGCGCTTCTCTTTCTTCACGCGGCGCAGCAAAGCCTCCACCCGAGCCAGCAGTTCGGATGGGTCGAAGGGCTTGGGCAGGTAGTCGTCCGCGCCCAATTTGAGACCCACGACACGATCGACCACCTGTGTCTTGGCGGTCAGCATGAGCACCGCGACGTCGCGGCCCTGCTGCCGCAATTCACGGCAGACGTCGAAGCCGTTCTTCCGGGGGAGCATGACGTCGAGAATGATGAGGTCAAAATCGTGCTTGACGGCCTTCGCCAGACCGGACTGCCCGTCCATGGCGCTGTCGACTTCGTAGCCTTCGTTGGTCAGAAGGTCGGATACCGTCAGAACCAGGCCGGGCTCGTCTTCAACCAGAAGTATGCGCGAACTCATCCTGTTGCTCCGCCGGGGCCGCGGGAATCCGGATGATAAACTCCGTTCCCTTCATGGGCCGGCTCTCTACTCTTACGGTACCTCCGTGCGCCTCCACGATCTTCTTCACAAGGTTGAGACCCAGCCCGGTACCGTGAATCTGGTCGGTGATGGCGCGGTTGCCGCGGAAGAACGGGTCGAACACGTGGGCTTGCTCCTCCTGCGGGATTCCGGGGCCGCGATCCACGACCCGGATCTCGACGCCTGGGCCGCCTTGCCTGTCGGACTGGGTGGCAAAGAGGCCAATCCAGTTGCTGCCTTCCGTTCCGTATTTGATCGCGTTCTGAAGCAGGTTCTGGATTGCGTGCTTGAGGGCGGTCGCGTCTCCCAAGATCACCGGCAGGCCCGGATCGATCTTCTGCTCGAGGACGCAGCCGGCGCCCTCGAGAGCGGCACGGGTCGATTCCACGCAGTCTTCGATCAGCGAGGGTACCGGCAAGGGAGAGCGCTCGCCGATCACGTGGCCGGCCTTGCCCGCCGCGAATCGAAGAATCTGCTCCACCACGGCCGACAGCTTCTCGCTTTCCTGCTGGATGAGCGCGCCATAGCGCTCCACCTGCGGGGGGTTGGCGGACACACGTCCGCGGAGGTTGTACGCAGCGGTGCGAATCACGGCCAGAGGGGTTCTCAGTTCGTGTGATACGCCCGCCACAAACTCCATCTGGAGTTCCGCCAGGCGCTGGGCCTGGCGCGAAAAGCGCACCAGCGTGTAGACCGCGAGCAACATCAGGAGCAGGATTCCGGCCGAGACCGCCAGGTTGCGCCATCGCGCCTGGGTGACCACCGCCTCGAGCGAACCCGCCCGGTGCTTTACCGAGAGCATCCAGCGGCCGCGGCCGGGATCGGGCCCCCGCGCTCCGGGCACCCTGCGGGGTCCTCCGCGGAAACGGCCTTCCGCTCCTTCCGCGCGGCGGAACAACTGTTCGTAACGCACCTCGAACAGGAACACCGAGGCATCCGGTTCGCCCGCCTGGCTGACCCGAGGATCCGACTGGAAGATCACGGTCGACGGGGCGTTCCGCTGCGTCACGGTGGTGACCAGGTCCACCGCTCCGGCTTGTCCCAGGTGGCGGCGGAGCAGATCCGGAAGAACCTGCTGGCGCACGTAGCCGGTGTCGATGTCGATCACCAGCCACTCTTCGGCCGCTCCGCCGAAGGGCATGGGTTCCCGCCGTGCCGGCGGCATCGCAGAAAAGCGGGGAAGTTCGATCAGGGATCCTTCCTGGGCGGGGGGGCCAAAGCCAAAGCCGGGGCCGGGCCCGCCGAAACCCGGCCGCCGCAGACGCCCCATCAACCGGTCCCGCGTGCCGAGCCACTCGCCGGGCCACTCCGCCGGCGAGAAGACGCCGCTCGTGTCGTCCAGCCGAAGTAAACGTAGACCTTCTCCTTCGTGGACGGCAAGCGCAATGGTGCGGATGAGTTGCGGATCGTGCGCGGTGTCTTTCCACTGGCGGTATCTGGCGGCATAGGCGGCGTCTCGCCCCGTACGCTCAACCTCGGCCGCTTCCGGAAGGAGAGCGGCGCAAGCGGTCGTCAGTTCGGTGTTGAAGTCCTGCGAGAGGCGGGACAGGCTCGCTTCCAGTGCCTCGCGCAGCCTGGATTGCTCCGCGCGGCTGATCTCGCCAACCCAGCGGTACTGCAGGACGGCCAGAGTGCAGCACAGCACGATCAGGACACCGATGGAGGCCCAGGATAGCCACGCCTGCTTCCTGATCGTCTCCATGTTCATTACTATACTCTCGGCGCCGTCCACTTACTGTACACGCCCGATCCGGCAAGGCGTTGCTAAGTATTGGTAAAACCAGCGTAAAGAACGTAAAGAAGGGGATGATCAGGCGGCCGGCAGGGTCGACCCCGGTTCACCGGCACCGATTACCAGTCCTTGTACCTTGTCCGGACAGGGAGCCGGCATCAGCAGGCTGGCCCCCCATCCGCCCAGAAACGTCGCCGCCACTCCGATGGGGCCCTGGTAGAAAAAGCTCCACTCGGTCCCGAACAGCACAAGGCCCACGGCCGCCGCGCCGATCGCGGATCCGATCAGCGCACCGGCCGAGGTGGTGCGCCGGGTCAGCATGGCGAGAAGGAAGATCCCCAGCATCGGCCCGGAAATGACGCTGCTTACCCGGTTATAGGCAAGGGCCAAGTCGCCGAGTTTATCGGCGGCCAGTGACACCACGGTCATGGACAAGCCCCAAAAGATGGTTCCGATTCTTCCCACGGTCGCGTAGTGTTCGGAGGATTCGTTCGGCCGGAAAACTCGTTGATAGATGTCGACGGTCGTCGCCGTGGTCAGCGAGTTGATGCCCGCCGACATCACGGCCATGGATGCCGCGAATACGCAGGCGATGATCAGGCCCGACACTCCGGCGGGCAGTTCCCGCACGGCGAAGAAAGGCATGACCGCGTCCGTGTTCGTCAGCCCCGAAAGCCGCTCCGGATGAGCTTTGTAGAAGGCAAACAACGCGGTACCGGCAAACGCCAGCAATAACGAAATCGGAATCACCAGCACCGACTGAACAATGACGGAGCGCCGGCAATCGCCGGCCGATTTCGTGGTAAACAGACGCTGCAGCACCGCCTGGTCGGTAGTCAGGGGGGCCATGCAGAGCACGAAGCCTCCGACGATGCAGGCCCAGAACGAAGTCAGTTCCTTCGGGTCGAGCGAAAAGTTGAACAGCTTTAGCCGGCCCGCGTCCAGCGCGGTCTGATAGGCGGTGGAAACGCCGCCCGGCACTTGCGAGAGCGCCGTTCCAAAAATCAGGAGGATGCCTAACGTCACCGTGCAGAACTGAATGACGTCGGTCCAGATGACGGCTTTGATCCCCCCCAGGGTCGTGTAGAGCGTCGTAAACAGGCCCATGAACAGGATCGACTGCCACACCGGGAGTCCGGTCACCAGGTTGATAACCAGCGACGGGGCGTAGATGACGATCGCGACGTGCATTCCGCGGAGAATCTGGAAGAGAATGCTGGTTACCATCCGGACATTCAGGTCGAAGCGTCTTTCCAGATACTCATAGGCGGTGTACAGGTTCAACTTGGCGTAGAACGGAACAAACACAAGGATCACGATGGGGGCCATCAACGGATAGCCGAGCGAGTTGATGAGCAGCTCGAGGTTGTGGCCGTAATGCCAGGCCGGCGTGCCCATCACGGTGATTGCGCTGAGATCGGCGGCCAGAATCGAGATCCCCGCCGGGAGCCACCACATCGAGCGGCCCCCCAGGAAGTACTCTTGAGCGGTGCTCTTTCGCTTGTAAAAGGAGCTGCCAATCAGGGCGATGGCGATCAGGTAGACCACCACCACGACGTAGTCAAGCGTGCCGAATCCTTTCATCGGGCGTCCTAGGCGCGAATCCGTAGACGGTGCGTCCGAATGCGGCCCTGGCCTTCTTCGACAATCCAGTGTGTGGCCAGGTACTCGTCGCCATCGAGATGCGTCAGTGAGGGCTGGCCAAAGCGGATCGCGGCGAACATTTCGGTGATGGACTGCCCTTCCCGGGCCTGGACGCGGTTCTTGCCCAGGATGACCTTCTCCTCGATAGGACGCCACTGGTCTCCGGCGAAATCGGTCATCCGGACGTAGATGCCGGTGTCGCCGGCGCGGTGGGCATGGATCGTCAACAGCCGGTCCCCGCCCATCCAACAGATGCCGGACGCCTGTCCCATGTGCCCCGTGTTGATCGGCGCGGACCAGGTGTGGCCGTCATCGTGCGACACCGCGACGTGGTTGGGATGGTGGTGGTCGGTGGCGTAGTCGTACGCCCAGACGATCACGGCCAGACGTCCCGGCTGCATTTCGCAGATGCGGGCCTCGAGCGGCGTCATGTTGTTTTCGGGAGTCCGATAGTACACCAGGCTGTCGTCCCACGTTCGGCCCTTGTCGCGGCTGCGGACCACCATGCCGATTTGTCCCGAGGGATTCGATCCGTCGGCCATCTTGTAGGCGGGGGCCACCGCCACCAGGTCGCCGGATGACGTTTCAATGCAGGGTCCGGAGATTTCTAGCAATTCCGGCCGCGAGTGAGGGATGACCGTCGGGATGTCCCACGTCCGGCCCTCGTCGTGCGAAAACGTCACCAGGTCTTCTCCCGGCAGCGTCCCTCCGGTTTCGACAATGCCGATCGGCTGCTCAGGGTCTTCGCGCAGGAAGCGATAGCCCACCGCCACCAGTGAGCCGTCTCGAAGTTGGGTCGGCTTCAGGCTGTCGGTGGTCTCCACACCCAACACCCGCTTGTCGTACAGCGGTCCTTGCAGATTCCAGGTCCGTCCCCCGTCCTTCGAACGGGTGACGTAGGTGGTGGAGTTGGCGGCTTCAAATGCTTCGCCAAGGACAAACAGGCAGACCAATTCGCCGGACTGCAGCTTGACCATGCCAGGAAAATAGCCGTGGCGGCTCTTCACATGGGGCTTGGGGTTTTCGTAGACCACATGGCTTTCAATCAGTTCGATCAATGAGGCTCTCCGGGACTCGTAGGCTATCACACTGTCGACAGTTTGTGCCGGTGGCCAATTCCCGGCAAAACGGCGGGGACTCCACTAGAATCGAACCATGCAAAGGTTGGTTCCGATTGCCTTGCTGGCGGCGAGCGCCGCGGGCCAGACCGGAGACTTGAACGCGCAGCTTGCGCAGACGGTTCTCTACCGCGACCCGGCGATTTCTCCGGATGGCAAGCTGGTCGCATGGGGCCAGACCACCCTTGGCGAAGACCGGCCGCGAATGCATGTCCGGCCGGTAGACGGCGCGGGGGACGCCCAATTGGTCCGCGCCTCGACGGCGGGCGGCCGGCGTGATTCGGATCCTGCCTTCTCGCCGGACTCGAAGTCGCTGGTCTTCCTCTCGAAGGCCGGTGAAGGAAAGCCGCCGCAACTTTGGACGCTGACGCTGCCGGGGACCGCGGCCAAGAAACGCGCGGACCTGCCCGGCTACGCCGCCCGGCCGCGGTGGTCTCCGGACGGAACGCAGATTGCCTTTCTCTTCATCGAAGGCGGTGAGGGTGGCGGACCGCTGCACGCCGCACCGGCGCAGACCGGAGTGATCGAGGCCCACATCCGCAACCAGCGGATCGCCGTGCTCGATCTGGCGACCGGAAAGCTTCGCCAGGCGTCTCCTCCCGATCTCCACGTCTACGATTTCGACTGGGCTCCCGACGGAACGGGCTTCGTCATGACGGCGGCGCCCGGCCCCGGCGACAACAACTGGTGGATCGCCAAACTCTATACCGTGGACGCCGCAGCTCAAGCCAAGGTCGTCTATGCGCCCAAGTGGCAGATCGGCGTGCCGCGCTGGTCGCCCGACGGCCGCTCCATTGCCTTTATCGAAGGACTGATGAGCGACGAAGGATTCCACGGCGGGGACCTCATGACGATCGACCCGGATGGCCCGGCCCTTATCAATCGCACCCGGGGCCGCAGGACGTCCGTGAGTTCCCTGTTCTGGACCGGGCAAGGGAAACTCGTGGCGACGGAATGGGTGAATGGCGGCACGGCGCTCACGGAGTTCTCCCTGGGGACCGGGTCGCTGCGGGAGTTGTGGCGGGGCGACGAGCGACTGCACGGGCATGGCAACTTCCCCACCTTCGCCTTGACTCCCGATGGGGTATCGAGCATCGCCGTGCGTAACAACTTCACCGCGCCGCCCGAGGTATGGACCGGCGCTCCCGGATCGTGGCGGCGGTTGACGTCGGGAAACTCGGCCCAGACTCCTCGATGGGGCAAAGGCGAGAGCCTGGAATGGCAGAGCGACGGATTGCGCGTGCAAGGGTGGATGCTGCCGCCCGCGCAGGTCGAGCCGGGAAAGCGCTATCCGATGGTGGTCCTCGTTCACGGCGGCCCGACCGGAATGGAGGCGCCGCGCTGGCCGAATGGGTCGAGTGTGTCCGCCGCGCTCGCCTCGAAGGGCTATTACGTCCTGATGCCCAATCCCCGAGGCAGCTACGGGCAGGGCGAGGAGTTTACCCAAGCCAACATCAAGGACTTCGGCGGCGGCGACTTGCGCGACATTCTCAAAGGCGTCGATACGGCCCTGGCCCGCTATCCGATCGATCCCGACCGGCTCGGGATCACCGGGTGGAGCTACGGCGGCTATATGACGATGTGGACCGTGACCCAGACCCGCCGCTTCCGCGCCGCCATGGCCGGCGCCGGCATCGCCAATTTGCAGAGCTATTACGGGCAGAATCTCATCGACCGGTGGCTGATCCCGTTCTTCGGCGCCTCGGTGTACGACGATCCGGCGGTCTATGCCAAGAGTTCGCCCATCAACTTCATCAAGGCGGTGAAAACCCCGGTCCTGGTGTTGGTCGGCGAGCGGGACGCCGAGTGTCCCGCCCCGCAGTCGTTCGAATTCTGGCACGCCCTGCGCACCTTCGGCGTGCCGACCGAACTGGTGGTGTACGCCGGCGAGGGCCATCTGTTCAGTGATCCCAAGAACCGGGTGGATATGCTCGATCGGACCATCGCCTGGTTCGACAAATACCTCCGCGCGGCCGAAGAAGGCGGACCGCCCACCCGGCCGTAGCGCCCGGGGCCGACTCGTTTCACGGGTAGAGTAGAAAGAGGTGAACAAGTTCTACGTTCAGAACTTCGGCTGCCGGGCGGCCCAGGCCGACGGGTCGGCGCTCGAGACGCTGCTCGCGGCCCGGGGGATGGCGTCCTCGCCCGAACGGCGCGACGCCGACCTGGTGGTCCTCAACACCTGTACGGTCACTTCGGCGGCCGACGAAGACGTCCGGCACACTGTCCGGCGCGTGAACCGCGAGAACCCGCTGGCGCGCATCCTGGTGACCGGTTGCTACGCGCAGCGCGCGCCGGAAGAACTGGCCTCCCTGCCGGGTGTCGAGTGGGTGGTGGGCAATTCCCACAAGACCGCCATCCCGGAGATCGTCACCGGCACCCTGTATCACGGCAACATCCAGGTGGGAGATATCTTCGAGCAGCACGAATTCCTCTCGGCCCCGGTGGAGGACGCGATGGGCGATCGCACCCGGCCGAATTTGAAGATCCAGGACGGCTGCAACAACCGCTGTTCGTTTTGCATCATCCCCTTCGTGCGCGGGCGCAGCCGCAGCATGCCGGCACGGCAGGTGGTGGAACAGGTCCAGGCCCTCAGCGCGAAATATACGGAGGTGGTGCTGAGCGGCATCAACCTGGGCCGGTGGGGCCGCGAGCCGGGATCGTCCCTGCGACTGGCGGATCTGGTTCGGCTGCTGCTGCGGGAGACGGGCGTCGCGCGCCTGCGCCTGAGTTCGGTCGAGCCCATGGACTTCTCCGACGATCTGCTCGGCCTGATGGCGGAGTCGCCGCGAATCGCGAAACACGTGCATGCGCCGCTTCAATCGGGCTCCGACACCGTGCTGCGCCGGATGCATCGCAAGTACCGCCCACGCCACTACGCCGACCGCGTCGTCAAGGCCAGAGAATGGATGCCCGATGCCGGCATTGGCGCGGACGTGATGGTGGGCTTCCCGGGCGAAACGGACGAGGAGTTCGAACAGAGCCGCGCGTTCATCGACTCCCTGCCCTTCACGTACCTGCACGTGTTCACCTACTCCGCGCGTCCAGGAACGCCCGCGGCCGCGCATCGCGGCCAGGTCCCCATGCCGGTCCGCAAGGAACGCAACCGGATCCTGCGCGAACTGGCGGCGCGGAAGAACCGGGGTTTTCGCGAGCGCATGGTCGGCCGCACGCTGTCAGTGGTCACGCTGGAAGAAGGCGCTTTGAGTGAGAACTACCTGAAGGTCGAACTCAGCCAGCCGATCCCCGCGAACACGATGCGCGACGTGCGGATCGGTGGCGTGACCGAGTCCGGCCTGCGCGAAGCGAGCGCGCTGAACGTGCTCGCTGCCAGTCTTGACTAGTCCGACCGGCGTGCCGCTGGTTCCCCTCCTGGCAGAAGCGCTATCCTGGCAGCCATGTTCTGCACCACCTGCGGAAGCGAAGCGAGCGCCACGGCGCGTTTCTGCCCACGGTGCGGCGCATCCCTTTCCGGCGTGATTGCTCCTCCGGCTTCGCGGCGGGCGTCGTTTCACGGCATGGGCGGGGAGTTGTTCGGGATGTACCTGATCAACGGCTTTCTGGCGCTCGTGACCCTGGGCGTGTACTGGTTCTGGGGCAAGGCCAAGATCCGGCGCTATCTGTATACGAAGACCGGCTTCGACGGCGATCGCTTCCAGTTCCACGGGACCGGGCTCGAAATGTTCATCGGGTTCTGCAAGGCACTCCTGCTGGTCGGCGCGCTGACGGCGGGGGCGGTTGCCCTAGTCTATGCGGCCGGGCGGTCCGCCGGAGGGTTCCGCCGCGAGACCCTGGAAGTGTTAACGGCGGTCACCCTCTATGCCGGGGTCGCCGTCTTCATCCCGCTGGCGATCATCGGCGCACTGCGCTACCGCCTGAGCCGCACGTCGTGGCGCGGGATCCGCTTCTCGTTTCGGGGTAGCGCCGCCGAGTTCCTGTGGCTTTGCGTCCGCACTCTTGGCCTGACGTTCGTGACGCTCGGTTTGTACTGGCCCTTCGCCTACATGCGGCTGCGACGCTACCTTGTCTCCCGAATCAGCTTCGGTACCCAGGCTTTCTCCTTCACGGGAAAGGGCTCGGACCTGTTCGTTCCCTTTGTGTTCATGCTGCTGCTGTTCCTGCCCACCCTGGGCATCTACCGGTTCTGGTACGACGCGAAGGTCGACCGCTATAGCTGGCAGAACACCCTTCTCGGGCCGATGCGTTTTGAATCGACGGTGACCGGAGGCGGGATGCTCGGCCTTCGTCTCGGCAACCTGGTGCTCCTGTTTCTGACCCTCGGCATCGCCGCTCCCTGGGTGACCATCCGGACCCTGCAGTACCGGCTCGACCACCTGATCGCGCACGGGTCGCTCGACTACGCGGCGATCCTGCAACAGATGCAGGCGGCGACGGCGACCGGCGAGGGCCTTGCCGATGCTTTCGATCTGAATCTGGACATCGGAGTCTGAATTGGCGGCAATGTGGCCAGGGGCGTACTATTCGGGCCGGGACGCGAACCGGGTTTCGGTGGAGGTCGCGCTCGAAGGAGGAGCGTTCTCCATCCGTTGGCCGGATGGGAGCGTCACGGCCTGGCCGTACGCGGAAGTGCGGCTTCCCGCGAAACCCGGGCCGGGAGATCCGGTGCGGCTCGACCACGCGGTATACGGGCAGCAGACGCCGGAGACGCTCGTGTTCACCGCCCCCGGATTCCTCCAGGCGCTGCGGGCCGTGGCGCCGGCGCACCTGCACGTCGTGCCCGAGACTTCGTTCTGGCTGAAGGCCGGCATCGCGGCGGCGCTGGCCGTCGCGATCGCGGGCGCCGGATTGTCCTTCGGCGTTCCCCTGCTGGTGGACTGGCTGGCGGCGCGCGTTCCGGTGGAGTGGGAGGAGGAACTCGGCAAACGCCTGGCCGAGCACATCGCTCCCGCGTCGCAATCGTGCGGCGAACGGGCTGCCCGCGAAGTGGAGCAGATCCTCGGCCGCCTGCAGCCGGATGGATTCTCGTCGCCCTATCGATTTCACGTCACGATCCTCAAGGACCCGATGGTCAACGCCTTTGCCCTTCCCGGAGGACAGATCGCCATCTTTTCCGGGCTGCTCGAGAAGACCAACGGGCCGGAGGAACTGGCGGGGGTGCTGGCGCACGAGATGGAGCATGTCGTTCAGCGGCACTCGACTCGCGCCGTGATTCGAGACCTTTCTCTGTTCGTCCTGTTGTCGGCGGCGTTCGGCGATTTGAGCGGCGTGCTTGGATCGGCGCGAAGTCTGGGCCAACTGCATTTCCAGCGGCATGACGAAGAATCGGCCGACCAGCGGGGCATGGAGCGAATGATGGCCGCGCGCATCGATCCGCGGGCGATGGTGCGGGCCTTCCGGATGCTGGATTCCGAGGCCGACCGTGCGCCCCGGATCGCGCGATACCTCTCCACCCACCCTCCGATCGAAGATCGGGTCCGGCGCCTGGAGAAGCAGGCCGCCCAATGGCGCGGGACGGCGCAGCCATTGCTTTCCGGAACAGTCTGGAAGACCGTCGCCAATGCCTGCCGCCCGTAGACCATCCGAACCGCGAGCGGAAGCGAGCGGACATGCCGTCCAAACCCTCCGCGGCTGGCGAAAGCCAGAGAATTGCAAAACGAAGCCAATTTTGCTCGGAAGTAGTTGATTCCCCGAGGCGGGGAGTTGGGTTCGATTGGCTTCGATTGGCTTTGCTTCGCGACCCGATGCACCGGGAAGCGGCCCGGTTTTGAGTCCCGGGACGTGTGGGTACATCGCTTTGGGGAAGATGATCGTCGACATGTCCAGCCAAAGGATACCGCCGTGTCAAGGGGAGCCCAACTTCCGAAACCGGCAACTCTATAAATTCAGGCGACTTAGAAAATAGCGACCCTTGTCATCCACCCCAACGACAGCGCGGTGCCGTCACGTGGACGGAAGAGAAAGGGGTTGCGAGACCACCGGGCTCTTTCCCGGTGGGCCGGACGGTTTTCGGAGTTGATGCCAGCGTATGGCCATCGTTCGGGCGGGGCAGCGTTACTGAATCATTGGCTCGAAGTCCCCTGAACTCATGGGCTCATACCCTGGCCAGCTTCCAGACAACTCGACCAGCAAGCGTTGTTTGGACGGCGCAGGTGAGGGATTGATCCGTACCACATTGGCAGTATACTCGCCTGGAGCGTGAGCCATCGCCTGCACCAGATCATTCACCAAGTAACGGGGAGCCCAGCCGATCACTTGATAGTCCGTGGTCTGAATCTGCACTGCCACACCAGCCACTGGGTTGGTGAGTTCCAACGTGACATACAGCCTTTCCCCTTGCTGCAATTTGTCCGTCCGTTCGATGGCGGCAGGGCAAACATACCGTGCCCCATGCAGAAAGAACCGGCAGCGGAATGAACCGTCCGGACGACGCTCGATCTTGGAGAAAACCTCGAAGTTATCCGTGGCCCGATACCCACCACCGATCTCCAGGATTTCCGCGGGCTCGGCGGTCTGAGGCAAATCCAGCATCCGCAGATACTCGGAGAAGTCTTTCCGTTCTGAGGAGATCACCCGGTTCTGAAAGAGGGGGAACAAATCAGAAGACTCATAACTTCCTTTCCAATCCGGGAAATCGAGCAGCGGTTCGAAGCCGGCCTTCTCGCGGGCGCGTTCCGCGCCTTGCGTATACCGGAACCGGTAGCAGCGTGGCATTTTCAGAACATCCAGACGCCCAACTGGAAACCATGCGCGCGTCAGCCGCTTGTCCTGCCACGCCAAAAACAGGGTCCTGTCCGTCATAACGCGATCTCTTTCAATTGCTTCAGGTTGTAAGAAGTGAGCTCTACCGCAAACTGCCGAGCAGCGTCGCTCATCCAACTTGTGGGGACCCGCCCCACGATGCCCTCGAGGCTCTCTTCCTCCAGCTTATCAAGCAGGGTGAATGCCCGGTAAAACAGGCCAGCGTGCAGCTTGGCCGCCCGCCGCACCAACTCGATCGGGCTAACCGCTTTCCTGTCGTCCTCATCCCAGTAGATGGCTCCCGGCGCATTCTCCGCATACTGGCCGATCCGGTTCTCTTTGAGAATGCGAAGGCGGCACTTGCCCGCCGTGTCGTCCAGCAACTCCCGACCAAGGGAAGACGCATGGTCGAATGACGGAGCGATGATGCCCGTCATCCCGCGCGGGGTTCGCTTCACCAGAATGCCCCAGTTCTCATGATGCCGGTCCGTGTTGCCGATCAGTGCGTCGAGCACGAGATAATCGGCGATCCGCTGTTTCGCCTTTGTGGCTGTCTCTGGACGGCGGAATACCCGCTCGAGCGCCCTGAAGATGTTGGCCAGCGTGTGGCTCGACTGCCGGAACTTCTTCGCTGGATCGTAGCCCAGCACCTGCCCGGCCAGCACCTGGTTCCCGTGATACAGTTCACGCCCCTGGCGCGCAAAGGACTCGGTAGCCGATCCTTGCACTTGGTCGAAACGCGCGAGTTCCACCTTTGCATGCAGGATCTCCAACTCCTCCGCGATCTCCGCCGCAATCTTCTCCGCCCAGTGTTGCCCCGTGTTCATTTGGGGGTACTTGAACAGCCAGTCCCCCCCACCGCCCGGTTCACGGAACCAGAACTTCTGCTTGCTGCCCATCGCTTCCTCTTCCAACACCCAACCCGGCTGGATGGCGAGGATCGGATACGAATCATCAGCAGGTCGCATCAGTCCATCGTCTCTGAGCACCTATGCGTTCGTCCAGGTCTGTTGCGCCAGTTGGAGCAGTTTCCCAGTTTCGCAACGATCCTGCCTCAGGTTCGGGTTGAACCTCTGCACGAACACGTCGTACATTCCCGCCTTGGTCTGGCCCGGAAAGGCAAACCTGGGGCAGTAACCGCTTCGCGAATTTCTCGAAGTGGCTATTTCGTCAGGAGGAGCCGGGAACGGGCCGGACTGTCCACTGCGGCCAACCAACGCGCCGACAGGTTGCGTTGGCTCCACGCCACTGCCAACGGCCGCTCACCGGAAAATCGGTGCCAGTTTCGCCAGCACTTCCTCCATGATCGTGGCGGGGATGCTTTCCAGTTTCTTGGCGCCACGTGCGCGGAGATCGAGCGCGCGGGGCTGATCGCAGCGGACCACGCCGGCGGTGTTGGTTCCCGCGCCTGTCAGGGGGACGGCGAACCCGGCTGTCCGTGCGAAGTTCCTTCCACTGGTGATGGGAAGAACCACGGGCGCCTTGGTTACCTGGTTGAACGCTTCGGGCGAAACGATGAGGACCGGGCGGCGGGCCTTTTGCTCATGACCTTCGGAAGAGTCGAGCCCGACCAGCCAGACCTCGCCACGCTTCATCAGAGGATTTCGGCCCCTGCCGGCTTGCCGCCGAGCCAGTCACGGTCTTCCTTGGTACGGGTCTTCCTGGGATTGCACTGCGCCAGGAGTTCGTCCAGGGTGTAGCGGGGATGCGGTTGCGGCTCCACGACCAGCCGGCCGCTTTCAATCGCGATGCCGACTTGAGCACCTGGCCGCAGGCGCAAGATGTCGAGCAGCGCGGGTGGGACGGCCAGCATGACCGAGCCGCCGACCTTACGCAGAGTGGTTGTATGCATGGTCGTTCTCCTGACAGTTATATTCTGTATAGTCTGACGGGAACTGTGAACGCCGCCGGTCGGCGACCCGGCACCGCGCCACGCGGAATGCGACCCCGCGGGGTTAACGGCTGCTCTTCACTTCGTACTCGCGCAAAAACTCAGGTGTGAAGTCGGCTCCGTGGCCGGGTGATTCGGGGATCTCCCACTTGCCCAGAGTCGCTTTCCATTTGCCGCCGAAGATGTCCTTGTATTGCTCCGTCCGCGTGTTGCCCTCCTCCATGATCACGAAGTTGGGGATGGATGCCGCGAGGTGCATGGTGGCCGCGGTGCAAATGGGCCCGTTCGGGTTGTGCGGCGCGACGGTCACGTAGTTCGCATCGGCAATCGCGGCGATCTTCTTCATCGCCGTGACCCCTCCGGTGCGGGCCGTGTCCGGCTGGATGATGCGCGCCGCCTTCTTCACCATCAACTCGCGGTACGCCCAGTGGCCTTGCAACCCCTCTCCCGTCGCGATCGGAATGTTGGTCGAACGCTGAAGAGCGGCCATCGCGTCGACGTCTTCGGGCGGCACGGGTTCTTCCAGGAAGAACGGGTCGAACGGCTCCAGCATCTTGATGATCCGTCCCGCCGAGGCCATGTTGAATTTGCCGTGAGCCTCGACGCAGATGTCGAAAGCGGGTCCGGCCTCGCGAATGCCTCGAATCATCTCGCGGACTTCGTTCAGCGTCGTGGTCGGCAACTGCCGGTCCGGGCCCGGATACTCGCCGAACGGATCGTACTTGCCCGCCGTCGCGCCTTCCGCCATCAGTTCCTTGGTGCGCTTGAAATAGGCTTCCGCCGTTCGCGGAATGTTTCCCCAGCGGTAACTGGCGTAGATGCGCAGCGTCTCGTGAATCTTGCCGCCCAGCAACTTGTAGAGCGGTACGTTGAGCTTCTTGGCCACGATGTCCCAGAGCGCGGTATCGATCGCGGAAATGGCGGCGTACAGAGTCCCGCCGAGGGTGTTCTCTTCGAGGATGTACAGCCGCCGCCAGAGTTTCTCGATCGACCAGGCGCTCTCTCCGGTCACGTGACGGGACAATGACCGGATCTGGGCGACGACGGCGTCGACCGTGGGCGGCGTGGTGCCCTCGCCCCAGCCGTGGATTCCTTCGGCCGTGGTGACGCGGCAGCAGACGATGTCGCGGCGGCCGCCGATTCGGACGACAAACGGTTCGACCGCGCGGATGAGGAGGGTGGCCGGGTCTGCCTGCGCCAGAAGGGGGACCGGCACCGTGGAAGCGGCGGCGAGTTGGATGAAGGTTCTGCGATGCATCGGCGTTGGAACGAGTGTGGCCGATGGCGGGCGGGCGATGCAACCGGGTTGGCAAGTGCGGCGCCGCACTCAGTGGCGCTTTCAACGAGAATGCGTCAACACGATGCGCAACGCCAAAGGGCTCGAGGCCCTGTTGGGTGGTCCCGAAGGAAGCCGGGCGCGGGGGACGACCCCGCGCCCGGAGTGATGAACGGAACCCAACAGGCCGGCGAGGGCGCCGGCGGCGGGCGCGTCGTTCGTTCAGGTCGTACAGGCCGACGGGGTCGCATGTAAGCGCCCCTGCAATTGGTAGAGTGTCCGGCCTCCAGAGGCGCGCTAAAGCGCGCCGCGGACTAAAGTCCGCCCCACGCAGCTGAAGTCCCCCCCACCAACTGCTCTAGAAGATGATCTTCCCGCTCAAAACAAGCTGCCGGGGATAGTTGGTCAACCCTTTCACCCCGCCAATGTTTCCGAAGACCGCGGAGGTCGGAGTGCTTGCGTTCAACGAGTCGTACCACTCGGGCGTATTGAACGCGTTGGTCGCCTGGGCTTCGATGACAAAGTTGAAGCGTTCGGCGATCTTGGTGCTCTTGGTTACGCCCAGATCGAAACGATGGATGGGCGGATGGCGCAGGTTGGGGAGCACCGTGGGCCACCGGCGCACCCGGTAGGGATCGGTGTTGTTGACAAACGCGGCCGGGTTGATCCACAGATCGAGGCGCTGCCCGCCCGGGACATCGTTGGGATCGGCCCCGGTCGGAATGGCGTTGCTGGCCATCTCGATGACTTTGCCGCTCTGAATGCGGACGATTCCCGTCACTTGCCATCCGTTGATCATCCGGTCGGCCCAGCCCGGAGCGTTGGCCATCAGCCAGTGTCCGCGGCCGAACGGTAGTTCGATGACAAAGTTCGGTACGAAGATCTGCGGAAAATCGAGGGGGCTCAGCCGCTTCTCGAGGAAGCTGTCGGCCGGATACTGGTAGTTCATCTTCTCGAGCTTCTTGGAGGCCGTGTAGGCAATGCTGAAGCTAAAGCCGTGGCTCAACCGCTTGACCAGGTAAAGCTGGAGTGCGTCGTAGCGGGTGTTGCCAAGCGGAGAATTGAGGACCGTGACTCCCGTGAACTGCGGGTAGGGGACGATCAGGCTCGAGTTGGCGATGGTCGCCTGGTTCAACCCGAAACCGGGAGCCAGACCCGCGAAGGGATTGGCATAGCGGGTATTGAGGTAGGTCGCTCCCTGCGTGAACTGCTGTTCGGTGAGCGCGTTCAGATTTCGACTCACTCCCAGGCGGGTGACGATGTTGTTGACGTAAGCCGCGCTGACGCGCATGCCCCACAGGGTCTCCCTCTGGATTTCGAAGCTGAACTGGCGGCCGCGCGGCGTGCGGGCGTTCGGATCGACATAGGAAACGGACGCACCGATATTCGTAGCCAGTCCGTTCCTGGCGCCGACCGGCTGGATGATTCCCGTCGGGAAGGGATTGTCCAACAGGTTCAGGGGCCGGCGGTTCGGATCGTAGGCGACCCATGGGGTGGACTGGCTGAAGCCGGCCTGCCCGGGATCGTAATAAATCGGGCCGTAGAACATGCCCCATCCGGCGCGAATCGCGGTCTTGTTGTTAAGGGCGTACGCGGCGGCGACGCGCGGACCGAAGTCCTTGTTGCCCGGGGCGAACACGCTGCGGGGTTGGCCGCCGACGCCTGGAAACAGAAGGCCGCCGCGAAGATTGGCGCACGCGGGGCAATATTGAGATCCCGCCGCGTTCTTGACTTTGTCGGCCAGAGGGCTCGCGGCATTCGGGTCGAAGGTTCCCGTCATCGCGTTGTAGCGATCCGTCAGGCCATCGGTCCGGTCCCAGCGCAGGCCGACATTGATCGTCAACTTCGGCGTCAGCTTGATGTCGTCCTGTACGTAGATCGCGTTGTACATGATTTGACGGGCGGGCGCGGCGTTGATATCGAGGGAACCGCTGCCGACGCCGAACAGGAAACTGGCCGTCTCGTCGCCCGCGCCGACGGTTTGGACGTCGGCATCGGGCCCGTTGGTGTCTCCTCGTCCGAAGTTGAACAACCCGGCGTCATAGCCGCCGCTGATGATGTAGATGCGTTCCATGCGGATCTGGCCGCCGACCTTGATGTTGTGCTTACCGAGATACTTCGACCATGTCAGATCCATGTTGTTGACCTGGTCGGGCGTGTAGCTTCCGGCAGGATTGCCGCCGCCCATGAACAAGTCGCTGCCGCCGATGTTCGATCCGCCCATGCGGAACGTCGGAAAGGCCAGCGCCGATTGCGACTGGAAGGTCGGGCTGAAGCCAAGATCTTTCGGGGTCGCCTCCAGCCGCGGGGTCTCCAGGCTGCCGGTGACGTAGCGCTCGAAACCGAGGCGGAAGTTCAACACGCTCGTGGGCGATAGGGTGTGGGTCAAGTCGGCCACGGCGTTGTGGTTGGCGCGGATAAAGGGATAGCCGGCGTTGACTTCCGCGGCCGTGGCGTAATACTCCACCGGGAATTCCTTGTAATCCGTACGGATGTGACGGAACATCAGCTTCGTCCGGTCGCTGACGTTCCAGTCGATGCGGGGCATGAACTCGACGTACTCCTTGTTCGCCTTGTTGCCGCTGGAAGCCACGTAGTTGGTGGCTTTGACGACCAGGCCGCTCGAAGCGTTGGGCAGCGGAATGTACTTCCAGAAGGCCTTGGCGACGGGGCTGATCCGGGTGCTCGGGATGACATTGTTGGGGATCGGCGTACGGATCCATCGGCCCGTCTGGGCGTTTTGGGTGGCCGTCCACGGATCGTAGATCAACACCTGGCGCGGCGTGCCGCGATCGAGGTAGAACGTCTGGGTGAAGTCACCATCGCGCTCCTTCTGCGTCGGAACGTATCCCGAGAAGCTCTTCACGTCGTTGCTCTGGCTGACGTGGTACTTGAACGTGAAGAAAAGCTTGTCGCGCAGGATACGGCCGGTGCCGATGCCGCCGTACGTGTTGTAGACCAGGCGGGTGCGGGGCTGTCCCAGGCGATTGCGCTCGAAGTGATTCGCGTTGAGCGACGTGTTGCGGAAGAACGTGTAGATATTGCCGTGATAATCGTTGCTGCCTGATTTGGTGGTGACGTTGATGACGCCGCCGGTGGTGTTGCCGTATTCGGCGCTGTACGCGTTGGTGATGACTTTGACTTCTGCGGTGGATTCCTGGGTGGGAATGACGCCGAAGTTGTGGCCGCCGTAACTGGTGCGGTTCGGCACGCCGTCGAGCAGCATTTCGTTGGTGCGAGGCTCCCCGCCGTTCAACATGAAGCCCGAGGCGCCGGAATTGCCCGAAGGCGTCATGCCGCGGTCGTTGCCCGCGACGACGACGCCCGGCGCGCTGGGCAGGATGCTCATGACCACGCGCTGAACCGTCGGGGTGTAGAGCGAGCGCTTCTCGTCAATCTCGCCGCCGCGGTCGGCATTCTCGAATTCGACCAGGCTGACGCGTGATTCGACGGTCACGGCCTCGGAGACCGATCCGAGAAGCAGCTTGAGGTTCACGGTCGGATTCGAAGCCGCAGCCACGACGACATTGGGCTGTACCGCTTTCTGAAATCCCTGCTGAACGATTTCGACCGTGTAGGCGCCCGGTTGTACGAACCGCACGCTGTAAAAGCCATCGGCGGTCGACGCCGCCGTGTAGCGGGCTCCGGTCTGCGTGTTCATTACCGTTACCGCGGCGCCCGGGATGGGCGCGTCGGACGGATCGGTGACGCGCCCGCTAATGGTTCCCAGCGCGGCGCCTTGTCCAAAAAGTGATGCGGCGCATAGCAGTAGTATGGCCGCTGCTGTGAGCAGTTTCATTGGTTGATACCCTCCTTGCACGCGTCCTGGCCAAAGGCTTGGTGGACCGCACATCATTGCCCCTGAAAAAAAACCAGCCTCACTATATACCCTTTGTTCGCCGAACGCACCGGGTACCGGCCGTTGAGTGTTGTGCCGGCCTGCGCGCCCTGAGGATACCCCGCTGTGAAAGGAGCCAGCGATTTCGCAGACCTGCAACTCAAATGTTCAGCGTTGGTTAGAGCCAGAGACCATTCTGATTTCTCCCAACCTGAGCTCGGACGACGGACACCACGAGCGGCCGGGGCGATGACGGGGAACCGGAGCATCCGGCAGGCGCGTAGGGAAGTTTGGTAAATTGAATTTCATTCAAGGAGAACTGCAGTGTTGAGCCGGCTCTCTTTTCCGTGGAGGCGTGCGGTCGTCGGGTTTTCGGCCGTGCTGGTTGCGTTTCCCGTTTCGGCGGATCCCGGCTTCGGAGGTCTGACCGGCAAGAAGAAGATCGAAGTCGAGCGCCGCCAGCCGGCGATGATCCGTCTGACGAACGTGGCTTTCTGCGTGGTGGCCGATTCCGGGAACCCGATGTACCAGCTTGCCGAGAAAAGTCTGGTGGCGGTCGCGGAGGCGGAGCTGTTGCAGAACGACCGCACCCTGCGCATCGAACGGCAGAACTACGACTGGCGCGTCCTGCTGACGATCACGAACCTGTCGGTGCTGGACCCCAACCGCATGCAGCGCGCCAATCAGACCTGGTATGGATATACCGGGTCGATGAACGTCGCCTACCGGGTGCTCGACAAAAAGGGCAAGCAGCACGACGCGGGCAATATTGCCAGCCGCATCGAAGGCGAACTTCCGGAGGCCAGCGCGGGGTTCAATCTGAAATCGCTGCCCGGAATTCCCAAGAAGCAGAAGCCGCAGAAGGTGCCGCGCACGCGAGACGACGTCCAGCAGCTGGTGATCGAGGACGTGGTCGGGCAGGTTGCCGCCAAGCTGGGAAACACATCCGAATCGCTCGAGGTGTTCCTGGCCAAGGACAGCCGTATGGAGACGGCCAACCGCTTCATGGAGAAGAAGCTGTGGTCGAAAGCCCAGGAGGAACTCGAGGCGATGACGGCTTACGGCACGCCGCAGCAGGACGCTTACCGGCTCTACAATCTGGGGATCGTGCACGAAGCACTGGCCTATTCCTCGAGCGACTTCAAGACGGGCAAAGTGCACTTCTTCAAAGCGCAGGAATACTACGACAAGGCGCAGCAGTCGAAGCCGGAAGAGAAGTATTTCTTCGAGCCGTTGCCGCGAATCAAGGACGGAATCGCGCGCTACCGGCAACTGGAGAACATGGACCGGGAAGACGCGATGAAGGGCGTCACGGGGTCTCGCGCGGTGGCGGCGGCCCCTGCGGCGGCCCCATCCCGGCCAGAGCCTCCACGTCTGGCGCAGCCCGTGGCCGCGGTCGAGGCGAAGCCGCCCTTGTCGCTGGACAAGGTAGTGGAATTGGTACGCGGTCAGGTTCCGGCGCCGGACATTATCTTCGTGATTGAAAGCGCGTCGAAGGTGGAATACGATCCCGCGAACCCGGACCATGTGTTAAAGCTGAACGCGGTCAGACCGCCGATCGAAGTGGTGAACGCCTTGAGGAAGAAGGTCGGGTTGCCTCCGGTCGCGCCCAGACCAGCGGCCGCGAAGAAGTCCGCGCCGTCGGCCAAACCGGCCGCGGCTCCAAAGGCGCCGGCGGCGAAGTCCGCGGCCAAGTAAGGCCACGATGCGGCGGCGAGCGTTCCTGCCCCTGCTGGCGGCCCCGGCGCTCCACGGCCAAGGTGAAGACCGCAACGGCGCGGCCCTCGACCTGATGTACGCGGCGGTCGAGAAGCTGACCTCCAAGGCGGGGCGGGAGGAAATCGAGTCCGCGACGTCGCTGCTGCGCGCGGCAATCGATCAACAGAGCGGACTGGGCGATGCCCACTACTTTCTGGCCCTTTGCTACGAAAAACTCAACGACGCCCGCCGCGCCAAGCTGGCTCGGGGCAAAGCCAGGGACTTCGGATCGCTGGCGCTGGCCGAGGGGTTGAATCCGTTTACGCTGGCCGCGCCGCTGAAGGGCGTGCAAAAGCTTCCGCCCGTGGGGCAGAAGTGGGCGCTGGCGATCGGCATCAACGAATTCCAGCATCCGAGGATCAACCCGCTGAACTTTGCCGCCAAGGACGCGTCCGATTTTTCCAAGGTCCTTCTGGATGCGAAGGTCGGCCGGTTCGCGCCGGGAAACGTGAAGGTGCTGCTGAACCAGCAGGCGACCACCCGGCAGATCAAAAGCGAACTCAACTGGCTGGCGCGGAGCGCGAAGCCGGAGGACCTGGCGGTGCTGTTCCTCTCGAGCCACGGCTCGGGGCGCGAATCCGACGTGGTAGGCGGGCTGACGTATGTCATCACTCACGACACGGAACTGGATGCAACCGGGGACCGGCTGTTCGCGACCGCGCTCCCAATGGTGGAAATCTCCGACATCGTGCGAACGCGGGTGAAAGCCCGCCGCACCGTGGTGATCCTGGATTCCTGCCACAGCGCCGGGGCCATGGCGGGCATTCGACGTACGGCGCCCTCGGCGGCGGGACTGGACCGCATCGGTGAGGGCGAGGGCCGTGTGATCCTGAGCGCGTGCACGATCGAGCAGAGCTCCTGGGAGAATTCCAGCATCGGCAACGGCTATTTCACGTCGTCGCTGCTGGAGGCGCTGAGACGCACCGCCGGGTGCCGGCCCCTGACGGACTTGTTCCCCGCCATCCGGGAGCAGGTGCGGACGCAGGTCGCGGGCATCGGCCAGCAGCAGACGCCGGTGATCAACCGTAGCGAGAACGCCGATCAGGTGATTCTGGGAGCGTCTCCGGCCGGAGGATGCGCCTGAGCGTGGCGGGCTTTTTCCATTTCCTGATCCACGACGTTGAGCGCTTCGTAAAGCTGGTGGATCAGCGTCCCCACGAATACGCCGATGAAGCTGGCCCAGAGCGCCGATGTGCGAAACAACAGCAGACTGAACAGCAGTGAGCCGCCCGCCGCGGCGGCGACGCTTAGCCAGAAACGGCGACGGTAGGACCAGCGGTGGAGCAGGAACACGAGGAAGACGACGTGTCCAGCGGCCATGTCGAGAAGGATTGCCGCCCAGCGGTGGATTTCGCCGATGCCTCGTCCGTGGAGATCGGTGAGCAGGGCCCGGGCGTTGAGTTCCACTCCGGAGATGGGACCGGCCGGTGTGAGATAGAGGTCCCGCGCCGCCTGGTAGCTGCCACCCAGAATGACGACGTCGGTCTGATCGAACAGGGCCTGGATCTGCGCGTCCGTCGCGTCGAGGACGCTGCCGGCGGAGGTGGATCGGGGCCGTGCGGGATAGCCCCGAAAGTTGAAGGCGAATTCGTGTTCGGCGGCCTGCGCCAGGGGCCCGCACGGCTTCCTCCCGCAGTGGGCGCGGTAGAGCGCGTATGACAACGTGGGCAGGCAGGCTTTCGGATGGCCGCCGTGAGAGCCGGCGTGTTGTTCTGCCAGTGGCGGAACCTGGTGACAGGGGCGGGCTGATCGCGGGGCGTGCCCTTCGATCTCGACCTCCCGAAAGAAGCGCCGCGCCAGGCCGTCGCGGTCCAGCGGAAAAACCGGAACGCCGATGGCTCGCTCAGCCGGGAGTTCGCCGAGGCCTTGTCCCAGTACGGTTCCGGAGCGAATGACAAACTGCTCGTGCCCCTTGAACCAACCGGCGAAGCTCAGGGGAGCGCCGGCGGGTTCCGCGGTAGCGTTCACCCCCCAGATGATGCGCTTTCCGTTGGCCGCCGCCAAGTCCGGGTAGGAACATGCGGACGTATCGAGATCGATGCCGATCACGGGTGGGCCCTTGGAAGCCACACGCTCGATCAGTCGACCGAGGGTCGCGCAGTCGAGCGGCGATTTGCGATCGAACCGGGTGAGGTAGTCGTTTTCGTCGATCTGGATCACCAGGATCTCGCGCGCCACCCGCGGCCTGGGAGCCAGGCGTAGAAGAGTGTCAAAGGCGGCTGATTCCAGGCTCCAGAGCAAGCCTTTGAATTCCATGTACTGGGTGAGGGCCGCGAAGACCAACATCCAGAAGAGGGCTCGCAGATAGTGGCGAAAGCCGTGATGGTGTGTCATGGCGGCGGCTAACGCGGAACGCGCGCCTCCGCGGCCAGCGACAGCAGCAGGGCCCGTCTCATGGAAGCGATGTGCGAAGGCCGGACCCCGTGGGACCGGAGGCGGCCGGCCAGGGTTTCGAAACTCGCGAACCGGGGAGACGCTTTGGCGAACGAGGCAGCCGGCAGAAGGAGCACCCAGGCTTCCGCCTGAGGGCCCGGACCGCGCAGTTTGTAGAGGCCCGGCGACGAAGGCGCCGGCACGCGCGCCGGTCCCTGGCCGGACCAATCAACCCTCACCGTGTGCGCCTGTCCCGAAGGGCTCAGCAGCGTCAGAGCCAGCGGCCTCGCGTCCACCGCGCCGAACGCGGGGGCCAAGTCCACCTCTGTGCCGCGGAGGGCAACCACGGCATCTTCCGGATCGGCGATGCCGCGGCTGATCATGGTGACGACCCGGTTCGGCTCACGCTGGTAGAGCGAGTAGATGCCATCCCGAACCGTGGCGGCCCACTCGGCGGAGGCGTCGAAGATCTTCTTGAGCGTGCTGGTGCTGCCCGGCTTGCACACCGTGACCTGGCAGTCTTCGGTATCGCACCCGTACTGTTCCGGGGCGTCGGGGCAGGCGACGAAGAGACTACCGGCTGCCTGGCCGGCCAGGATCGCTCCCGGTTCCAACGCTTGACCGAGGCCAACCGGCTTCCCGTTCCACGACCAGGTACGAACCACTCCCAATACCGTGGGCGACCGGGGAGGCTCCGCCGCAAGGCTGGCCGCGATCCAGGCAATGAAGGCAAGCCGTCGCACAGAGTTCTCCGGTACCGAAGGGCAGTTTTGGAATGGTATCACGGCGCGGCGGCCCCTTGCGGGAGTAGAACGGCGCGGCCGGTTCGCCCGAACTGGCGTCCGGGCGCCGGCCGCGCTACAACGGAATCGATGCACCGCGTCTGCTTTCTGCTCAAGGTCCGGCCGGAACGGTTGGACGAGTACAAGGTCCGGCACCGTGAGGTCTGGCCGGAAATGTTGGAAGCGCTCCGGGAAACCGGTTGGCGCAACTATTCGCTATTCCTTCGGGAGGACGGCCTCCTGGTGGGCTATCTGGAGACTTCGGATTTCCAGAAGGCTTTGGCCGGGATGGCCGCCCGCGAGGTGAACCACCGCTGGCAGCGGTATATGATGGACTTCTTCGAGGGAGTGCCAGGCACTCCGGCGGACCGCCAGATGGTGACTTTGGAAGAAGTCTTCCACCTGGAGTGACAGCCGCTGTCGCGAGCGCCGGCCGACGGCGACCCGTGATCTGGCCCAGATGAGTCCGGCGATTGACGGACGCGAGGCCAAAGGCCGGTGGCGACGGTCCGGCTTGGCGAACGGCGTGTGGCATCTGACGCATCGGTCTCGAAACGCAGCTTGGGTGAAATGCCCCCAAGATTCGGATGGGCTGTAAGGTATCTGCTTGATTCTGATCGCCGTTGCGCCCTCGACCGACGCCGGAAGGGAAGTTGCAAGGAACGGCCCGAGGCAGCGCGATGAATTTCGATGAGTCACCCCTTCTTGTGATCTGGGAGGTCACCCAAGCCTGTGATCTGGCCTGCGTCCATTGCCGGGCCTCGGCGATGCCAAGCCGGCATCCCCTGGAACTGACTACCCACGAAGGATTTGAGCTTTTGCGCGACATCAAGTCTTTCGGGAACCCTCTCATGGTGTTTACCGGCGGCGATCCCTTGAAGCGCCCGGATCTGTATGAAATGATTGAATATAGCGTCGGTCAGGGCCTCCGAACCAACGTCACGCCGAGCGCAACGCCCCTGTTGACGGCAGGTGTCGTCGATCGTTTCAAAGAGTTGGGAGTTTCCCGCCTGGCGCTGAGCATCGACGGGCCGGATGCACCCACCCACGACGCCTTCCGGGGAGTACCCGGAACGTTCGAGGCCTTCATGCGGGCGGCCCTGCGGGCGAAGGAAATCGGGCTCGACACCCAGATCCAGACAACGGTAACCAAGAGGAACAAGCACCTCCTGCCCGACATGCGCGATCTGGTCGCCCTGATCGGAGGGAGGATGTGGAGCCTGTTCTTCCTGACCATCATCGGCCGGGCCGCGGCGGAAGACGATCTGACCGGCGAAGAGTACGAACAGGTGTTTGAGTTCCTCTACCAGACCTCGAAGACCGCGCCCTTCGAGGTGAAGACCACCGAGGCGATGCACTACCGCCGGTACATCGCGCAACGCCAGCGAGAAGAGCACGGTGTACATGTCGATACCGAGAGCGCCCGCCGGATCGCATTCCGGACGGCCGGCGTCAGCGACGGGCGCGGCTTCGTGTTCGTCTCGCACACGGGCGAGATTTACCCCAGCGGATTCCTGCCGCTGTCGGCCGGCAATGTCCGGCGGGATTCGCTGGTGGATGTCTACCGGAACTCGACCCTGTTCCGCGAACTGCGCGATCCGTCGATGCGCGAGGGCAAATGCGGCCTCTGCGAGTACGTCAAGATCTGCGGCGGCTCGCGGTCTCGGGCGTATTCCTGCACGGGGGACTACCTGGCCGAGGATCCCCGGTGCATCTACATGCCGATCCTCAACAATCACATCACGCGAAACCACGAGAACGTGGAAGCCATCGCGGCCGCTTGCGGCGGTCTGCTGTCGCAGTGATTCAGTAGGTGGACGTGAGGCCGCCGTCCACCACGAGGGTCTGGCCGGTGATATAAGAGCAGTCGTCGGAGGCCAGAAACACGGCCACGCGCGCAATTTCCTCGGGTTGTCCCGGGCGAGCGAGCGGGATCTTCCGCTTGCCGGCGTACCACTCCTTGAACAACTCGGTCTGGGTCTCGTCGACCCCGTCGACAAACGACATCGCGGTGTGAATAAACCCGGGCGCGATGGCATTCGCCAGGATGCCGTGCGGCGCCAGGTCGATGGCCAGCGATTTCGTAAAACTGATCAGCGCGCCCTTCGAAGCGCAGTAGGGAGCCAGGCGGCCGTCGGTGCCGAGCGCCTGTACGGAACTGAGGTTGATGATCCACCCCCGGCGATCGCGGATCATGTGCGGGACCACCAACCTGGTGCCGCGGTACACCGCATCGAGGTTCACGTCGAGGGTTTTGCGCCAGAGTTCGAAGGAATCCTCCAGGAAGTGGGTGGGATAGAAGACGGCGGCATTGTTGACGAGGACATTGATGCGGCCAAACTCGGCGGCTGCCCCGTCGATGGCGGTGTGGTAGGCGACATGGTCGGTGAGGTCGCAGACAAAGGAGCGGGCCCGCCCGCCGTAAAAGCGGATCTCCTCGCAGATGGTCTCGACTTCGCGCTTGCGGTCGATGCCGATGACGGCGGCGCCTTCGACAGCGAACTCACGGGCAATGGCCGCCCCGATCCCTTGTGCGGCGCCCGTGACGACCGCGACTCTACCGGTAAGTCTCACGTTCCCAATTGTCGCTTGTGCGACCGGTGAATCGCCAGCACCGGCCATTTCATGCCCGACGAAGAACGCCGGTTTCGTTCCCAGGCGCCTTCCCGGTGCCTGGCACCGCGGCCGCATATTCCTGTAGAAATACGGTTCTGTTTCGTTGCGGCACACCTGAGGGGTGCCAGGCACCGCGCCCCCGGGACGAGGGCGGGAGGCGCCTCCCGATTTTGGCGGCCGAGAGTACTATCCCCAGATCTCGTCGGCACCAGCCGGGTTGATGTGGGCGAACCATCCCGGTGCCTGGCACCGATGCCAGATACCACTGATGGGGAATTTTGCTTGTGTCGTTCTGGCACACTTCTTCGGTGCCAGGCACCGCATGATAGGGTGCCTGGCACCGCCACCGAAGACCCGAAGGCCCAATCTGTTTCATTGGGCACACCTGAGGGGTGCCAGGCACCGCGCCCGCGGGACGAGGGCGGGAGGCGCCTCCCGAATTTGGCGGCCGAGAGTTACTATCCCCAGATCTCGTCGTCCCCAGCCGGGTTGATGTGGGCGAACCATCCCGGTGCCTGGCACCGATGCCAGATACCACTGATGGGGAATTTTGCTTGTGTCGTTCTGGCACACTTCTTCGGTGCCAGGCACCGCA
>CAZGUX010000256.1:0-11753 GCA_964529305.1 uncultured Solibacteraceae bacterium | reverse complement strand
GAAACCAGTGGCGGTGGAGAAGACCAATCCGAAAACGTCCAGATCCTCCGCGCCGTTGGCGTCCGACGCCGCGACCCTGAACAGCGCGTACGATCCGACTCCTGACGCCGGGTTCACAGAGACGGGAACCGGCAGTTCGTTTACGAACCCCGAAGCCTGTGTAATCGTTATGGTCTGACGGCCTACCACGAGATACCCGACCCGTGGTTCGCGAGTCCGGTTCGGCGCGAGCGTGTAGCTCACGGTCCCGGCGCCGCTACCGGCCGACCCGGCTTTAACGATGATCCAGTCAACCGCGGAGGCGGCCGTCCAGTTGCAAAAGGAGGGCGCGGAGACCGTCAGAGATCCCGATTCGGCGGCGCCGGTGTGTTCTCTTGTTGTTTGAGAAATCGCCGCGCAGGGAGGGGCGTACCGTACGGTGACATCAATTCCCGATGCGCTCGCTTCTCCTACCGCAATGGACAGGTTGCTCAATGGATCCACCCAGGTCCGGCCCGCATCGAGGGCCGCGTCACTGACGGAGGGCACCACGAAGAAAGGAGCAGGTGGTTCGGGGTTGAAATCGAGCAGGTAGGTGGCTGCAGGCCGGAGAGCGGCAGGGTCGGAGGGATTGGAATGTTCATAGTGGATCAGCACCCCGGAAAAGCCATTCTTCGTATATAACCTCAGGCTGTCGTCGAACCCAACCGGTTGACGGTACTCCATCCACAACCATTCCGGACTCCCCGGACCTCGCCGCACCCGCACTGCCTTCAAACCCGTTGACGGAGCCGAAAGGGGCACAAGCCGCAGCGTTGAGTTGCTTTCGACATCCCGGTAGCCGTTTCCTCGCTCCAGCCATCCCAGGCGCGCCTTGTGAGGCGCGCTCATGTGACCCATCAACCACCCGTTGAGTTGCGCGGCTGTGTTTCCCATGACGGAATAGAGGTCCCCGTACTCGCGCAGGTTTCCCATCGATCCCGGTGCGCCCAGCGGGAGCGGAGGATACCCCAGTGTATTGGCGTGACCCGCGCCCAGATTGTGGCCGAATTCGTGGGTCGAGATGAAAAGTTGGACCTCGCGAACGACGGGCGTACGCACCCACATGAGAGTAAACGACAAATTCAGCCGCCCTTTGCCCGGAGTGGCGGCGTCCACGCATCCCACGGTCCCCGCCCCGCTCCAAAGCGGGCTGAACAGGCCGTTGGCCTCGTCTGGCAGGAGTAGGACGACCCGGTTATAGACACGAAAGTCAATGAGTGTGTCCGCCGCTCGAATCGCGGCTGTGGCGATCACCTCGAAGTTCTCGATTGCATGCGAATAGCGCCTGTCCAGCAATAGAGGCCCATAAACATCTCCGGTCAGCCAGGTTTTTCCGTGGGAAACGTCGCGGTAATAGCCGCTCACAGATGCGCGCGCCTGGGAAAAAAAGACATCGCGCAGTTCGGCGTTCGAGACGTAGGTCCGCGGAAACGGCAGGTCGGGGTAGTCAACCACGATCACCGCAGTCTTCATTTCACCAGCCGGCGGGCAGAGAGGTCCGGATTCCGCTGTCAGAATCCGTCCGGCAACCAGCGATCCGAGCCGGACGCCCTCCACCCGAAGCCATTGCCCCGAGATCAAGTCCGGTGGAGGGCTTACGAGGTGAATTGACAAGCGCTCGGAATTGCTCTGCATCCGCAAGAGCACCGTCGATTCGCCGGTTTCAAAGTTGTCGCCGACGATCACGCTCACGGGGCCCTGCCAGAAGCCGGTTTCTTCGACCAAAGCCGCCGCTTCCGGTTGAACGCCCACGAGGCGCTGCCTCAGAGCCGGGCTCATCGCGTTGGCGATGGCCTGCGCAGGATCGATCCGTATCACTTCGGAGAAAAGAGTCGCCCGCCGATTCAGCAATTCACGAACGGACTCGCGGGATGAGTGCTCCAGTATTCGTTGAAATTCGATGAGGCGATCCGCCGGGCTCCGCGATTGAGACTCATTTTGCGCCGGTGACGAGAGAGTGAGGGCCGAGCAAACCAGAAACAAGAGTAATTTGAAGCGGATCCTCATCCCGGTCGTTTGCTGCAGGCGTCGCCGGCTGGCAATGCGGCTACATTCCAGCCACAGAATTAGCGCAGAGCCGACTGTGAGTCAAGCTGGCAGCCTCCCGCGTCGTGCGGCGCGCGATCCAGCGGAGTCGACCGTCAAACGCCCGGCGTGGCCGCCGATTCACATTCCGCGCGGCAGTGAAATCATCGTGTGCTGGGGCGTCCCTGCTCCTGCATCAACGCCTGTCCGCGGCCTTCCGGCCGCGGTTCGGTTCGTCCACCGGCGGTGTACGGTTACCGCGTGATACAGTGAGATTTCCCCTTTCATCATGCGTTGGAGCAAGCTCTTCATTCCCACCCTGCGCGAAAACCCCGCCGAAGCGGAGGTGATCAGCCATCAACTCCTGTTGCGCGCAGGATACATCCGCCAACTTTCCGCGGGCATTTACAACTACCTCTTCCTGGCGCAGCGTTCGCTGAACAAAATCACGGCCATCGTCCGGCAGGAGATGGATTCGATCGGCGCCCAGGAAATGCTGCTGGCCGCCTTGCACCCGGCCGAAGTCTGGCAGGAGTCCGGCCGATGGGCCGTGATGGGCCAGAATATGTTCCGGCTCAAGGACCGATTCGAGCGCGATCTGTGCCTCGGCATGACGCACGAAGAGATCATGACGTTCATCGCCCGCGGTGAACTGCGCAGCTACAAGCAGCTTCCGCAGATCTGGTATCAGGTCCAGACCAAGTTCCGCGACGAGCCCAGACCGAAATCGGGATTGCTGCGGGTGCGGCAGTTCATCATGAAGGATTCGTATTCGTTCGATATGGATGCCGCCGGGCTGGATGCCGCCTACCACAAGCACTACGAAGCCTATTGCCGGATCTTCGAGCGCTGCGGGATCGACTACATCGCCGTCGAAGCGCATTCCGGCGCGATGGGCGGCAGCCAATCTCACGAATTCATGGTCGCCTCCGACGCGGGCGAGGACTTAATCGCCGTAAGCGCCGATGGCAAGTACAAGGCGAACCTCGAGAAGGCCGAGTCGCGCCCCACGCCGCCGTCAGTCCCTGATCCCGAGGGCGATTTGGCCCCCGAGAAATTTCACACGCCCGGCCGCAAGACCATCGCGGACGTGGCCGAGTTCACGGGTCTGCCGCAGACGTCGCAGATGAAGAGCCTGGTGATGGTCGCCGATTTCAAACCCGTGCTGGTGCTGCTTCGCGGCGACCACCAGTTGAGCGAAACCAAGCTGGCCGGAATCACCAAGGCCGGGGATGTCCGGACCGCGCACCCCGCGGAGATCCGCGAGTGGTTCGGCGCGGATGCGGGCTCGCTGGGTCCGATCGGCGTTACCAACATGCCGATCCTGGCGGACACGGCGCTCCAGGGCCGCAGGAACATGATCTGCGGCGCCAATCTGGACGACTACCACCTGCGCAACGCCACTCCGGGGGAGGATTTCGCCTGCGAGTTCCACGACCTGCGGCAGGCGGCCGCGGGCGACTTGTCGATCGACTCCGATGCGCCGCTCGAAGTCAAAAAGGCCATCGAAATCGGCCACATTTTCAAGCTGGGCTACAAGTATTCCGAGTCCATGGGGCTGCGAGTGCTTAGCGCCGACGGACAGGAAATTACGCCCATCATGGGTTCGTACGGAATCGGCATCGAGCGCGTTCTCACCTGCTCCATCGAGCAGCATCACGACAAGGATGGGATGATGCTGCCAGCATCCATCGCACCGTTTGACGTGGTGATCACGCCCGTCAATGCGAACGAGCCCACGCAAATGCAGGCGGCCGAGGGAATCTACGCAAGGGCGAAGGAACTGGGCCTGGATGCTCTTCTCGACGACCGCGACGAACGGCCCGGCGTCAAGTTCAAGGACGCCGACCTGATCGGCATTCCGTACCGCATCACGGTCGGCAAGAAGCTTCCGCAGGGCATCGTGGAGGTCGCCGAGCGGCGCGCCCGGCAGTCCACCGATGTCGCGCTGGGCGATGCCGCGGCGCATGTGAAGAGCCGCATCCATGGTTGATTGGGGCACGGTCCGGCGGGAGTTTCCCTCCCTCGCCAACTGGACGTTTCTGAACTCGGCCACCTACGGCCAGATGCCGCGCCGTTCCGTGGAAGCCGTGACGGCGCACTTCACTCGCCGTGACGCGCTGGCCTGTGCCGACTTCATGTCCTGGTTCGACGACGTCGACGGCATTCGCGCCTCCATCGGCAACCTGGTCCACTGCCAAGCCGAGGACATCGCTTTTATCCCGAACGCCTCCACGGCCCTGTCGCTGGTGATCGGCGGCATCGACTGGCGCGAGGGCGATCGCATCGTCACCCTCACGAACGAATTCCCCAATCACTACTACCTGCCGCAGTTGCTGCGCGACAAAGGCGTCGAGTTCGTGGAAACTCCTTTCGAGGGCTTCTTCGACGCCGTGACCGAACGCACGCGGCTCGTGGCGATCAGCACCGTCAGCTACTCGACGGGTTACCGGCCGCCCGTGGAAACGATGGCGCCGTTCCTCCGCGAGCGCGGCGTCCTGTTCTATGTCGACGGCACGCAGAGCGTCGGCGCGCTGGAATTCAATATCGGCGAGGTGCAGCCGGATGTCTTCGCGGTGCACGGCTACAAGTGGCTGCTCGCGCCGAACGGCGCGGGATTTGTGTATGTCAGCCCCGCGGTCAGGCAGTGGCTGCAGCCCGCCGTGGTGGGGTGGAGGAGCCATCGCGACTGGCGGCGTCCGGAGTCCCTGCATCACGGCCGGCCGCTGCTCTCCGGCGCGGCCGAGAAGTACGAGGGCGCCATGCTTTCGTTTCCGCTGATCTACGCGATGGGCGCGTCCGTCGAGTACTTCCTGGAGTTGGGGCCGGCGAACATCGAACAACGGGTTCTGGACCTGGCCGCGCGCACGCGAGCCGTCCTTTGCGCCGCGGGTGGCGACGTTCTTTCCGACTCCCAGATCGTGACCGCTCGGTTCCCCGGGGTGGACGCCAGCCGCCTGGTGGCCGCTCTCGCCGAGAAGAAGGTCTTAGTGGCGGCCCGGCAAGGCAATCTCCGCGTGTCCCCGCATTTCTACAACAACGAAGACGATCTCGATCAACTGGCCACCGCCCTGCGGCAGGTCCTTTGAGCCGGACGCCGCGGTTAAGAGCCTGCTAATTCCCGATCAAGAATGTTAAGGATCGCGGCAGCCCGGTTACCGGGAGCCGCCGGGCCGCGTCCGTCATCGCAACCACCTGGAACAAAAGGAAACCGACGCGATGCAATCAGCACACACCCGCTACCGCCCCACCCCACTGAACCGCCGCCATTTTCTGGCCGCCATGGCCGCCGGAGGCGCTTTCTTCACCCAGAAAGGGGCATTTGCACAGGCTCTGGTCCTGACCCCAGCCCAGACCGAGGGTCCCTATTACCCGGACCGCCTGCCCCTCGACCAGGACAACGACCTCCTGATCATCAACGATTCCATCACTCCCGCCGTGGGCACAATCGCGTGGCTCAGCGGCCGGATCCTCAACCGGCTCGGCGATCCGGTCCGCAATGCCGTCATCGAGATCTGGCAGGCCGACAACGTCGGATCCTACATCCACAGCCAAGGGGCTCTGAACGGAAGCCGGGACTCCAGCTTCCAGGGCTACGGGCGCTTTGAAACCTCCTCCAACGGAGCCTATCTGTTCCGCACCATCAAGCCGGGCCTGTATCCTGGCCGCGTCCGTCATGTGCACTGCAAAGTGACGCTTCCCGGCGGAAGCAGCCTCACGACTCAGTTGTACATCCAAGGCGAGACGGGTAGTGACAGCGTGTTGAACGGAATCTCCAACGCCGAGCAGCGCGCCTCCGTGATTCGACCCTGGACCGCCATCGCGGATTCGGCGGTCGGCGCACTCGCCGTCACCTGGGACGTTGTGATGAACTTCACTCCCAGTGAAACCCAAACGCCCGCAAAGCCAACCGTGGTCTCCTTCGCCGGCGTCACGCACGGAGCGACGCTCCGTGCCGGGGCAGCCTCCGGTTCCTGGGTGACGATTCAGGGCGCCGCACTGTCATCGACGACGCGCACGTGGCGCGACACCGACATCGTTGACGGAAAGCTTCCCGAATCGCTCGACGGCGTCAGCGTCCGTATCAACAGCCAGCCTGCCTCGGTCTACTACATCAGCCCGAGCCAGATCAACGTACTCGCTCCCGAGGGCAACGGCGACGCCTCAGTTGCGGTGACGGTATCGAACGCGAGCGGCACATCAGATCCCGTGTCTGTGGCCTTCCGGCGTTTCCTGCCCGGGTTCTTTCAGTTCGCCGACGAGAACATCGCAGCGGTGCGCTCGGACGGAGCGTTGATTGGTCCGCCGGATCTGATTTCGGGCGCGGTCACGATTCCCGCAAGGCCGAACGACATTCTGCTGCTTTACGGTACGGGCTTCGGCCCGACCAGTCCCGCTTCGACGCCGGGTCAGACGATCGCCTCTCCGCTGCCCACGGCGAACCCGGTCAAGGTTCAGATCCACAATCAACTCGCAACGGTGGCCTTCGCCGGGCTGATCAGTCCGGGCCTTTATCAGATCAACGTCACCGTGCCCGATTTGCCTGACGGAGATCACCCGGTCACGGCGGAGGTGTTCGGCGTGCGAACGTCCAAATTCGTCAAGCTGAGGGTCCAGCGGCAGGCGTCCGTGGGTCTGGTTCTTCACCACGGCACGATGGCGCGCCCGGCCGACGTTCTGCGATACATCGCAGCCTGAATCGGCGGCTAGCCCGGACCGGCGCCTACAGTCGCGGCGCATGATCTCTCCGAACCGCGGGTGTCAACCCGCGGGTGCGGTGAAGGCGGATGTGAACCAGCCTTACAGATCCTCTGGTTCAGAGCCGTGAAAAACAGGGACGTTCACCCCGTTTCACGACCACAAATCGTTGGTTCTTCGCGAAACGTTGATCGGGAAACGGGGTGGATGTCCCGTTTTTTCACAGCCCCTCACACTCGCGGTTCGGAGTTTGGATACTTGCGAATTGTATGAGTCGCGTACATGCGACCCAAGGCGCGCTGAAGCGCGCCGCGGACTGAAAGTCCGCCCCACAGGGCAGCCATTGGGGCTACGCCACCTTCTTCATCGCCAACTCGCCTTCGGAGGGAATCAGTTCCTTCGACGGATCGATCTTCAGCCACAACAGCGTACTGGCCGCGAGCATGATCGCCATCGGAACCAGCGGCACGTTGTAGGCCGAGGATTGCGAAAGTCCCTGGCTAAGCGAGATCTTCACGAAGTAGCCGAAGAGCACCGAAGACACAAACGACCCGATCTGGCCAGCCGTGTTCATCGTGCCCGTCACCGCGCCTGCGTATTTCTTGCCGATGTCCAGACACACAGCCCACGCGCTGGGAAGCATGAAGTCGGAGCCGGCATAGCTCAAGGCAAGAAACACCAGGGCGACGTACTTGTCTTCGGTCAGGATGGTGGCCACTGTGAACACTGCCGCGGAACCCAAGCCCGCCATCGCTACCGTGCGCCGTCCCGCGGTCACACCCCACTTCTTCACCAACCGGTCGCTGGTCCAGCCCCCGCAAAAATTGGCGATCGCGCCCAGGATGAACGGCAAGGTCGAAAACAACAGCCCTTCCGCGGTGAATCCGCGCCCCCTGACCAGATACGTGTGCAGCCACGAGAGGAAGAAGAACGAACCGTAGCAATACGTGAAGTACATCAGCATGATCGCCCAGAGGTTGCCGCTGCGCAGCGCAATCGACCAGGGCAAGGCATGATGTTCCTTGCTGGGAGACGTACCGATCTCCTTGATTTCCGCCTGCGTGACGCCGGGCTTTTCACTCGGACGGTCGCGATACCACCAATACCAGAGAGCCGACCAGATCAAACCTGCAATCCCGAACAGATAGAAACTCATCCTCCAGCCGAAGGCCTTCTGAATGGGAACCACGAGAAAGGGCGTGATGGCGCCGCCCACGCGGCTGGCCATCCACACCGTTCCTTGCGCCCGCGCGCGCTCGGCAACTGGGAACCACTTCGAGATGCTGGCCGACGCGTTCGGAAACGCCCCCGCCTCGCCGGCGCCGAACAGGAAGCGGATCGGCAGCAGGAGCCACAAACTGGAAGCCAGGCCGGTGAAGGCGGTGAAGGCCGACCACCACACCACAATGCGGGTCAGGACCTTCCGCGGCCCGATCCTGTCGCCTAACGAACCGCTGGGAATCTCGAAAGCCGCGTACGAAATCGCGAAGACACCCACCACCCAGCCCCACCATTCCGGCGAGATATTCAGGTCCCTTTGCATCTCCGGTCCCGCGACGGCGATACAAACCCGATCGAGGTAGGTCACGATCGACAGAAAAAATAAGAGAAGAAGAACGCGATGGCGGTACTTCATTTGCTGGCATTATGTCACACCACCGCGAGCGGCCCGCCAAACGGCGCGCGACATGTAAACTTTCCGCCGGGCGTGTTGAATCGCCAGGGCGTCCGGCCTATTCTCGTGTAGGTTACGAACTATGAAATGTTGGCATCGATCCGCTCTGCTGGTGTGTCTGGCCGCCACAGCCTGGGCACAGAACCCCACCGAAACCCGCGTGTTTCGCGCCCGCTTGTCGCCCGCAAACGAGGTCCCCGCCTTGACCATCGAGGCTTCCGGCTCGGCAACACTGGTCGCCCACGTTGTGAGGGATGTCGAGGGGCAGATCGTGTCGGGCTCCGTGGATTTCTATGTCAATCATGCGTTTCCCGGCGCAACGACGTTCACTGGACTCCACATCCACAACGGAGCGGCCGGCGTCAATGGACCCGTGCGGATTGACACGGGAATCACGGGAGCGGCTCCGGTGACCAGCGCCAGCGGCGCCGGTGTGATCGACCGCCAGGCTCAGGTGCGTCCGGAGAATGCCGATTCCGTAGCTACCCTTCGCGGGATGTTCGAAAACCCGAGCAACTACTACGCGAACCTGCACACCACCACCAATCCGGGCGGAGCGATCCGGGCACAACTCGAACCCGTACAGACGGTTTCCCTCGTTGGCCTGATGAGCCCGGGCAACGAGGTCCCTCCCATCCCCGACCTCGCCGCCTCCGGCCTGGGAGTGTTCACCGCGTATATCACGCGGAGCAGCGTAGGCTTGATCACCTCGGCCGAAGTCATCTTTGAAGTCAAATACAGTTTCCCCACCGCCGTAACGTTCACCGGCTTTCACATCCACACCGGTACCGCGGGCAACAACGGCCCTGTGACGATCAACTCCACACTGCAGCGAATTGACTCGGATCCGTCGGGCGCCGGCATCCTGCGCTACCGCAGCGAAGTGGTTCTGAACGCGGCTGCCGTGTCGACGCTGGAAGGCCTCCTGACCAACCCGAGCGCCTACTACATCAACCTCCACACCTCGGTGAACACCGGCGGCGCCATTCGCTCGCAAATGCGGACGATGGATACGATCCAGTTCCGCGTTCCGATGTCGCCGGCCAACGAAGTGCCTGCCGTTACCACCGTCGACGCCAGCGCCTTTGCCCTGGTGACGGCGCGCACGCTACGCGGTGACGACGGAGCGGTGCAGGCTGGATTCATCGACTTCGATGTGAGTTTCCGGTTCCCTGACGCGGTGGAGTTCACCGGCCTGCACATCCACGACGGTCTGGCTGGCGCAAACGGTCCGGTGCGTCTCGACTCCGGCATTTCAGGTACAAACTCGGTCTCCCGGCCTTTGGGTTTCGGCAACCTCTCGTACCGGACGTTCGTCGACGGCGGCCTGCCTTTGGCTTCGCTGAACTCGCTGGTGGTGAATCCGGAAAATCACTACGTCAACCTGCACACGCGAGTGAACCCGGGTGGCGCCGTCCGATCGCAAATGGCGCCGGCCACAACAATGTCTCCCGTCGTCGGGGGAGTGGCTGCCGTGGGCTCGGAGGTTACCACGACCGCGCCTGGCGCGTTGCTCTCGATCTATGGCAGGGACTTCGTTAAGGTCACCACCGACTTGTCGGGCTGGTCGGGAGCCTCAATGCCCACTTCGCTAAACGGCGCGCAGGTCTCCATTGGCGGCCGGCCGGCTCCCATCCTGTCGGTCTCTCCCCAGCAGATCAACGTGCAGGTGCCGGTGGAAACGCAACCCGGAGCACGCGAAATCACGGCGTCGTTTGACGGGCGGGCGAGCGCGGCGTTCCGCGCGCAGGTCGCCGCGGCGGCGCCCTCGATCTTCGTTTGGGAAGGAGGAGCGATCGCGGTGAAAAACTCCGACTTCTCCCTGATCACTCCGGACAATCCCGCTCGCGCCGGCGACATCATCGTCATTTACGCGACGGGACTCGGCAACACGAATCCGGGCCTGGAGACCGGCAAACTAGTGGTATTCCCGCCGGCGGCAAACACCGCCGCGGTGCGCGTGACCATTGGCGGCCGCGATGCGGACACCATTTATTCCCTGGCATCGCCCGGTTTTGTGGGCCTGTATCAGGTCGCGGTCCGGGTTCCCACCGGTGTCACGGCGGGCAGTGCCGCCCTCGTCCTCCGGATGGAGGGCGCCACGCCCAGCGAATCGACCATCGCCGTACGGTAAACTGTTGCGGGGCAGACCCGGTGCATCCGCGGCGGGTCCGCTCCGCGATAGGAGGTTTGCCGTGTCACTGTCTCGCCGCGACCTGATCGGTTCGGTCGCACTCGCTGCCGTGGGCCAGGAGGCCTCCCCCGGCGCCCGCATCCGTGTCGGGATCACCACCAACACCCGAGGAGGCTGGGAGAGCGACGTCTGGCTCTCCTTCCGTGAGGCCAAAGAGGTCGGCTACCGTCACGTCGAGTCCTTCATTCACTATTTCTACAAGGAGTACATCGACGACCCGCCCGCCCTCAAGGCGCGCATCGAGGACATGGGCCTCAAGTTCGTCACGATCTCCAACGGCGGTCCTCTCGAAATGCAGTTCGAGGATCCGTCGAAGCGGTCGAAGTTGATCGAGGACCACATGCGCCTCATCCGGCTCATCAAGGCGCTGGGCTGTACTCACCTCAAGATCAATCTCGGCGGCCGCCGCCCTCAGGGGACAACCTCCGCCGATCTTAAAGAAATCGCTGTCACCCTCAACGAGCTGGGTAAACGGATCAGCGACCAGGGCCTGAAACTCTGCCCCCACGCGCATATGTGGTCTCAGTTTGAGAATCGCCGCGAGATCGACTACGTGATGGCGCACACCGATCCCAAGCATGTCTGGTTCGTCCTCGATACGGGACACATCACCATGGCCGGCATCGACCCGGTGGAACTGGTCCGCACCTTGGGGCATCGCATCGTCGAATTCCACATGAAGGATGTCGATCCAAAGCATCGGGGCGGCGCCAAGACCCGTTTGGACCGTCCGGACGTGATGAAGGATCCGCCTTTCTTCTCGCTTGGCAAAGGCGGCGTGGACTTTCCCGCGATCAAGGCGGAACTCGACCGGATCGGTTGGAACGGTTGGATGACAGTGGAACTCGATTCCTCGCCTGACCGGCCGCCGAAAGAAGCAGCCCGGGCCAGCCGCCTGTATTTGACGTCCAAGTTGGGACTCGCGACGTAGTCGACGGCGGACGCGATCCCATCGCGCTGCAGCCCCGACCGTCATCAGGGAGGGGGTCGCGTCCCATTTCAGAGCCGCGACCGGAAGGGAGTCCTGATGGGCCTGGGAATGCCCAGGGAAGGAGATGAAAATCGCCGCGATCGGTGTAAGCTGTGACTCGGCGGGGAGGTGAAGAGGTCGTAACCGCTCTGGAGAAGTCGAGGCCGTAA
>CAZGUX010000255.1:0-39792 GCA_964529305.1 uncultured Solibacteraceae bacterium | reverse complement strand
TCCCTTACGGCCTCGACTTCTCCAGAGCGGTTACGACCTCTTCACCTCCCCGCCGAGTCACAGCTTACACCGATCGCGGCGATTTTCATCTCCTTCCCTGGGCATTCCCAGGCCCATCAGGACTCCCTTCCGGTCGCGGCTTCTGAAGAAACGGCAACACCCTCCCTGACGCCGTGGGCTCGACGTGAAAGGTACTCTCTCGCGGCGAGTTCGGTGGCGACGCATCTGTTATATACTCACCAAGATCCTTGGGAATAAAGAAAAGAGGGGGCGCCGATGTACCATTTTGCTGTCTTTGCCCTTCTGCTGGCCGCGCAGGGGCACGCGCAACTGATCGAACGCGTCGTTCTCGATAGTGGCGCGTCGAAGCGAACCACCCGGCCCGTTATCCGGGGCACGCAATACGCCGTGTCCTCCATGGAGCCCCTGGCTTCCCAGGCCGCCGAGCGCATCCTGCGGTCGGGCGGCAACGCATTCGATGCCATTGTGGGCGGCCAAGCGGTGCTGGGACTGGTCGCTCCGGCGAGCAACGGAATCGGCGGCGACGCGGTGCTGCTGGTGTACGACGCCAAAACCCAGAAAGTGTATTCGCTCAATGCGGAAGGCACCGCCCCTAAACTGGCGAGCATCGAGTGGTACAAGAAGAACCACGACGGCAAGCTTCCCGTGAACGACACGCTTCTTTCGGGAACTGTCCCGGGGGTGATCGACGCGTGGTACGTGATGCTGTCGCGCTGGGGCACGATGAGTTTTGGCGACGTGCTGGCGCCGGCGATCGAACTGGCCGAGCAGGGATTCGCCGCGCCGGACGCCTTCGCTTCGGCCATTGCCGGATCCAAGCAACTGGCCAAGTATCCGTCCAGCGCGCGGCTCTATCTGCAAAACGGCAAACCGCCCAAGGCCGGTGAAGTCTGGCGCAATCCGGATCTCGGCCGAACGTTCCGGCGGCTGGTGGAAGCCGAGAAACAATCGGCCGCCAAAGGACGGAAAGCCGCACTCCAGGCGGCTCGCGACCGGTTCTACAAGGGCGACATCGCCCGCGAAATGGCGCGCTTCTCCGAGGCCAACGGCGGCCTGTTCCGCTACGAGGATTTCGCGAGCTACACGGCGAAGGTGGAGGAGCCGGTCTCCTTCAACTATCGAGGTTACGAGGTCTACAAGAATCCTTCGGCCAACCAGGGCCCGGCGGAGTTGTTCGTGTTGAACCTGCTCGAAGGGTACGACCTGAAAGGGATGGGACACAACTCGGCGAAGTACATCCACACCTCGGTGGAAGCGGTCAAGCTGGCGTTTGCCGATCGCGACCAGTTTCTGGGCGACATGGATTTCATCAAGATTCCGTTCGCCGGGCTCCTGTCGAAATCGTACGGCGAAGCGCGCAGAAAGCTGATCGATCCGGAGAAAGCGTCGAAGGAATTCCGCCCGGGGAAACCTGAAGCGTTCATGACCGGTTTCGATGCAACAGAGCGGCCCCAGGATGTCCACCTGACCGGGAACGCGGACCACGAGGGCGACACGAGCTACATCACGGTGGTGGACCGGGACCGGAACGCGATCACGTTCACTCCCAGCCTGCACAGCGGGTTCGGCACCAAGGTGGTGATGGCCGACCTGGGGTTCTCGTTCAACTGCCGGGGCGACTACTACTCGATGGTTCCGGGCCATGCCAACGCCCTGGAACCCGGCAAACGGCCTCGCAGCACCCTGCAGGGGACGCTCGTGACCAGAGATGGCAAGCCGTTCCTGGTGACGGGCAGCCCGGGCGGCGACGATCAGTGCATGCGCACGATCCAGACGTTTCTCAACATCGTCGAGTTCGGGATGAACGTGCAACAGGCGATCGAAGCGCCGCGATGGACGACGCGAAGCTTTCCGGCCTCCCCCTTCCCGCATACGATGTATCCGGCGGACCTGGGGCTGGAATCGCGTGTCCCGGAGGAAACCCGCGCCGAACTCGTCAAGCGAGGCCACAAGCTGACGGTGTCGCGGCCGTGGTCGATGGGATCGAACGCCGCCATTGTCATCGATGTCGCGACGGGAGTGCTGCACGCCGGCGCCGACCCACGGGTAAACGCCTACGCCCTGGCGTGGTGACCCGGCGCGCTATTCTGAATCGTTGACCCTTCCGCCGGATAACTCGGCTCGGCTCGCCGCCGGACGCAGGCTGGCGGGGTTGAGCGTCATGGGCAGCGGCGCGCTGGCGCTGCTGAACGTAGTGGTGGGGCTGGCCAGCCAATCGACCTCGGTGGTCGCGGCGGGAATCGAGTTCGCCGGAGATTTCGTGGCGTCCCTGCTGGTTCTGGTGGGGATCAGCCTGGCCGCCCGTCCTCCCGACAAGAATCATCCCTACGGTCATGGGCGTTTCGAAATCCTCTCCGGCCTGATGGTCGGCTTGATCCTGGCCGCCGGCGGGGTAGCCATCTGCGTCCGCTCGCTCGAGTACGTAGGCACCGTACACCCGCCTCCAGGAACGGCGGGGCTCTGGTCGCTCGGGTTTTCCGTCGTGCTGAAGACCGTATTGAGCATCACCAAGTTCCGGTTCGGTTCCCGGATCGGCAGCGCGGCGCTAGTGGCCGATGCGTGGAACGATGCCGTCGACATTCTTTCGGGAACGGCCGCGCTGGCGGCGGTCAGCCTGGCGATCCTGGACCCCGTACGATTTCTGGCGGCGGATCATTACGGCGGCTTCGCGGTGGGAATGATTGTCGTCGCCACGGGCGTCCGGGTCGTCCGCGATGCCTCGCTCGACCTCACGGACGTGATGCCGGAACCGCGGAAGTTGCAGCAAATCCGGACCATTGCGCTGGGTACCCCCGGAGTGGCCGGCATCGAGAAGTGCTTCGCGCGCAAAACCGGTCTGCAATACCACGTCGACCTTCACGTCGAAGTGAATCCAGATCTTTCGGTGAGACAGGGGCACGAGATCGCTACCGAAGTACGCATACAGTTGAGGGAATCGTGCGACTGGATCGCCGATGTGCTGGTTCATATCGAACCGGCCCCGGGCGTCGAGCGACCGTCAGACGGTCAGGTCAGGTAAGGCCGGGGTGAGTGGGCCCTACTCGTCGACAATCGGGAACGTGACCGCCAGATTTTCGTAGTTGTTGCGGGTGAACTTCAAAAGGCGCGTCTGGCCTGGCTTGCCCGCCGGTCCCAGGGGTTTTCCGTTCCAGGTCGCGCTGACGGCGCCGGCGTTTCCAAATCGGGCCCGCAACTCGTCGTTCGCTTCAAAACTGGCGCTGGCGCCCGCGGCCAACAGGCGGGATTCGGTTTTCTCACCGTCCTGAAAGATCACCATCCAGGAATCCGCGTCAGCCTGGAAGGTGACCCGAATGGATTCCGCTTTGGCAACTTCGAGCGGGGGCGCTTCGTCCAGTTTCGGCTCGGGCACGGGCTTTGGCGCGGGTGTGAAAGGCTTGACCGGAGCCGTGGGCGGAACGACCAGCGGCTTAGCCGGCGCCGGACGCGGCGGCCTGGGCGACGGGCCCGACAGATAGAGCCACACGGCCCCAGCCACCGTCAGCATGACCAGCGTTCCTACCCAGATCCTGGAGGACGCCCGCCAATTCCATCGGGCCGCGGGCACGGTGGCCGCCTCGCCGCTGATGAGCGAACTCACATCCAGACCGAAGCGGTTTGCGACGGCGTTGCAGAACTGATCGACGGTGGCGAGCATCTTCTTCAGGTTCTGCTCGATCGAGGCGATCTTCTGCTGCAGGGCGCCGATCTCTTTGCCATGGCTCTCCACGCCGGTTTCGACCTTGGCGACCCGGGTGGTCAGATCTTCTTCGACTTTGGTGACCTGGGTGGACAACTCGCCCTGGACCTTGTTGATTCGCGAGGATAGTTCGTCGGCCAGGGATTTGAGTTCCGCCGGGGGGACCCCGTCGAGGGGCGACTGACCGACCCGGCGGGTGAAAAGGTCGCGTCCCGCGGTAGCATCGAGCAACTGCTCGGGAAGCACCATCTGGACTTCCGATTCGCGCGCGAGGCGGTCCTCGAGACCTTCCCGAACCCGCATGGCGCGCCAACGGGTGAGGCACAACCACTCGGCGGGATCCTCGTCCATGTCGCCGCGGTAGAGGCCGAACCCGATCAACTCGTCCTCGTGGATCGAATCACCCAGGTCGGCCATGTTGGCCACCGTGGCCAGGCGCAGCAGCGTCGCACCGTGAAACGCGGCCAGCAACGCTTCGACCTGTCTCGGCTCGACCGGCCCGATGAATTCGGCCGTGAAGCGCAGAGACGTCTGGCCGAACTGGTAGGCCACCCATCGTCCGGAATCGAGGTCCAGGCCCAAGTCCTGTCCCAGCGTGGCCAGGAACTGATTCGTCGTGAAGGCAAACCCGGCGAGCGATTCGACCGGGATACCCCGGCCGCTGCGATTCAGCTCGATTCGCATCCGGAGCCTAGGCATGGTCCCCTCTGAGCCGGGTTGACGGCCAGCCTCTCGGAACACGCCGATCGCTCCCGCAAATACGGTTGAAATCCCGTGACACGTACTGTTGAAATTGGGTTGGATTTTCTGATGAGGGACTCACCCCGATCAACCAACTCGGGGGGGCGGAGTCAGTGTCCGCCAGCCGATTTCGGGCTAGCAATCGCATCGGATTTGGGCTGTGTGCACACGAGAATCCGGGCCGCCGATGGTCCACCTCGGTGGAGCTGTTTCAACTTTGACACAAGATCTGGGGCTATGTCAACGAGGTATCCACGATCGTGGGGCACCTGTGACGACATTAGTCAGGTAATCCGGTGGCAGCCCTAGTACTCCGGGTTCGTCACGCAAAGTACTAAGCGTACAAGTGGATGTACTCATCGCATTTAACTAGTACAATCGGGACTTACGAGAGGTTAGAGTCAGGTTCTTAAGTCCTGATGGGTGTTAGATTTCGGCGAAGATTATTAAAGATCAGTCACAACAGCCGGCTAGTGAGCGTGTCAGTTTGATGAGACAGACCGCCCCAGTGCGTTCGATCAAGCGCAACTTTTGGACGAGCTCCCGCGACCCCGAGGTCTGGGGGAGCGACGATCTTTTTCGGGACTTGGTTGAAAATGCACACGACCTGATTTACAGTATCGATCTCGAGGGCAATTTCACCTGCGTCAACAGGGCCGCGCTCCGGCTGACGGGGTATGTGCGGTACGAAGCTCTGGACATGAACATCGCCCACTGGGTGGCGCCGGAAGATCTGGAGAAGGCCCGCCAGATGATTCAACGGACACTGCGCGGCGAGTTCACCGACCCTTATGACCTTCGGATTCTGACCAAGGACGGCCGGCGAATTGTGGTCGAGGTGACTCATCGCCTGGTGCTTAAGAATGGAGTTCCCATCGGCACCCACTCCATCGCGCGCGACATCACGGAACGCAAGCGCGGGGAGATGCTGGAACAGGACCGGATGCGGGTTCTGGAGATGATCGCGAGACGAGAGCCGATAGACGAAGTCCTGCGCCAGCTAGTGGTGATGGTCGAGCGGCAGCATCCGGAACTGCTGGCCTGTTTGATGGTGGCGCGCGACAGCCGGCTGTACGTGGCCGCCGGACCGAACCTGCCGAATGAGTTTGTTCGTGCCATCGATGGAGTGTGGGCCGGGCAGTCGATGGGATCGTGCGCGTCGGCGGCCTACTGGCGCAAGCCGGTATTCGCTCACGACATCGCGACCGATCTCAACTGGACCGAACACCGCCTGACGGCCCTCAAGCACGACTTGCGCTCGGCTTGGTCGGTACCGATCCTGGCGGGGACGGGAAAACTGCTGGGGACGCTGGCCGTGTACCAGAAGAGACCCGCCAAACCCGAAGCGCATCATGTGCGCCTGCTTCACATGACCGCCGGGTCGGCTGCCCTGGCAATCGAACACCGGCAACTGACGGAGGAACTCGCGTTCCAGGCACATCACGATGCGCTGACGGGGCTGCCCAACCGGAAGCTTCTGAACGAACGGATGCAACAGGCGATCGTGGCCGCGAGGCGGACGCGAACCCAGATCGGCCTGCTCTATGTCGATCTCGACCAGTTCAAGCTGGTCAACGATACGATGGGCCATCCCGCCGGCGATCGCCTTCTCCAGCAAACCGCCTGCCGCCTGACGCGCTGCACGCGGGAGAGCGACACGGTTGCCCGTCTGAGCGGGGATGAATTCGTGATTCTGGCGGAGGGGCTTGTCAACGACGAGGGCGTTCATCGTTTGGCCAACGCGGTTCTCGAGAGCCTGCGGGAGCCTTTTGAGTTGGACGGCCAGGAGGTGTTTGCCACGGCCAGCGTCGGCATCTCGCTGTTCCCCCGGGACGCCGGCGATTCCGAAGGTCTGCTGCGGGCCGCCGACAGCGCCATGTACCGTGCCAAGCACGGCGGTAAGAACCGCGCTCAGCAGTTCTCTCCGGAGATCAGCGCCGCCTGCCTCGAGCGGTTTTCGGTCGAGAATCATTTACGCCGCGCCCTTGACCGCAATGAATTCTCCGTCTATTACCAGCCCCAGTTCGAGCTGAAGACGGGCCGGCTGGCGGGCTACGAAGCCTTGATTCGCTGGACTCATCCGAAACTCGGTATCGTGTCGCCGGCACGATTCATCCCGGTCGCCGAGGAATGCGGCCTGATCATCGGAATCGGCCAATGGATCCTGCGCCAGGCATGCAGCCAGGCGCGCGCCTGGCAGTCGACGGCGGCTCTTACGCGGACGATCTCCGTCAACGTTTCCGCGCTCCAGTTGACTCAGCCGGATTTTGTCCAATCGGTCCTGTTCGCTCTCGACGCCAGCGGCCTCGATCCGCGTTGCTTGGAACTGGAGATCACCGAAAGTCTCCTGATGCGGGACGTCGAAGACTTCGCAAAAAAGATGAGCACCCTTCGCTCGTTGGGAGTTCGGGTGTCGGTGGACGACTTCGGCACCGGGTACTCGTCACTGAGCTATTTGCAGCGGCTGCCAGTCGATATTCTCAAACTCGATCGCTCGTTCGTGGAAGGTCTGAAGAGGACCGGCAACGGGAGGGCTCTGGTCCAATCCGTGGTCTCCATGGCTCACGGGCTCGGGCTTCAGGTCACCGCCGAGGGCGTCGAAACCCATCAGCAGCTCGAGGCCATTCACGAAACCGGATGCGACCTGGCGCAAGGCTACCTGCTGGGGATCCCGGCGCCGGCCGCCACAGTTGCGACGGAGTCATACCCGGTGAATGCCCGCAGGCACCCCATTCCCATCCGGCGACAGGCCCTGCCCGTGTGCCTGTAGCCTTACTTACGACTCACCCGCCGCGCGCCTTATTCCCAGGGTCATAGGTCTCCTCGTATTCCTCTCCGGTACTCCGTTGACAGGCAACGTCTTGCAATTTTTGCCGTCAACTACGATGCTTGAACATGAGCGGGCGTGGATTACCAGTGCCGCCAGGAGTGCCTCCCCCCGGCCACCGAGGAAGGCTGACTTTGGACCCAAAGAGTTATCCGGAACGAGAACAGGAACGGCGAAACCCACCCTCATACCTTTTTTCGAGCGCGGAAGCCCGCGCGATGCTGGATGAGTTTCGGGCCCTCGTTCGTGCCGGAGTGCTTCGGGTGACCGCGGACAACGACGTGGTTTTCGTCCGCCCGTCGCAGGAGTGGCCGGAGCCTGCCAAGCCTGGCGTTACCGCCTCCGAAGAAGAACTGCGAAAGGTCGACCGGCAAGTCCTGGACTGGGTCAAGCGGAATCGTGAGTCGCGGGAAGAGCCCCCGGAACCGGCGGGTGCCGGAGCGGAAGCGCCGCCGATGCCGGATTTGCGGCAGCAGGTGGTGGAGCGACTGGCCAGCAGGATTCTGGAGTTGTGGGAGACCAGCCGCGAGCGGCCGCTGCAGGAAGAAGTCATCGAGCGGTTGACGGCACAGATCCTGAGCCGTTGGACCGGAAAATAGACTACTCGGCTGTCCACTGAGCCCGTCCCACGCCCAAGGACGAGTAAACTGCCAGAGCGATCTGGGAATCCGTCTGCCAGTGGGGGGGCTCACACTGATAGCGAACTTCGTAGTTGCTGCGCCAGTCACGGTAGAGGGCGGCCACCAGGCCGGGAACCCGGGCAGCATCGCTAAACCACTCAGTAAATGTCGGTTCTGAAATGGGCGCGGCAAAGCCGGCCGGCGCCACGAGGTGAATGGAGAGGTTTGGCACGGACGCCAGAGAAGCGGGAAGCTGAAGCGAGTCCCGGGTCAGGACAAAGAGGAGCCTGGCTGCTCGATCCGACTCGTTGAGCGCCTCGGCCAGAGCGGTGGCAGCCTGCTCCAGACTGCAGGCAGCGGGATCAGCCGAAGCCACACACGAGGACGGAGTTTCCAGCCGGATGCCGCTCGATGCGTCGCACTTGTCTTTGCTTTCGTCGACAGCCTTCGTGAACGTGCAAACGGCCCAGCGATCTTCCGGAAGGCTCTCGGCCACACATTGTTCCAGGGCGGCCAAGGCCCATTCGCCGAGTGTCTCGTCCACCAGGAACGCCACGGCCAAGGGCGGGGCGGAGGACATCTCCCGAATGTGATAGTGGCGGACTTCGGTTTGATTCTCGTATAGAACGAAGTCCAGCGGCTTCAAGGAACACACCTCCTGCCGGTCCGGACCCCGTACGGACAACCGCATGGTTCGCCAGCCCTGGTCTCCGTGACGAATGCGGGAAGGAATAATCGATAGGATGGGTCCGGCTTCCAACTCTCGGATCCGGGCGCGGATCCGGGTCATGGCCTGCAAAATCGGATTCCGGCGGTTGGTGGCCGCCAGCTTCCATTGACGCTCCATCAGGGGCAGGAATCGAGGGTCGGCTGTTCGCCCGATCAGCCAGATGGCGGAGGCTTGCTCGCGTTCGCCCTCTCCGAACAGTTGCAGGATGAAGGGAATCACCGCCGGATCGCCCGAAAGGTAAATACCGTACAGGGCGTTGGCCCGGACTCGGCCGTTCGTGTCTCCGCGGACCGCCTGCCACAGCAGGCGGAGGCATTCCTCCGACTGAGTCCCCCAGAAGGCTTCGACTCCATTGGCGCGGAGGCGGGCATCCTGTTCGTACAGTTGCATGGCCAACCACTGCGGATGGTGATTCAGCTTGCCCGCGAGCAGCGCCGCTTTCGACCGAACCTGCGCATCCGGATGGATCATCAGCCGCAGAACAATGCGTTTCGCCTGCCGGTGGTCGAGCAGGAATTCAAGCATCCGGAGCAGCCGCATCGCCAGCCTTCGCCGGTCGCCATTCGACTCGGCGACGTGATCATAAAAGTCATCCAGAACGGCCGGGCCGGTCTTAGCCGCCTGCACCGCGATCGTGGCCTGTTGCGCCGGCGTGAACCCGTCGGCCGTGAGGAGCGCTTCCGCCAGCAGCCCTCGCCGGGCGAGGAACGAGATCAGGCACTCCCGGCCGGGGCTGTCCTCCGAACGCTGAAGATATGCCAACGCCTGTTCGCGGAAAGCCTGTGGCGACCGGTCATAGGCGCCCTGCATCCAGTCGAACAGCCGGCCAGGGTCGTCCGCGTGCGCCGCGGCGGCCTCACTAACACTCCATTCCTGCAGATCTTCGACAACCGGTTCTTCGGTGATCATGGGTTCCGTCAACGGGCGTCAGACGCCGCCTTCTCCCTTATCGGATGTCCGGCAAAAACCTCCAACCGGCCGGACAACGTGGCAAAATGAGGATCACCCATGAATCGACGCCATTTTCTGTTGGCTGGCGCCGCGGCGCCCATGGCCGTGGCGGCCTCACGGAAACGCGTGGCCGCGCTGGTCTCGACCTATCACGTGCGCTCGCACGCCGACAACATCGTGACCCGAATTCTGGAAGGCCATTGGATCGGGCCCAAGTACAACGCCCCATCTCTCGACGTGGTTGCCCTCCACATGGATCAGGTCCACCCGGCCGACATCGGGGTCCGTCTCGGGGCAGCCTACGGCTTTCCGGTGTTGCCCTCGATTCCCGAAGCCCTCGGCCGTCCCCTGGACGGTGTGGTGATCGTGGTCGAGCACGGCAACTACCCCACCAATGAGAAAAACCAGCATCTGTATCCCCGGTTCGAGTTCTTCGAGGCTGTGGTGAAGCACTTCCGCAAGACTGGCCGCGCGGCGCCGGTGTTCGTCGACAAGCACCTGTCGTACGACTGGAAGAAGGCGCGGCAGATGTACGACTGGTCAAGGGAACTTCGGTTCCCTTTCATGGCAGGCTCGTCGCTGCCGGTGACGTTTCGGCGGCCCGACTTGGACTATCCCCTCGGCGTGGAGTTCACTGACGCCCTGATGATCGGAGGAGGGTGGGTCGGCGACGGCGGCATCTTCCACGATCTGGAGACCCTGCAGGTGTTTGTCGAGCGCCGGAAGGGGGGCGAGACCGGCGTCCGGGCGGTTCAACAACTGGAAGGCGATGCGGTCTGGAAGGCGGCCGAACAGGGGCTGTGGCCGAAGAAACTGATGCCGGTTGCCCTGGCTCGCGCGGCCAAGCCGGTCAAGGGCCGGCCGGAGGACGTGAAGAACCCGGTGGTGTGCCTGATTGAGTACAACGACGGATTCCGCGCGGCCGTGCTCAAACTGGGCGGCATGGTGGGCGACTACCTGATTGCCCTCCAGCGCAAGGGAAAGCCGGAGCCGGATTCCACCAATTGCTACATCCCCACGGAGAACTCCAACAACTTCTCGATGCTCGTTCACGGCATGACCGAAATGTTTGAAACCGGCAAGACCCCTTTCCCGATCGAGCGCACGCTGCTGACGACCGGGACCCTCTCGTTCCTGATGGAGTCGGCCTACCGGAGCCACCGGCGGATCGAAACACCCGAGTTGAAGATCTCCTACCAGGCGCCAGGCAGATCCTACTATGCGCCCGGCGAAGGCTCCTAGGGAAGGCGCTCATGATCGAAATCCTTGACGACGATATGCGAAAAGCTGTGGATCCGGCCGCCCGGATCGAGAAGATCGCCACGGGCTTTCGCTTCACCGAGGGTCCCGCCTGGAACCGCCGGGGCTATCTGCTGTTCAGCGACATCCCGCTGAACCGGATCCACAAATGGCAGGATGGGCAAACTTCCGTCTACCGCGACCAGACCAAGAGCGCCAACGGGTTGACGTTTGACCACCAGGGGCGCCTGCTCTACTGCGAACGCGGGCGGGTGGTCCGGATCGAGAAAGACGGCGCGATGACCGTGCTCGCGCAAAATGGCCCCGTCATGCCGAATGACCTGGTCTACTCGATTACCGGGGACATTTACTTCTCCGATTTCCGTGTTCCGGGACAGGGCAAGTCCGTCGTGTACCAGATCACGCGGGGCGGGCAGTTGCGGGTGGCTGCCGAGGATGGCGAAGGTCCAAACGGGGTGGCCCTGGCGCCCAACCAGCAAAAGCTGTACGTGGGAGACGCCCGAGCCGGCCAGGTGCGGCAGTACGACATTGCCCCCGATGGCGCTCTACGGAACGGACGGGTCCTGTGTCCTGTGCCGGACGGCGTCGATGGTCTCAAGACCGACGAAGCCGGGCGCGTGTGGGCGACCGGTGGCGGGAAGATTCACGTCTTCTCGTCCGCGGGCAAACTCCTGGGCACGATCACCATCCCGGAGCGTCCCAGCAACTGCGCCTGGGGCGATGGTTTCGGTACGCTTTACATCACGGCGCGAACCAGTGTGTACCGCCTGGCGACCAAGAGCCAGGGCACACGCACCTACTGAAGCCGTGGGCTCCAGGGCATCGCTGCGCGGGCCGGCCAGGGGGACCGCCTCACCGAGAGCGCTTACGAACGGCCTTCTTATACCTACTGACCCTTCGGGTCTGGAGGGCTGCGCAGGATCGGCCCCAGTTTTCGTCCGGCGATCAACAGCATTCCGGCAAAGACGGCCAGGCTCGAGAGAATCACGATGGCTTTGCGATGAGCCGGAAGGGGCGTCGACGGCCTCCCGGCTTCGATCGAGATCGCTAGCCGCACCTCGTCCGGTTCGCGCCGGGGACCCTCGTGAGCCTCCACGATCACGGCATACGTTCCGGGCTCGCCCGTGGCGTACGCCAAGCGACCGGAGACCGCGAAGCCGGTGGCCGCCAGGACACGGGCTGCCTTGCCCTGGCGGAAGGTCGGCAGGTCGGCGGGACGTATCAGGTTGAGCCTCACCTGACTGCCCTTGGTCAGAGCGTGGAACTCAGCCTGAATCGAGGCCCCAGGGCGATCGACAGAGACCTCCGTGAAGCTCCAATCCCCGGCGCGGATGCGGTGGATTTCATCCATTACCAACGATTTTGCTCCGCGCATCGGCAACACCGGCGCGAGCACAAACAGGATGGTTCCGGCCAACCGCATTCGGCGTCAGTATGACATAGAACATCTTCGCGATAAGATGTCGGGACTACTCGTTCTTATGAACTATTCAACGATGTTTTCCCTCAAGGGCAAGACCGCCCTGGTGGCGGGCGCCAGCCGCGGGATCGGCGCGGCGATCGCCGACGCCATCGCGGTCTCGGGCGCCTCCACGATTCTGGCCTCGCGGTCGGTCGGTGAACTGGAGAAGCACGCCACGCGCCTGCGTACGGCCGGGCACGACGCGCGAGCCTTGCCTCTGGATGTCGCCGACTCGGCGTCCATCCGTGCATGCGCCGAGGCCGCGGGCGAGGTCGATATCCTCATCAACGTAGCCGGCACCAACATCCGCAAACGGTTTGAGACGTACACGCGGGAGGAGTACGACTACCTGCTGCAGACCAACCTGCACGGGTTGGTGGAACTGACGCAGATCGTGGGCGGGGGGATGGTGCAGCGGGCCAAGGGCGGCAAGATCGTGTTCATCGGCAGCCTGATGTCGTTGGTCGGGCTTCCGTACGTGACCGTGTACGGCATCACCAAGGGCGCTCTCGGACAGTTGACCAAAACGCTGGCCGCCGAGTGGGGCCCGCACCATATTCAGGTCAATTGCATTGCGCCAGGCTTCATCTTGACCGACCTCAACAAGACGATGTGGGCCGATGAAGAAATGAACCGGTGGCTGAAAGGCGTCCAGGCGAATCCCGGCCTGGGGTCGCCGGGGGACATTGCGCCGTTGGCGGTTTATCTGAGTAGCCCGGGATCGGATTACGTGACCGGGCAGATCATCGCCGTGGACGGCGGGTATACGACCACCCGTATGTGGCCATACGCGCCGTAGGAGCTTCGCGCCTATACTTGTAGTCATGACCACGGCCGCGACGGCCCTCTCGTTCGAGCAGTTCATCCACCTTCCCGAGACTCCGGGAATCAAGCGGGAACTGGTGTGCGGTGAGGTGATCGAATTGGGATCAGGCAACTGGCGACACGAACTGACGAAATCGAACCTGAATCTGGGTTTGACTGCCTACGTGCTGCAACACCCGGACTATCGATTGTTTAATGAAACGACATTCCGCCTCAGCGACGACTACGGGCCCCAGCCGGACATGGCGATCGTTCGAGCGGAACAGCTTTCGCAGATCACGGGGGCGCACTTCTCGTGTGTGCCCGTGGTGGCGGTTGAAGTGGTGTCGTCGGAAAGCGCGGAGTTCCTGGAGAAGAAGATCCGGCTTTACCTGCGCAAGGGGACACGCGCCGTCTGGTGTGTGTACCCGGAGGAACGGCTGGTGCGGGTGTTCCACCCCGACCATTCCGTTCGCGATCTGTGGGGCGACCAGATGCTGGAAGACCCGGAGGTCCTGCCGGGCTTTCGCGCGCCCCTGAGTGAAGTGTTCCAGGGTCTGTGAATCGACGCACCTTCCTGAGCGGCGCCGCGGCCGGCGGATTGATGGCGCAGACGCCACAACCAGACAAAGAGGTCTGGTTTTCGTGTCCCATGGATCCCGGAATCCGTTCGAAGGGGCCGGGGAAATGCTCCAAGTGCGGGATGGCCCTGATTGCGGCCATCGCGGAACCGGTTGCCTACCCGTTGGACATCAAGATCCGCCCGCGCCACGTTCCCGCCGGAAAGCCGCTCGTGGTGACGTTTCGCGCGCGCGACCCGAAGACCGGCAGGCCCGCCACGAAGTTCGAAGTCGTGCACGAACGGTTGTTTCATCAATTCATCGTCAGCCAGTCGCTCGGCTATTTCGCCCATGAGCATCCCGAACCACAGAGTGACGGTTCGTTCCGCCTGCCTCTCACGCTGCCCGAAGCCGGGATCTACCGGCTGGTGTCGGACTTCTATCCGACCGGAGGAACCCCGCAGTTCGTATCGAGAACGATCGTCACCGCCGGCTACGGCAAGCCGTTCCGGCCCGCGTCGCTCGAGGCGGATCTGCAGCCCAAGCGCGGGGAGAACCTCACGGTCGAATTGCGACTGGAGCCGCCGCGGCCCCTGGCCGGGAATGTGACCCTGCTCTTTTTCCGGCTGGCGCCGGCGGACCGGATCGAGCCGTACCTGGGAGCGTGGGCTCATCTGATGGCCATCAGCAGCGACCTGATCGACGCCGTCCATGCCCATCCGCAGATTGCCGACGGCGGTCCCGCCATGCAGTTCAATCTGATCTTCCCGCGCCGGACCACCTATCGGGTTTGGCTCCAAGCCCAGCGGGCCGGAGTGGTCAATACGGTCTCGTTCACGATCCCGGTGAGCGCGTTGTCAGCAGAGCCCCTCCCGCGCCTTGAACCGTGATGACGGTTCCGGCGGGCAGGTCCGCCGGTTCCCGAAGCCAATAGACCCGGGCCTTGCGAAATTGCGGGATCCACAGCAGGTAGCGCCGGCCTCCGTCCGGGAGCGCGGCCACAACATGCAGCGAACCGCCCTCGGGAACGCGGACGGATTGAATGCCAGTGAGGCGCAGGCCGCGCGTCAGCCGGCGGGATTGCGTCACCAACAGCCCCTGGTGAATCCGTCCCTCCGCCGGCGGCTTCGCCTGCGGTCGATCCGGCAGGTAGATTTCGTTACCGCGAGGCGCCCCCCCTTCCACCCAGTTGACGAGCCAGTCGATCTCGAGTTGGACGAGGCTGGGGTCGTCACGAAACTCGCCGAAGCCTGGGGCGGCGTCCCACGGGGGCATCCGCCGTTCCAGCACTTCTTCGCGAATCGCCTTTGCCCAGGGCCGGACCTCTTCGTACGTGGTCAATGGAACGGAGGCCGACGGACCGTGGCATTGGTAACAGCGCCGATAGAGAATTCGCGAGATCTCCTGCGCCCAGGTGAGCCGGGTGGTGATGTACTCGTGAGCGAGCGCCACTGGGAGGAAGGCGAAGAACAGGATGGCGGATCGCATGGCTAGCCGCCTCCGGAAGGGGACTCGCAGGATGGGCACAAGGTCTTTTCCCGATTCGTCCTCAACAACATAGGAGTAATTGCCCGGCCCACCGCGGCGCTCCGGCCCGACCTTCCAAGGACAGCCGGTCGCGCGCCTCGCCAGGGAGACGACCACGTCAGGCCGCATTTTTCCAGTATAAAGGTGACGCCGCTCCAGCCATGGCGTTACGATGAAAGTAGACATAAGGCAGTGAATATGGCAAGAGGCTGGGAAAGTAAGTCAGTCGAAGGCCAGATCGAAGCGGCCCTCGGTCGCAACAAGGCACGTTCCATGCCCGCACCCTTGAAAGCAGTTGCGGAGGCCACGCGCGAGCGAGAACGGTCAACGCTCGAGCTTTCGCGCAAGCGGGTCCTGAATCAACTGGAGGACGTGCACAATACGCGCTATACCGAGATGTTACGCAAAGCGTTAACGGACTTGGACAAACGCATCGAGTTATTGAGGTAACGGGAGCACTCCACAGGCTCGAACAGGACAGCCGGTATCCATTTCCCCCAACCCAGGCGATGAGTGTGTCCCCCGAGATGATTTCAGCGGAGGACGAATCGACCCGTGAGTCATGACATTGCTGTGATCGGCGCAGGCGTGTTCGGAGCGTGGACGGCGATGCGGTTGCGGAGGGCTGGTTGCTCCGTTGCGTTGTACGACGCGCACGGCAGCGGCCACAGCCGCGCCAGTTCCGGCGGCGAGTCCCGCGTCATCCGTATGGGCTACGGCCCGGATGAGCTGTACACCCGGTGGTCGATCCAGTCGCTCATAGAATGGAAGGATCTGTTTCGCCAGACGGGCCAGTCCCTGTTTCACCAGACCGGAGTGCTGTGGATCGCGAGCGAGGTGGATCCCTATGTAGAGGCGACCCGGCAGGCGTTGCGAAACCAAGGAGTCCCGCACCAGGTTCTTGCCGGCGACGAACTCCGCCGCCAGTATTCCCAGATTCGATTCGACGAACCGGCTTGGGCGATGTTGGAGCCGGACAGCGGAATGGTTCTGGCCGGACGCGCGGTGCAGGTCCTGACGGCCGAAGCCCAGCGACTGGGAGTGGACTATCGCACCGAAGGCCTGGCCGTGAACGACTCCGAGGTCGTGACGCGAACGGGAGAACGGATTGCGGCTGGTATCTTCGTGTTTGCCTGCGGACCGTGGCTCCCGAAGGTGTTTCCGGAGTTGCTCGGAAAGCGGATCCAGCCAACCCGGCAGGAGGTATTCTTCTTTGGCGCGCCCGCGGGGGATCGCCGATTCGCCCCGCCGCTGCTTCCGGCCTGCGCCGACCGCCTGGACGATCACAAGCCTTATTGTCTGCCGGATGTCGAGAACCGCGGATTCAAGGTGGCGCTCGACGACCACGGGCCGTTGTTCGATCCCGATCACGGGGACCGGTTGATCTCTGCCGAAGGTGTCGCGCAGGTCCGGAACTGGCTTGCCCGGAGGTTTCCGGACCTGGCGGATGCGCCGGTCGTGGAATCGCGCGTCTGCCAGTACGAGAACACGTCGAACGGCGATTTCCTGATCGACCGCCATCCGGAGGTCGATAACTTCTGGATCGTTGGAGGCGGGTCGGGTCACGGGTTCAAGCACGGGCCCGCAGTCGGGGAGTACGCCGCCGGGTTGATCCTTGGGAGCGGCTCGCCGGATAAGCGGTTCTCGCTGTCGACCAAAGGCGAAGTTCGCAAGCGCGAGATATTCTGATCTGCACGGCGGGACCACTTGCCGCGTCATCTCTTAGCAGATGAAGCTTGCGGTGACGCTGCTGGTGGCGCTGTGCGGAGCCGTCAAAGGCGGGCAGATTCGTGGCGTCGTCCTGGAGAATCAATCCGGTCATCCCATGGCGCATGCCGCAGTGGCAGTGGATCAGATTGCCGGAGAGACGGCGCGACGGGTCGGCGAAGCGTTCACCGACAGGTCCGGCGGATTCCTGTTCTTGAACCTGCCGCCTGGAGCGTACCTGGTGCGAGTTCAGCGCCGCTACTACGCCGAAGTCCAGTATGGGCAGACGCGGGTGAACCGGCCTGGCCGCCCTGTGATGCTGGCGGGTCAGGATTCTGACTTCTTCGCCGAAATCCGGCTGCCGCGCCTCGCCGCTGTCGTCGGAACCGTTTTCGATGAAAATCGCATGGGCGTACCCGAACAGGCGGTGCTGTTTTACGAGCCCACCCTTCCGTACCGATTGGTGGCGACCACCAAGACCGACGACCGCGGCGTTTATCGCCAGGCCCGTCTCGCCGCCGGGACGTACCTGATCCGCTCCGGATCCGGGCGACTCGGAGCAATGAGCAAGGCCGGTACGAGTTCCGGGGTCTGCCGCCAGGCGGCTATTGGGTTGTGAGCTCGTTCGACCTGGAAGAGGCGACTGTCGATTCTTTGAAGACCATCCATGCACCGATGGTGACGCTCGAAGAGGGCGAACAGGGGAAGCGGGAGTTGACTCTGTATGTTCCCACGACGCAGTAAATCGGGGACAGCGGCAGGTTCGCCGCGCGGCTGGCTCGCCGGACCACCGGTCAGTGCTCCATTACGGCCGGCTTGAGAACCAGCGTCCGCGCTGTGATGGGTACTTATGCGCCCAACTGGCGAACACGGACACGAACAAGGCTATGCGTAGCACCGGATCTCGAAGATGCGGGCCAGGGGGTCGCCGTGAGTCGCCTTCACCAGGATGCGGAGCTCGGTCATTTCGCCGGTGCTGACCGCCAGACGGTTCACGCGCTGAGAGTTGCCGCGTCTTTCGGCCAGGCGCTTCCACTCCGCGTTGGAGCCGTGGCGCGTCAGGACATCGTAGTCGCGAACGGTCTCCGGTTGAGGACCTCGAATCATGATCCGGTTGTACGCATTCTGAGCGGTCAACGTCAGTTCGCGCTGGAATCCGGTGTCGAAGGTCAACTGGACTTCGCGAATCGTCTGCGGCTGGTCCCAGGAGAGTTGAATCCAGGCCCCCTCCGCATCCAGTTTGGCGGACCAACGGTGGATGGGACCTTTTGGGAGGTCACGCACCTCGCCGTCGAGGATGCGCTCCGGCGGCGCTCCTTCAACCGACGAGGAGGCGGTCACCTGAGCGTTCCTCGCCAGGTCGTCGGGGTCCTGGTTCACGGGGCCGCGAAGAGTCTGATCGTCGCGAAGAAGCATCTGTTGCAGCCGCGAAACCAGCTTCGGTTCGCGGACCAGTTCGCGCGGCACAATGCCTTTTGCCGCGCAGACGGCCGCCGCCGTGCCCACCGCCTGTCCGATGACGCCGCAGGTCGCCATGACGCGCGTGGACGTGAACGCGACGTGCGAAGCGCTGATGTTGCGCCCCGCCATGAACAGATTCGCGACATTCCGGCTGAAACAGCAACGTAGGGGAATGTTGTAGACCTCGGCGCTGTGGATCTGGACGGCGGGTTTGACCTCCGGGCGGTCGAAGCCCTGCGGCGGATGATCGTCCATCGGCCAGCCTCCGATGGCCACGGCATCGGGAAATGGGCCTCCGCTCTCGATGTCCTTCTGCGTGAGGATGTGTTCGCCCACCAGGCGGCGGCTTCCCCGCTTGCCGGGAAGCATGCCCACCCAGTCCATTGCATAGTAGTCGCTGTCCCGGTGCTCGCCCGAATTCTTGATGTAGTCCCAGACGCCCATGACGATCGACAGCAATTCAAAGCGGATTCGTTCGTTGTGGCGGATGGTGTCGCGGTCGCCGCCCCACTCGATCCACCAATAGCCGTACTCCCAGGCGGAGACGCCCCGAAAGCGAAGGTGCTCCTTCGTCACTTTTCGCGCCCACGAGGGCGGCTGGAAAGGCATCCGCCGGGGGTAGAGCCTGGAGGTGAACAGGATGCTGGAGCCGAGCGTATGATCGTCCGGTGTCTCCATGGCCAGCGACTCGCCGAACTCGCCGCGCGCCTCGCGGCCCGTTCGCATTTCCGCGCCTGCTTCCAGGCCCAATCGTGAGTCGCCCGTGCAATCGCAATACGCTTTCGCCTGGATTCGGTAGAGGTGTTCTGTCTTGTCCGATCGCGCCAGCACCTTCTCAATGCGGTCGCCAGCGCGGGTGGCCGCATAGACGACCGTGTCGAGCAGCAAGAGGATGTTCGGCTCGCTCACGACCTTGTCGTACAGCAGAAGGTCCCACATCTCGAAGGAGCGCTGGGGGTTTGTGACCGAATCCTGGACCCGCAACTCGTCGACGATTCCGCCTTCCCGCCACCCGGACCGGTGGCCGCTGGCGCTCGCGCCAACGACATGCATTTTCACTTCGCTCGAAGAGTTGCCGCCGAGGCGGGAGCGATCCTGCACCAGGATGACCTTGGCGCCGTGCCGTGCGGCGGCGAGGGCGGCGCAGACGCCCGCGAGTCCCCCTCCTGCCACCAGCACGTCGCAAGAGAGATCGACCAGAGTCATGTGGGGCTCGACCGGGAGCACCTCTCCTCGCGGCCGTTCGGGAACGATGCGATCGAACTGGCTGCGGATCTCCTCCTGGCTGGGAGCGGGGGCCGGGGCGGCGGGCAAGCCCTCCGCCAGCACGACGAGTGAGTACCCGACGGAGATTTCGGTGAGGAAGTCGCGGCGTTGCATGATTACTCTTCAGGAGACCACATTCCTGCGCCGGATAAGGGAGTCCGAAGCGAGATCAAGGTCCTACGAGAATGAACGTCTGCGACGCGCGCCTTGTCTGACTACGGAGAGGCCGTGCACGGCGAGGGAGCATCGAGGAGGCCCAAGGCGCCGCCGGCGCACCCCAATGCCAGACTGGAATCCGGTTCAGTTTGGTACGAGTGTTCCAGCCCTTGTCTCATCCTGATACGTTCAAGGACATCCGGAAAAGCACACCTCCGGCGGGAAGCTTCCTGGAACGCTGCCTCCAAATCGAGGCGGAGGAGTGGAGACGGCGTGCAGGTGCTGAAATCGGCGAAGATGGTTCGGGCTGGACTCCCTTGTCCATGACGAGCAGGCTCAGGCTTTCCATCCCGTTCATCCGCTCGCGGGCGCCCGACCAGCGGTAGAGTTCCGCCTTTGTGCAAACGCCGGCCCGCACGGGTCCGTCTTCGATGTATTTTACAATCGCCTCGCGGTAGCGGACTTCCAGCGCGGTGGCGTAGAAACGCGGCGTCCAGTTCACGCCATTTTTCAACGGGTTAGCCTGCTGGCGCCACCATTTTCTTCCGGTGTGGTCATCCGTGCCAAGGGGCACGAACAGCTTCCAGGGGCGGTGTTTGTATTTCCGGTTGAGGTATCTGGAGGTTTGGCCCTGCATGTCCCGCATGAGGCAGGAGATGCCGGATTTGGTCTTGGCCTGGAGCAGCCAGTGCCCCTGGCTGCAGGTAAGGCAGTAGTCGTGGATAGTAACACCGTACAGGGGAGCTTTCTTCCGAAGCAAGGCAAGGCTGAAAGCGAAGTCTTCGTCATCGAGGAACACCCACTGGCCCTTATTCCCGCGTTGGACGACGTGGTACAGGAGGTGAGGTTCAAAGTTGCGGTGCGGTCGCGGCACGGCCTTGACCGTGCAATTGGTGGGCCAGAAACAACGAGTGGTGTTCGACGGGGCGAGACGAGCCGGTGGTACGGGCCGGCGAAGGCATGGCAGATGCGTCGCACGGGCTTGACTATGGCGGTGTCTGGCACCACTGAGTGCCCGGCACCGGGATGGATCGTCGAGCGGCCGGCAGCAGCCGCAAACCGCCGGTTCTTCATTTTCGAGGAGCCCCCCCCGAACTGGCCCTGCCGTTAGTCCCGTTGGAAAAGGCGTTCCCAGGGCGGTGCCAGGCACCCCGTTTTGAACTCTTCATCGAAACCGTTTTGGCCCCCCCCAGGGGTGGCAAGGAGCCCACCTCAAGGCGGTGCCAGGCACCGCGTTCGATCGCGATGGATGTTCGTGGCATCCTGGCGCTGAGGGATCGCCGAGGTCGCCACCCGGGCCTTCACGGCCTCGTCCCGAAAGGCATACGCTTCGCCTCGAACGCTCCAACCTCGGGACGGTGCCAGGCACCGGTTTCGATCGACCAAACGGTGCCTGGCACCGCGTTCGAAACCCGTGGGCCTTCGTGGCGCCGGTGCGGAGCGATCGCCGGGATCGCCGACCGGGACTAGGCCCGTTCCCTGCCCCTCGTGTCGGAGGGCAGTAGCCCAAAGGCGGGACCTTGTTTCGCTTCAAACGCCACGGAGTCCCATCCGGGCCTACATGAAAGCACTCTTGGTCGACCCGTTGCCAGGCGAATAGTCCGACCTCGGGACATTCATGTCAGGGACAGTCACAGGGGGAAAAGGAGATTCCCCTCCACTCCGGTTCGCGGAGCGGTGGCAGTGGATTCCGTGACCGGCGCCAACTCTTGAGAAGCGCTTTGGGCCAAACTCCGCGCGGTCGCGGCCCGGGGCGACCAAGCGGTGCCTGGCACCGCGTTCGAAACCCGTGGGCCTTCGTGCCACCCGGTGCGAAGGGATCGCCAGGATCGCTGCCAGGCCGACCCTGCCTCTGTGATCGCGGCGAGAAACGAAGCCTTTTGGGCAGGTTACTGCGGTGCCACGACGCCAAAGGCGAGGGACGCGGTAGGGTACTCTCCGTTGAGATTCTAGACCTGTGGTCTTGCGCAATGGCGCCAAAGCCGCGGATGAATGCTCTCAGCATCAGTGCTCTTGCTCATCATCGCTGAATCGTTCGGTACCGACCTTGGCGCGCGGCGCGATCCAACCCGCAACGCCGCCTGCCAGTGGATCGCTATGCTACGGCTCGGCGTAGTTCGAAGGTCACGTTCTCGTTACCGGCGCAGGAGGGGTATCGGTCTGAAGTACTCGACACTCTCCTGGAAGCTCGCTTGCCGCGGGAAGCCGGTCTGCCGAGGGCAAGTAGCTCAAACCCGGCTCGATGGCTCTCTTATTCCGCCGGAAGTGGCTCCCTTTGGGCCGCCGGTAACATGCCTCGTCTCCGCGCGTTCGGTCGACACCTGGGCAGGGCTTGCTTCGGCTCCAACGCCGATGGAGTCCTTCGGCAATGCCGGCCACCGATGAAGGCGCTCTTGGTTCACCCGTTCCGCTCGGGCCAGATTCCCGCCAGCGCGGCTTCGGCGAGGAAGTCGAACCACCGGCATTCTGAGGTTGAGGGTCTCCCTGAAAAGTTCCCGGCAAATCGCGAATGGCTTGCCATCGGCAGGCACCGGGGCACTCCCCGCGCTATTTCGCAGCGGAGGCCACGAGCAGTGGGTGGCCGAGCGTGTCGCCGTTGGCATGGAAGCCGTTGCGATCCACATCCACGAAGATTGGATTCGTGTAGGCAATCGGGTGCATGTTGCCGTAGGGATTGCGCCCCCATAGCTTCTTCAGGTCCGCGTGTTCGCCCGCGGCGACGACAATCAGATGAGCGTCCTGCTGCAGCTTTACACGAAGGGTCTCCTCAAACCGGATCACCCCATCTCGAAATACGGAGGGGTTGGCCTGTTTCGTGTAGTTATACTCCTTGGGTTGCCGGCCATTCACCAGAATCTGAACGCGGTCGATGTCCATCCACGCCGGCGCCTGCACCCGCACCTTCAGGTCGATGTGGCCTTCCGCGATCACCGTGGATCCCACCGGCAGGCCGTCCGCCGTGGTCACGGTCAGGAAGGGCCCGTTCGAGATCACCATCCGGCCCGCCTTCGAGTTAGCAATGATTTCGGAGAGATCGATCCTCTGCGGCTCGTCGGTGGAACTGGGCACATAGGTCCGCCAGGCCCCGACTCCGTTACCGAACACCTGGTGTGCGTCGCTCACAGCCACACACCATACGCGGCGTCCCTGGTTCAGCAGTTGGAGCCATCCAAAGGTGCGGTTCTCTTGCCCTTGCTCTTTGCTTCCTTCGGTGCCGGCCCGCTGGTAGGCGGGATTCAGGTTCAGAATTTCCGTGCTCCAGACCTCCGCCGCGTCCAACAGGCTCTCGAAGCCCTCGAATCCGCCGTCGGGAACTCCATCGCGATTACGGTCGAAGAACACGTTGCCCACGATGGGGTGATTGGCCTGCACCCAGCGGTCGCGGCCCCCGCCGAAATAGGGGAGCTTCCGGTTCGCATTGGCTTCGGTGTCGTAGCGCGATCCGGCAAGCTGCAGGCTGGGCGTGCCCCAGTTGCGAAGCGTGATGGCGTTGATGCGGGGATCGTAATTCCACAGCGGCGCCCCTCCGTTTTGCGCCAGGGGATCGCGAGTCAGCGGGAAGGCATTGAAGTGCTGGCCGCTTCCGGTGAGCTCGATTCCCTGAACCGTTCTCAGGTGGGCCGCCAGCCCTAAGCGCTCGATGTACGGCTTCCAGTCGTAGATCCGGTTGTGTTCGGTGGTCGGGACGAACTCGAGGTTCTCCGCGGCGAAGTTGATCAGCCGGTCGTTAGTCGCACAGTAATTGTCTCCACTGGGCGTGGAATGCGCATGATAATCGGTGCTGATCCAGCCGGAAGTGTTCACGACACGATGCAGGGTCGCGCGGACATTGAGCGATTGGCCTTTGCCTACTTCCACAGTCTGGTCCGCGAGATCGAACTCCGGCCCCCGCGTGATCCGGATCAGGTATTTTCCCGGCGGTACCTGCTGCCGCGCCCGGCCGTCGTGGGTTTGGTACTGATGGTCGCCGCCGTGCGCCCGGTAGTGGGTTCCGAAATTCGGCGTGGCCGTTCCATCCACCCCGATGAATTGGATCTTGGCGGGCGACGGCTGGCCTGTCTCGTCCCGGATCTCCACATTCACGACGGATGCCTTGGGAACCTGCAGGTCGACCCGCGTGGTCTGCTTTGCGCGGACCGAGATGGACCGCTCCACCGGATCGCGGCCGATGTCCTCGAACAGGCCGTGGTAGTCCCCGGGAGGCAGACGCAGGGAGAACGCTCCCCTGGCGTCCGGATAAAGCGGCAGCCGTTTGCCGCCGGCAGGGATCATCAGGGCGCCGTGAATCGCCGGTTCGCCGTCTCCGCCGCGTACGGCGCCGGACACTTCGCCGGCCGGGCCCAGCAACGACGCAATCACGCCATACGCCGCCGCCGGAGAATCCGCCACACCCACCGCGACGCGGTAGATTTTCTCTTCGCCGGGCTTCAGCTCGGCCTCTTTCTCCAAGAGCGCCGATCCGGGCAGCGCGGCAAACGCGTAGGCCCGCTTGTCAAATGGATCGATGCTGTCGCCGATGCGCACGCCGCCTACTTCCCATTCCGCCGAGAAGGCCTTCCAGGCCGGCATGGGCGTGATTCGCTTCGTCTCGCGTGATTCGTTGCGAAGCGTGGAGGTGATCTGAAGGTGTTGCCAGTCCGCTTCCAGGCGGTATTCGTGCCGCGTGGACAGTCCCTCTCCTTTTGGCGCCGTTCGAACTGCTTCGACCACCCCCGGCTGGACGACGCGAATGTAAGAGAGTTCCCCTCCCTCGCTGACGGGGCGGAACGTGGTCAACTGGTCGTTGGAAGCCCCGCGCAGATCCAGGTCGTACAGCACGCCCTGCAGCACATACCCGTACTCGGAGGACATGTTGGCGCGGCGCAGAGGCTGCGCCCCGGAGATGAGGGCCTGAATCCGGTTGTTGCGGATCAGGAAATCGCCGGCGATGCCGTCCGCTTCCTTCCCTCCCGGCAGCAGGTTCGCGTTGGACTTCGCGATCTCCACGGCTTCGACCGGCTCTCGTTGTCCGGTGAGCGCCCACCCGAGAAGAAGAAGAAACGATACGGCGGCAAACGATCGAATCGGCATAAGACCCTTATTGTAGAGCGGGGGCGGTCAACGCACGGTGACAACCGGGATAAGAATCCGGTGGTGGGGTCCCCACGGGGAAACCCATTCCCATCTTCAGGATAGCGCGCAGTCCAGCGGCATTGGACTTTCCATTCCTGCAAAGGATTCAAGGCAAAGCGTCAAGTTTGTACTGACCCTTGTGAATGACGCAGGAAATGGAACAAATGGAACGTTCCACTTTGTTCCACTTGTGCGTTGAGTGGAATCAACGGGTTAGGGTACGAAGTGGAACAACTGGAACACAGTCGTGCGGGCTTTCCGGCAAGTGGTTGAGCAGGTGAAGGTTGGGAGTGATTTTCGGCATTTTTCTGTTCCAGTTTGTTCCAGTTGGAAGTGGAACAAAGGAGAGGTTCTCTGAGTTGATTATCGGTGGACGGCTTGGGTTGTATGTGGGGGGAGGACTGTAATTCATAGAAAAGGATGGCAAAGTTTATTTGGGACCATTGTGAATGGCGGAAAGGGCGGAGGGCATATAGCCATGCCGCGGCTACGCCGTGCAATGTGGGACCGAGGTCGCCCTGCGCGCTGAAGCGCGCCCTACGGGAGCAAAGGTGTGCGGCGCCGGCGTCGCAGATCTCCTCACCAAACTCAATGGGGAACGCTGGTCCGCGGCCTTCCGGCCGCGGTTCGGAACCCAAGGGTGGTCCAGTTTTTCACGGCTTCTACCGGTCGCGGTTCCAAGATGCCGCCCGCTTTCCGCTTGCGGCTCTGGCACGAGCCCACCCTGGCGGTCAGGCCTCGGAGCGCTAGAGCATCGAGAACGTTCCGCAGCGGAAGCCGCCATCGGTGGCGATCAACTGGCCGGTCACGTACGAAGCGGCGGGCATGCAGAGGAACGCCACGACGCCGGACACCTCTTCGGGTTCGGCAATCCGCCCCATCGGGGTACGGTCCAGGATGGACTGATAGATCGACTGGTTAGCGAGCACCGATTCCACCAAAGGCGTGCGTGTATACCATGGCGCGACCAGATTGACGCGGATCCCGTCCCTGGCCCATTCGGCCGCCAGGGAGCCCGTCATGTGGGACATCGCCGCCTTCGACATCGCGTACACCACCCCAGTGCCGATTGGGGTGATTCCGGCTACCGACCCGATGTTGACAATGCTCCCTCGTCCCGAGGCTTTTAGATGCGGATGCAACCGGCGGCTGAGTTCGAACGCCGACGTCAGGTTGGCGTCCATCACCCGGTCGTATTCATCTTTGGAGTACTCCAAGCTTCGCTTGCGGATGTTCGTTCCCGCGTTGTTCACCAGGATGTCCACGCGCTCCCACGAGGGCGGGAGTCCCTCGACCACGGCCGAGCGCCCTTCCGCCGTGGAGACGTCGGCCGCGACGGCGAGCGCTCCCGGCGCCTCTTCGTCCAGAACACGGGCGAGTTCGCTTTGGTTGCGCGCCACGGCCACGACCTCCGCGCCGAGCGACAGCAGTTCTTTTACAATTGCCAGGCCGATGCCTTTTGATCCGCCGGTCACGATCGACCGATATCCATCCAATCGCCAACGGTTCATTTGCGCTGTTGTTCCTGCCGGATCTGGCGGATGACGTCCGCCGCCAATTGCCGCGCCCGCGGATCGTTTCCATCCAGCACTTCCCGATACTGGCGGAGGGCCGTCTCCTGGTCGCCTTTGCTCAGGAGCAGACCCGCGAGGTTGAAACGGGCGGTGACAAACCGGGGGTCCAGGTCGAGCACCCGCCGGTAGGACTCAATCGCCTCGTCCACCCGGCCGAGACTTGCCAATGTCACGCCAAGGTTCAAGTGGGCCTCCACGTATCGCGGCTGGACGCGAATCGCATCCCTGTACGCCACGGCGGCGCGTGCGAAATCGCCCCGGGCCCGCAAGGTCTCGGCCAGATGCAGGTGGGCTTCCTCCGCCTGCGGCGCGGCGCGCGCCAACGCCAGCCGCATACTCAACTCGTCATTGGGATGCGACAACTCCAAAAACGCGAGAGCCGCCACGGCACCCCCCAGGATTGCGACGTGACCCCAATCGCTGGTGCGGAAAGCGTGCCAGCGGGCCCACCAGGCGTCGCGGGAAAAATCGCCGCCCTGATCGCGAATGCCCAGAAACTGCCGCGTCTTCGGGTCCCGTACTTTCCAGATAAAGCCGTCGTAGTAGTAGTGCAGAAAATTCGAGGTGGCGATAAACGCGATCAACCAACTTCGCCAGTCCGCGTCGCCCACGTAGCTGCGAAGGTAGTTGATGCCTCCATACGCCAGGATCAGCGATCCGTACAGAGCCACCAGGATCCATCGCGGCCGGAACAGGAATCGGCCCAGCGCGGCCAGAGGAGCGCCCTTGGCGACGCGATTGGTGTTGTAGACCCACACGATCGCGTAGTACTGCAGGCAGTGGAATGCCGACCACACCGCGAACCCGACGATGAAGTCCGGATAGATCACGTACAGATACCAGGAAGCCGCAAGGAAGATCGCCAGCGTCGCCACCTTGAGCAGGTTCAGTTTTCCTTTGCGCCAGCGGTCGATACAGAAGACCACATACGCGACGGCAATGGCCGCGGTCACGGCGTATAGCACGGTCTGAAACACGCCATAAATCGACGCCAACCCCACCGGAATCCCGCTCTGCAGCGAGTTCAGCAGGAGGTTGTGACGGTAATGGGGGCTGGCCGCGATCATCGAGACGTAGCTGAAGATCGACACCGCCCAGTCCATTCGGGATGCCCACACATCGACTCCGCCGGTCTTGGAGTCGTAGATGCGCATGAATCCGAAGTGCTGCATCAGGACATGCCAGATGTCCCAGGCAAACACGAAGATCAGCATTCCGTGCAAGCCCCGCTGCTCGAACCACAAGGCGGTCAGAAACACCAGGGGAGGCGCCAGCAGAAACCTGGCCCGGTAGCGGCGGAAGAGTTCCTTGTCGAGATAGGCCCTCAGGAACCCGGGAAGATGATGGCCGAACGTGAAGAACGCGAGCAGGAAGAACGAGTACGCCTGGGAGGGCCAAAGCCGCGCCAGAGGCAACAGCGCGGCGGCGGAGACCACGGGAGCGCCGATAAACAGCACGCTATCCCAGACAGGCGAGATGATCCAGGGACCGGCAGGCGCCTGCGGTCCCTGGTCTCGTGGTACTGCGGCCGTTTTCTTCCGGGGCACTCGCAATCAGAACGACAACTTCAACCCAAATTGTATAATGCGCATCGGATTGCGCAAAGTCCGGATCTCGCCCATACGGGCCGCGTCGGGCGTTAGTGCGTTGATCGAGGAGAAGCCGATCCCGGTCGGCTGCCCGAAATAGGGCGTGTTCGTCGCGTTGAAGAACTCCGACCGGAACTGCAGCCTGAAGCGCTCAGTGATCTGGAAGTTCTTGAACAGACCAAAGTCCAGATTGGCCTGTCCGGGGGAATTAATAATGTTGTAGCCGGCATTTCCGAAATGGCAAAGATCCGGGCGGCTGGCGACATTACAAGTGACACGGCGAAACGCTTGTGGATCGAACCACAGTTGGCGTGTGGGGTTGTCGATTCGCCCGTCGGATACGCGATCGGGACGAATAACGGCCGCGCCCGTGTTCAGATCGTTGCCTTGGGAGACGGTGAACGGAAGGCCCGTGCGGAGGGAGAAAATCCCGTTCGACTGCCATCCGCCAACCACGTGCTTCAGGAACCCTGGCAGGCGCGAGCCCGGCATCTCCCACACCCAGTGAGCCACCATGTTATGGGTTTGATCGAAGCGGAAGCGGCCACGGCCGTCGTGGCGGTCGATACGGGGCCGCTGGAAACCTCCATCCTCGTTGCCGCCGGCCTCGCCATCGCCGTGCGACTTACTGAAGACGTACGACAAGCCAAACGCGACGCTGTTGGCGAAGCGCCTGTCCAGTTTGACCTGGAGTCCGTGATGGAAGCCGTTGCCGAAAGCGTCCAGATAGCGGATGTTCGACAGGGCCTGCACGCCGAGCTCAGGCGTCGCCGGGTCGTAGATGAACGGGTACGGCCGCCTGGCCTGGACATTCGTGTCGGAGGACGGCGACGCGTCGTTATACGGGGTCATCGCGCTCATCACGTGAGACGCCTTGCTGCCGACGTAGCCCACGGTGAGCGACGTGCTCCACGGCAGCTCCCGCTGAATGTCGAAGCTCCACTTCCAGACGTCTCCGTCTTTCAAATCCGGACGGATGTGAAGAACGGCCACGGGCCTGGCAACGCCGCGTGTACCGGAACTTGACAGGAACGGGTCGTTTAGTGTGATCGGGGTGGATGTCGGGCGAATCCGGCGCGTCGCCACGTTATAGTTGGCGCCATCGGCCCCGGGCGTTGAGACGGATCGCGCCGCATCGGTCACCTGCTGGAACAGGAGACTGCCGGACTTCGGGGGATTCAGGTTCAGGATGGTGAAGGCATTCCAGTGCATGGGGTTGTCAAACCATCCGGCACCCGTCCGGATCACCCACTTGTCCGTCGGACGGAACGCGATGCCCAGCCGCGGCATCAGGAAATACCGGTACTGTTCCCACAGCTTGACGGCGCCTCGCGCATCGACCGACTCGGGGCCCATCGTCGGAATCAGTTGCCCCGTCGCCGGGTTCCGGTACTCGGTGCCGCGGCCTTCCCCGGGGAAGTTCAGCGTGCGCCAGAAGCCCTTGGTGTCCCTGGCGTTACCGATGTAGTCGTAGCGCACACCGAAGTTGATCGTCAGCTTGGGGTGGATCTTGAAGTCGTCGTTAACATAAGCGCCCCAGCGCGTGGACACGGGTGTGGTCTGGGGCACGCCTTCCGCCGTTTCGGTGGTGGATGGAACGCCCATCATGAACGAGGCGTAGTTCAGGCCCGCTTCATTTGCGCCCCAGTTGACTCGGCCGGTGGGCAGATTGGCGCCGGCGTCGTCCATCTTGATGCGGTTGAGCTCAAAGCCGAACTTCAGGTTGTGCTTGCCCCTCACCCACGAAACGTGATCGCCCACTTCGTACCGTTTGGGGTTGTTATAGTCGCGGCGGTCGCCGATGGCAAACAAACTCAGGGTCGGGTATCCCTGTTCCTCCTTCGTCAAGGGCCGGTTGCCGTCGCTGAACACGCGATACTGGCCAATTCCCAATGCATCCATGGAGAAGCTATCGTCCGCCGTCCTGGGGCTGACGGTGCCGTTCTTGAACAACTGGAAGCCGAACCGGAATTCGTTGATCATGTTCGACTTCAGCATGTGGACCCACTGGGTGGCGAGATTGGTGGTTCGCGTGTCAAAGACCGTGTAGAAGTTGGGATTGATCGTGTTGGTGGTTTGGGAACTATCGTTGAAGGCGAGCCTGGCGAAGATCCGGTCGCGTTCGCTGAAGTGGTGATCGACGCGGCCGAACGCCTGGTCAACCCTCAACGGGGCCGGAATCGGCCGGCGATAGTTTATGTCCAGGGGATCGGCGGTCTGGAACTGCGCTTTGGGTACGACCGGCAGGATGTTGTTCACGATCCCCGCATGCAAGCGCGTTTGCGGGATGACGTTGTTCGGGAACGGATCGCCGGTGAACGGATCCCAAATCAGAATCGGCAGACGGGCCTGACGGCCGGTGGCCGGGTTGAGGGTGCCGCGCACTACCTCCGAGAAGTCGCCGGTTCGCATCTTGTCCGTGAGGACGGTAGTCTCGCCGACACCAGTGATCACCTCGCGGCGCGCTTCCCAGTTCGCCGACCAGAACGTCTTGTTCTTGATGATCGGTCCCGTCGCCACGAAGCCGAACTGGTTCAGGCGCCGTGCATCTTTCCTGGCCCGCGGCTGCCCGGCGGGAAGTTGGAAATTCAGAAAATAGTTCTCGGCGTCGAACTTGTCGTTGCGGAGGAACTCGAACAGCGTGCCGTGCAGGGTGTTCGTTCCGCTCTTCATGGTCATGTTGACCACGGCGCCGCCGCCGAAGCCGTACTCGGCCGAGAAACTGCTGGTCTGAATCTTGAACTCCTCCAGAGCTTCGACGGAAGGGACAAACGGGGTGATGGCGCGGCGCGGATCGGCGGCATTGGTGCCGTCGATCGACACCACCTGGTGCAGTTCGCGGACGCCGTTCGCGCTAACCGAGAAAGCGCCATTGGGGATGTATCCGCCCTCGCCGTTGTTCAGCCCCGACCGGTTGCCGAACTGCACTCCCGGCGTCAGCACCGCGAGTTGCACGATGTTGCGCCCATTGAGCGGTAGTTCGACGATGCGTTTGTTCTCGACAACGCTGCCGACGATCGCATTTTCCGTGTTGAGTGTCACGGCAGAAGCCGAAACGTTCACCGTCTCGGTCACCGCGCCAACCTCGAGCGTGAAATCGTGACGGACTTGCGCCGCGGTTTCGACACGCAGGCCGCTCGCGACCTGGGCCTTGAAGCCCTGCATCTCGCAGCGCACCTGGTAATTTCCGACCTCCACCAACTGAAAGCTGTAGAGACCGGTTTCGTTTGTCGGCAGCGACCGTTCAACGCCGGTGTCGACGTTGCGAATCGTGACGCGCGCGCCTTGAATCGGCGCTCCGCTCGAGTCGGTCACCAACCCCTGAATCGTCTGAGTGACGGATTGAGCCAACCCCAAAATGCCAGCTGCCGTCAGGAAAACCAAGCCCAGCAGAGCCGAGCCCAAAAGCTTACGGCGCTTCATCTGATACTCCGTTCCGAACATTGTGAGCCACCCCCAATGCCCGGTAGGAATATCACATTCTTGCCTCGCAGGGCAACATCAATCGATGCGCGCTATCCTGATCGACAATATGCAGATCCTGCGAGCCGCGGTTGTGCAGGCCGCCCCGGCGCCTTTCGACCGGGAACGATCGCTCTCGAAGACCATCGAACTGATTGGCCGGGCGGCGGCCCAGGGCGCGCAACTGGCCGTGTTTCCGGAAGCCTTCCTGTCGGGCTATCCCAAATACCTGGACTTCGGGGCGCGCGTGGGCGTCCGGACCGACGAGGGCCGTGCCTGGTTCCGGCGCTACCACGAGAGCGCTCTCGACGTACCCGGACCGGAGACCGAACTCATCGGCGGGGCGTGCCGCGAGCATCGCCTGCACCTTGTCATCGGCGTGATCGAACGAGACGGCGGAACTCTCTACTGCACCGCCTTGTTCTTCGATGCCACGGGATCGCTGCTGGGCAAGCACCGGAAGGTGATGCCGACGGCCATGGAACGCCTGATCTGGGGCTTCGGCGACGGGTCGACGCTGGTGGTGATCGAGACCTTGATCGGCAGGATCGGCGCCGCCATCTGCTGGGAAAACTACATGCCGCTGTTGCGCACCGCATTGTACGCCAAGGGTGTGCAACTGTACTGCGCGCCCACGGTGGACGACCGCGAAAGCTGGGCGCCCAGCATGCGCCACATCGCCGTCGAAGGGCGCTGCTTTGTTCTCTCCGCGGTCCAATACCTGCATCGGCACGATCTGCCGGGCGACGTGATGGCATTGCTTCCACCGACCGCGCCGGATGTCCTGATCCGCGGCGGAAGCCTGATCGCAAATCCCTTCGGCAGACTTCTGGCCGGCCCTGATTTCTCCGGCGAGACGATCCTGACCGCCGACCTCAACCTGGACGAGATCATCGAGGGCAAATACGATCTGGATGTCACCGGACACTACGCACGACCCGATATCTTCCGGCTTCGCGTGAACGAAGATCCCTGATCGCGCCTCAGCCACTACCCGGAGCACCGGCGATCCAGGTACGCTGGTGAGTCGGAAAACGCAATGCCATACGATCAACTGCTGTACCTGTCCCGACGCGCGGTCGAAGACCTGGGCGTCGGGATGCCGGCCATCATCGACGCCGTGGAAGCGGCATTCATCGACAAGGGCGCGGGGCGCGTCGAGATGCCGCCCAAACCGGGAATCCACACGCGGCCGAACGCCTTTATCCACGCCATGCCGGCCTACCTCCGGTCTTCGGAGGCGGCCGGCATGAAATGGATCTCCGGATACCCGGCCAATCAGGACATGGGCTTGCCTTATATTTCGGGCCTGTTTATCCTCAATGACGCCGCAACGGGCTTTCCTCTGGCCGTAATGGACGCCACCTGGATCACCGCGATGCGAACCGGCGCTGCCACCGCCGTAGCGGCAAAGTACCTGGCACGGCCGGACTCGAAGACCCTGGCCATTCTCGGCTGCGGTGTGCAGGGCCGGTCGAATACGCTCGCCGTCAAGCACGTCCTACCCCGCCTGGAACGGGTGCTCGCTTATGACATCCGGCCGGAGGTGGCCGAAGACTTCCGCAAAGAGTGTGTGGCGAAGCACGGCCTCCCCTGCGAGGTCTGCGCCAAGCCGGAGATCGCCGTTCGCGCGGCGGACGTGATCGTGACGGCCGGTCCGATCCTGCTTCATCCCTCGCCGGTGATCGTTCCCGAGTGGCTGCGCGAAGGCTCGTTCGTCTGCCCCCTCGATTTCGATTCGTACCTGACGCCGGCGGCGTTCGCGGCGGCCGATTTTCTCTCCACCGACGACCTGCAGCAGTACCTTTACTACCAGCACACCGGCTACTTCGCCGGATGCCCGTCAAACCCGGTGGACCTGGGCGAGGTCGTCTCTGCCGGCGTACTCAGGCGCAAGCGGGAGGCCGATCGCATCGTATCGGTGAACCTGGGTCTGGCGCTCGAGGACGTCGCCACGGCGAAACTGTTGTACGACCGGGCCGTGTCGTTGGGAGCCGGGCTCCGTCTGGAGCTTTAGATTTAGACGGCGGATTGAATCAGCCTATTCCGGGTTTTCAGAAGTACAGTAACGTATCTTGAACAGCGAGAAAGCCGGCCGGGGGGCCGGCTGCGGGCCAGGGGGCCCGCCCAGGGGCCCGCCCCACGAGAGCCAAAAAGAAGGCGACCGTATTTGTGAAACTGAGCACTTAGCTGCGCATCTTGAGGTAGAGGTACAACGCTCCCAGCGCGAAGACCGCGTCCGGCGACCAGGCGGCGACTGTCGGCGGCAGGTGCCCGACGTTGCCCACCTGCTCGAACAGCTTGTCGATGGCCCAGTAGCCGATCGCGATCCCGATGCTCACCCCGATGCCCGCCATGGCGCCGCGATTGCCGACCAGAAACGAGAAGGGCACCGCGATCATCGCCATGATCAGCGCGAACAGCGGCACCGAGAACTTCTTGTAATACTGCACCTGAAACTTGACGGTGTCGAAACCGCTCTGCTGCAGGTCCCGGATATAGGACTCCAGTTCCAGGAAGTTCATCTGCTTGTCCTGCTTCACTTCTTTCAGGAAGTAACTGGGCGGCTCGGTGAGTTCGGGAAACGTGGTGGCCTGAAATTGTTCGAAGTTGTCCTTGCTGAAACTACCGATGTCGCGCCGCCAGCCGTTTTGGAAGATCCACGTGCCCAGCGCCGGTTTCCACTCGGCCCGCTCGCAGGAGATCTGCCTGCGCAGCCGGAACGACCTGGGTTCCAGCTCAAACACGTTGACGCCGGCCATCACGTTTTCCGCGGTGTCGAAGTAGCGGTAGTAGTAGATTCGCGAACCCCGTCCGTAGATCCACTTCCGGTCCGGGCGCAGGTAGGTTTGCTCGGCGCGTCCCTTGATCTGGTTGCGGATGGCGTCCTGCGTGCGGTTGGCCTGCGGAATGTAGTAATGATCGAAGGCGAAGAGCCCGGCGCTCAATACCGTGCTCGAGAACAGCACCGGCAGCGACAGGCGGTAGAGGCTGATGCCGCAGGCTTTGAACGCGGTCACCTCGTTCTGTTTGGTGAGCACTCCGAACGTCACCAGCGTCGCCACCAGCACGCTGATGGGCAGGGTGTCGTAAATCAGCTTCGGCGTGAGGAAGACGTGATAGGTGACCACCCTCGCCATGGGAATCCGGTTCTTGACGATATCGCTCAAGAGTTCGAAAAACGTGTAGATCTGGGTCATGCCCACAAAGGTCACCAGCAGGATGCCGATGTAGTAAAGGAACTGCGTCAGCACATACGTGTCGACGATCTGGGGCATCAGGACGAGGCGCCATTCGCGGCCGGTCGAGGGGGCGGGCACGCCGGCGCGGACCGAGTGGTAGACGCGGAGGGCCCAATCGCGGAGGTCGCTCAGCCAATCGCGGCCGGCGGCCCGCTCCATCTTCAGCAAAAGGCCCACTCCGGCCAGGAAGAAAACGGCATTCGGCAGCCACATCGCCACCTCCGCGGGAAGGTTCTTCTGCCGCGCCATGTTCATCAGGCTGATCAGCGCCAGGTAGTAACAGAAGAACGCGAGAAAAATCGCCGTGACGTAGCCGCTGGACTTGCCGCCGCGGCGGCTGCCCAGGCCCAGCGGAATCCCCACCAGTGCCAGGGCGAGGCACCCGAACGGCAGCGCCAGGCGATAGTGCAGCTCGACGCGCGCGTCCACCCAGTTCGGTCCCGCCTTCCTGCCGTACCCGTGCGCCGGCAGATCCCGCGTGTCCATCTCGCGGAAGGCGCGAGCCTGTTGCGTCGCGGGCGGATTCGCCGACAGGGTCTGGTCGCCGGCGGGAAATTGCGAATCGTGCGCGAGGGCATCTTTGCTCACCTCGTGCGTGCTGGCGTCGCGCAGCGACAGCCGGATGCGGTTGTTCTGCGGCTCAGGTACGGCGATCGCTTCGCGCGCGATCGTGATCAGCGGACCGTCGGCTTTCTCCTTCAGACCGCTGCGGCGCTGTTCGGGAGGCGTCAGGTCGGCAATGAACACGTTCTTCCACAGCACCTGCGGTCCGCGTACCTGCACGTCGCCCACGTAGAGGACGGTATTGCTGTTGGAGAACTGCTCGGCAAAGATGCGCGGTTGGATCTCCGCCGTCAGGTGGTCCGCGGCCAGCCTGTTGGCCAGCCGGTATGTCTCCCGGACCGACCACGGCGACAGCCACAGCGAGGCCGCTCCGGCGAGAGCCATGGCCACACCGGAGAAACACACCACGGGCAGAATCACCTTGCGCCCGGGAACGCCGGCGGCGCGCATGGCGGTGATCTCGCCATCGGAAGCCATGCGCCCCAACCCGATGAGAATTCCCACCAGCACGCCGAACGGAATCGTCAGCGGCAACACCGGGGGCAGCGCCAGCAGAAACAGGCGCAGTACCGCGTCCGGCTTGTCGGCGCTGCGCACCAGCAGCTCGAACAATTTTCCCATACCCTGCAGGAAGATCACGAAGGTCGCCAGCAGGGTGCCGAGGAAGGCGCTCGAAACCACCTCCCGGAAAATGTATCGCGCCAGGATCATCGCGGCTGAATCATCGTTTCGAAATCCACTGCGGTGCGGGTCTCGCGGCCCGGAACCGGTTTTGGCTCCACGCCGGCCTCAACTCGGCGGCGGAACAATCGGCGGCTTCGGAAACTCTTCCTCCACCCGCTCCAGGTCCACGTCGTCGATCAGGACCGACGGCGCGACCACCGTGGTTTCGGCAACCAGGCTTCCGAGCCCCATGACGGCTAGCGGAATGCCGTTATCCAGGAGGTCGAACGCGTGCATCTCGTCGGAAGCCGCCTGAATGTCCCGCAGAGAGCGCACTCCCAGTCCCCGGAAACGGAGCCCGCGGACCAACTCCTCCCGCCCGTCCGGATACACGCGGTACACCGCGACGGGAGGCGACACCGGCGGCGCGCTTCCCCGCCCCGCACTGGTCAGGAGGCGCCGCAATTCATCGAACGACGACGCGGATGGGTAATCCAGCTTGCGGACCACCAGGCCAAACGGCTTGCCCCGCGCCTTGATCAATTCCAGAAGTTTCGGCTTCAGGCCGGCCGCGGGCACGGTCTCCCGCGCCTGAACGAACAGATTGCTGAACCCGGCGCCGTACGCGCCAAACGACCCGGGCAGCCTGGCGCGTCCGTTCGATTGAGGGAATCCCCGCACGGGCTGGCGCGTCAGCAGGAAATTCTTCAGCACGCCTTTCTCCACCAGCGCCACCGCGGCCGCGGGAACTCCTTCCTGGTCGACTTTGTAGTGGCCCATCAGCGGACGGCCCCGCCATTCAGCCTGAGTCGGGTCATCGACCACATCGATCCACTCCGGCAGAATCTTCGATCCCTGCTTCCCTTCCAACTCGCTGGACGGGAATCCTCCCTGCCGTCCCGGTTCCGTTACCGGCCTGCGAAACAAGGCCAGGTTCTTGCCGAGCGCCTGAGCGAACAACTGCGGCGAGGCCTCTCCTTCAAACAGAACCGGTCCGGAGTACGATTCCGCCACCGGCGCCTTCGTCAGGGCAGTCAGGGTTTCGGCGACTTGCGAGATGGCCCTCGGGACCGCCGGATCGTCCAAAAGCGCACTTCCCCGCGGTGCGACAAACGTTCGCGCAGCCCACAAGGGCATTCCGTCCGCCGCCTGGACCCGGGCCCGCACCTTCACGATGGCGACGTGCTCGAATCGCCGGATCTCGGTTCCTTCGCTGTTGACCTGGTATCGGACGTTGCGAATCTCCTCGAAGTCGACGCTCGAACTCGACAGCGACGGAATTCCGGTCAGGAGCGCCGACCATTGCCGGACCTTCGCCTCCCAGCCCGTGCGGTCGACTGGTTCGATTTGCACCTGTTCCAGCAGCTTGACTGGTTCGGCGCGGCCGAAGTCGGGCAGATTCTCGGTGACCGTGACGCTTTTCAGCGCCGCCCGCTTGCGCGCGATCGTCTGTACGGACGACTTGTACTCCGTGTCGATGGCCAGCCAGAACATCCGCCGTAGCACGCCGTAGGAATCGTCCAAAGGGAATCGCGTAAAGTCGTACCCTCGGGCGAACTGCATGCCCGAACCGACATAGTTGCTGTCATCGAAATCATAACTTCCCACGCGAATGCGCACGTTGGGGATGCGGAACCGGTTATCGCCGGAGCGGACCAGCGCGCCCAGGGTCGCGGCCGCCGACACGCTCCGCCCGTCGTCGAGCGTCAACTCGACAAAATAAGGCGACTCCAGGGTCGGCAGCTTGAGTTGGGCGGCGCGCGCCACCTCGTCGCGCATGGCGCGCAGGACGGGATCTTCTGGCGCCTGGGCGAATAACACCGAACCCGTGAGAACCACCAGCCAACGGCTCATCGCGCGCCTCCCGCCGTGTCCCCGGGCGAGGGCAGCAGCGGAGGCCGGTCCTGCGACTTGGCCTTCTTCTCCACCTCGATCTCGCTCACCAGAATCGCCGGCGATACCGCGGACACCGGCACGCTCCCGGACTCCGCGCCGCAATATCCGTTGAAGACCGCCTGCTGATCCGAGGTCGCCATGATCTTCGCAAAGCTTGCCAGCGGCGTTCCCACGATGTCCACCCCACGGATGAGTTCGTCCGGCCGCCCGTCCGGGTAGACGCGGTACACCACCACCGGAATCACCTTGAAGGCCTGGAGGCCGGCCCGCTGCGTGGTGGTGAAGCCTCCCACCACGTGTTCGAAGTACAGTCCGTACGGCTTGTTCTGCTTCTTGGCCTCGGCGATCAGCATTTGCCGCAACTCGCGTTCCGGAACTTTCTTCGACGACTCGACGATCAGGTTCGACTGCCGCGACACCGCTTCCAGCCCCGCCTGTTTGCGGCCGTGCCCGTTCGACTTCGGAAAGCCCTTCACCGGCGATCGCGACATCAGGAACGCCTTGAGAATGCCCTGCTCTACCAAGGGCACCGGCCGCGCGGGAACGCCTTCATCGTCGTACTGATACCAGCCGTTGAGATCGACGCTACCCAACTTCCGCATCGTCGGGTCGAACACCACCGAAAGAAACTCGGGCAGCACCGGACCTCCCAGGCTCTTGGTGAACGTTTGTCCTTCGGCCTCGTCTTTCTGGCGGTGCCCCTCGATGCGATGCCCGAAGATCTCGTGGAAGAACACTCCCGAGGCTCGGCCGGACAGGATCGCCGGCCCCACAAAGGGTTCGGCCACCGGCGCCTTCAGCAGGCCCACCAGGTCCTTCGATACCTTTTCGATCGCGCGGTGAATCGTTTTGTCATCCGGAAGCCCGTCGGGGCCGGCCGCCTCGAAACTGTCCGACGTGCCCAGATCCATCCCGTCATCGGCCCGCCCCGAAGCGGTCACAATCACGCGGGCGAACCCTCGCCCCTGCTCAATCCGCGTGCCCTCGGTGTTGACAAAGTACTTGGTCTCCTGCTGCGCCAGCACGGTGATGCCGCTCGTGAGGATCTGCGGGTACTTACCGAAGCCGGTCGATAGCTTGCGCGCCCGGTCAGCCCACTGGTCGGCGGGAAACATCAGCCGGCGCGCAGGCTCGACGTGCCGCGCGGCCTCCTCCTCGGAAAAATCGCCCGAGCCGTCCTCCGCCGCCACCTTCACCTGCGTGCTCGTCTTGATCTTGATCAGCCGTTCGGCCGCCAACCGGTAAACGCGGTCCGTGTCCTGCCACATCCGGTGCCGCAACGCCACCGGATGGTCGTCCAGGGGAAACACGGAGCCCTGCGTGAAGTGCACTCGCTCACCGCGCGCGCTACGGTAGTTGTCCAGTTGGCGCGACCCGACCCGTACGCTCACGTCGAGCGTCCGCGACCGGGACGCCGACTGGCGGGCCAGCGCGCCCATCGTGGCCGAGACCACGGCCGACTCGTCTTCGGTTATGGCATACGACAGGAAGTACGGCGCGGGGTCGGCTTTCTCCTTCAGCACGCGGAAGTTCCGGTCCAGTTCAGAAACCATCACGTCCAGCAGGGCGGTGGAGGCCTGTTGGCCCGCCGCCGTCCAAACCGACACCGCAATCAAAACGCCCAGACACGCAGTACGCAGGGACACCGACTTCAGAATAACAGAGCGCCCTATCAGACCCGCGCCACATCAGCGCCGCCCGCACTTTCAGAGCCGTGACCGGCAGGGAGCGGACAATCTCGGCTCTTTCATCGCGCCTCGGCAGGCCGTGGGCGTGATCCAAACCCCAGTAAAGAATTCTGGGGCCGCGAACTCCACTCACGCCTCCGGTGGGACCCGCACCAAAATCTCCGCGAGCGCCTTCTTCTCCATCTCCGGCACCCTCGCTCCCTCGGCCGGAT
>CAZGUX010000254.1:0-10668 GCA_964529305.1 uncultured Solibacteraceae bacterium | reverse complement strand
GAAGTCGACAGGTAACAGGATCTTGGTGAGCGGAACCATAAAACCCTCCACCATTCAGTATGCAATCGGGCTTCCAGAAAAGCGAGGACGGCCGCCAAGACAGAATTTTCACAATCCACGCCTACCTACGGTGTCCTGGCTTTCCGGACCGACCGGGGCGGGAGGTTGGTTTTTCCCTGGCTCGAGATACCTTCGATGGAGTTGTGGCTCCCTCCGATCACCTGAATCGCGGACCGGCCGGCGCCGCCTGGACGGAAATCGTGAATCAGCGCTCCGGCGACGCGGACCCATTCAACTTCATCCAGCAGAATGCCGGCGCCGTCCGAATCGAGAATCGTCGTTCCCGTGACGTGAAATCGCCGGCAGCGGCGCAGCACCAATGACGCCTCTTTGCCCCTCGATCGATTGATGTGCAAGCCGTGAATCGAGCTGTCGGCCGAGTCGAGGAAGACCACATCGTTCCGGCAAACGCCTTGGTCGTAGTCGGGATTCTGGTCCATCGAGTTGGGACCGAGCACGATGTTCGAGCTCTCCTCGACCAGCAGGTTGTGCTCGAAACCCATGGCGAAGGTGTTGCCCGTGATGTTGACACCGCGGGCGTGCCGGAGGTGGATGTTGATCGCAACGTCGGAAAGGGTGTTGTCGGCAATGCTGAAGAAGCCGACCTTGTTGGGCGCCCGCGGTCCGGCGCCCAGCATTCGGATGTTGGCCGAACCGGGGGCCTTCCCGTCGTGCTGGAGCGTGCACCCGGTGACGGCGCCTTCGCGGATGGAGCCGTTCCGGGTATCGAGCAGGAGGTTCGCCGCGGGAGGTCCATCGGCGGACATATTCCCTTCCAGATCGGATCCGGTGATCTGGAGATTGCGGATCTCGCTGTCGCGCACCACGATGCCGCCCGAACGGTTGTAGCTGACATGGCACCCGGTGATGTTCACCTGGTGCAGGTTCAGGCGCTCCATCAGGATGCCCACGCCGTGGTTGTCATAGATGTGGCAGTCGGAGACGATCACGTTGCGGTTGCGCCCGGTGAGGACGATGCCGTGGCGCACCCGACGAATCAGAACGCGGGTGACCGTTGGCTTCATCGATCCTTCGATACGAATGCCGTCGGCTTCCGGATGCGCGCCTTCGATGACGAAGCCGTCGAGCAGCGGCATGCGCTGCCGTTCCCAGATCGCGGGAGCCGCCGTCTTCGGGTCGGCGGTGCCGGTGTGAGTGCCCTTCAGCAGGAAGGCCGGCCCCGGACCCGCCATCCGGATGGTCCCCGTCCCATCCCCCCGGATTCCTGCCGGGCCGTCGCGGGCGGTGTCGAGCGTCACGGTCCGCGTCAACCGGTAGACCCCGCGCGGGATCTCGATCGCGCCCTGGGCGGCATCCGCGGCTTTCTGAAAGGCCGGGGTGTCGTCGGCCGAACCGTCGCCGATGGCTCCGAACTCGCGGACATTAGCGCCGTAAAGGGCGCCGGCGATGAGGAAGGACAGACAGACGCACCGCATGAACGATGAAGACAGCATACCGCTGCCCGCCTCCCCTGCCTCATGGCACACTGGCGTTGGTGACTTATGTCGATTTCCGTTGTTCGACTCGGTACGCCGCGAAAACCCGGGGAGGGTCTGCGGCTTGGGACCGTGCGGAGACCTCCGCGCGGGGTCGCGAAGGCTGACTTTGCCCGGCTCAACTACTATGACGTCTGGTTCCCGAATCTGTCGCCGAGCGCCGAACTGGTGGAGGAAGCGCGGGGCGCCCACGATGAACGCTCGTGGACGGCCTTCAAGCGGAAGTTCCGGCAGGAGATGAACCAGCCCGATCGGAGCCGCGAACTGGACGTGCTGGCCGCGCTGTCCCATCAGACGAATCTGGCGGTGGGCTGCTATTGCGAAGAAGAGAGCCGATGCCACCGCTCCGTGTTGCGCGAATTGCTGACCGAGCGCGGCGCGGCTGTGGAGTAGCCATCGCGCGCTTCTTACAGCAGATACTGCCGGATGACGGCCCAGTGAGGAGAGATCATTTCGTCCCACAGCCACCATAGAAACGCCGCTCCGAAGATCACACCCACGATCCAGGTCGACCGGTCGTGCGATCGACGCCGCCGCTCGCGCGCGGCGCGGGCCTCGGCACCATTCATATCCCACAGTCTGTTGGCATTGGCCTCGCGGAACCGCGATGCGTACGAATCATTCTGAAAAGAGAACGCACGCCAAGGCGATTCGTGCGCTTGCGCGCGGTTCGGGCTGAAATCGACGGTACTGCTGATGGAAGTGGGTGGCGACACGGCCAGGTAGCGGTTCTTGTTCCATGTCGCGCGCACCAGCCATCCGCCCACCAGCAGGGGCAGTGCGGAGAACACGAGCAGAGCCAGGCTCACGGTCCTCAAGGCTTCGGAGAGGAAGAACAGTCCTACGCCGAAGACAAACAACCCGCCGATGTTGCTGCCGTCTCCTTTCAGGACTCGCAGCAGGGGAACCCACGGGCCGAGGGGTTGTTGCTCCGAGGCGTGTTGCCGCGCGCAGCTTTCACAAAAGGGCACACGATACTCGTGCACCGGCCGGACAGCGCCATGGCTTTCGCTGGAGTACGAAAATGTCTTTTGTACCGGTAGCAAGGTTCGAGCCATCTGGCCGCACTTCGGGCAAACAGGCGGGAATACCGGGGGGCCATCGCGCTCGTTGATGAGCACCGTTTTCTCTTCCGCCGCATTTCGAAGCCGCGAGCGCAGGCCGCCGCGGTCGTGTTCGAAGTGCGTGCCGGGGCGGGTGGACATAGGCGGCGAGTAGCACCATCATGATGGATTGCCGGGCGCCTGGCAAGAGTGGCGGGATCAATCAGGCCTTACAAAACGCGGCCTCCAGTCGGCGGATGGCTCCGAAACTGGCCGCCGAACTCGAACAGAGTGCCACCCTTAGGCGAAGGCGTCGATGTTCGGAGTGGCCGCCCGGCGTTAGCCGTAGCAGCCCAGGTAGTCCGCCCTCAGCGTATCGATCGGAATCAGGATACCCGGCGGTTTCCCCGGGCACGCAGAGGCCAAACCGTACGACAGGATGGCAAGCAGAATCAGCGCTACATCATCGAACGGCGCCGTGGGTTTGCCGGCCGCTTTTAGTTCATCTTCTCAAAGCGCCACAGGCTTCCGCGCGTGCGAATCAGAAGGCCACGATCGACGATCGCCGGGGTGGCGAAGGCGTCTTCTCCCAGGTCGCCCACCGACAGGACTTCCCAGTCGCGGCGGGCGAGCACGACCACGATCTTTCCATGCTGGCTCAGCAGGAACAGCTTTCCGTCGGCGGCCACGGGCGAAGCGAAGTAGGGCTCGAGCGCGCCGGGCAGGCGCCCCTGCTTGAAGATCTCGCCCGTGTCCGGATTCATCGCGGTAAAGATTCCGCCTTCCTTCAGCAGGTAAAGGATGCCCTCATAGAGTATCGGAGACGGCACGTTGGGCAGCGACCGGCGATACTGCCACACGACGTGGCTCTTCGTGACATCACCCTGCCCGTCGAGCCTGACCGCCATCAGGAGATTCGGAATCTGGAAGACCTCGAGGCGAAAGCGCCATTCCTTCTCGGTGACATAGCCGTCACCGTCGATGTCGACTTGGGCAAAGCCATACGCCAGGAACGAGTACTCTCGGACCTCGGCCGTGCTCAAACGCCGGTCGGCGTCGCGATCGTACTTGTCGGCCAGTTCCTGAAACGGCGGCATGGAGAGGCCGGCGCCGTCGACGGCGGTCTGCACGTTCAAGAAGGCGACATCTTCGCCGCCGGCAAGACGGCCGAGAACCGGGACGGCACGAGGAGAATAGGGCAGTCCGTTCACCCACCATTGCTTGGTCCGGTCGTCCAGGCGATAGGCAGCCAGTTGAAACGAACCGGGGACGATCAACAAGGGCGGCTTCCCGGGAACCTCCGAGACGGTCGGCGTCGAATAGCTCACGCCGGCGATCTCCTTGCGGTCGATGCGCCACCCTTCACGGCCTGTCCGCCTATCGACGGCCAACAGAAACGAACCGACGTCCTGATCGCAGGGCAGGATGAGCAAGTCGCGCCAGACGATGGGTGACGCGCCCATTCCGTGGTTGTTGCGCCAGGGTCCCAGAGGCAGTCGCCACTGCTCTTCGCCTTCCAGGGAATAGGAAACCAGGCCGAAATCCTGAAAGAAGACGAAAACGGAATTCCCGTCGACGGCCGGAGTTGGGGTGGCCGGGCCGTTATAGGGATTCACCATTTTCGCGGAGCGCTCTCGGGGAAGGCTGGCCCTCCACAGTTCGCGCCCTGTGCGGAGGTCCAGGCACAGGGTAAGGAGCGATCCCTTCTCCTCGAAGGCGGTAAGAAACACCCGATTCCCGCTGGCGACCGGCGAGGAGTGCCCCGCCGGGATCGGGCGCTTCCACTTCAGGTTGACGGAGGGCGAGAGCTCAGCCGGCAGCCCCGAAGCCTTCACCAAACCGGCTCCATTGGGACCGCGAAATCGCGGCCAACCGTCGGGTTCCGCGGGCCAAAGTTGGCGGACCAGGACCAGACCGAGCGCCAGCCAGAGCTTCATGGCACGAGTCTACCAGTAGCTTGGGCGCCAGTCGGATGCCGTGCCGCGAAGTCGAAAGGATCTGGCCCGACGTGTCGGCGTGGCTTCCGTGTGACCGACTGTGGAGGGCAACGCCGTCCGGGAGATCGTTGCCCGATCATCCGTGACGTGGGGATTGTGCATCGCTTTTAGCGCCGGCCGCCGAAAGTGAACCCGACCACGCCGCTGAAGCGGTTGTCGCGCGGATAGGTGTTGATCAGACGGCTGAATCGCAGTTCCGGAGTAATCGTCAGATACCGGGTCTTGAACTCCAGCCCGACGCCGGCACTCGGCCCACCGCGAAACCCCGACTGCTTGGTGTACCCGGCAAGCAACTCCGACGCCGGATAGTCCGCCGGCAGGCACGAACCCTGGGGACCCAGGCATTGGTAGAGCGTGGATCGCTCTGTTGATTCGTGCGTGAACAGATACCCCGCACTGACGAACGGACGCATCGAACGGACCTGGAACCTGTATTTCAGGAGGAGAGGAAGATCCCACGCGCTGGTTTTCTGCGCGGTCTGCGACGAATAGGCGTTCAGTTCCGAACCAAATCGAAACGTGTTGTTTTGGCTGGTGCGGTTGGTCCAACGAAGGGCGTCGAACTCTAGAGAGAATTGGTAGGGCAGATGAAGTTCAACGGTTGGGCCTCCGGTCCACCGGCTTTGAGTGAAGGGCGAGGAGAAATTCTGGCTCGGGTCATTCACAGGAGATCCGACCTTAAAACCGAATGAGAGGATCCCCAGCCTCTCGGATTGCGCAAACAGCCCAGGGGTCGCGAGTGCAAGAAGAATGACGCTTCGCATGAACGCTGATCTGCACGGAAAGGCCCTTTTGGATATCACACAAAAACACTGAGCCTGGCGGGCGAACGTCTGTGACGGCGCCTCACGCCTGTGCCGCGGCCCGCTCAGTCAGTCCCCGCCGCTGAATCTTGCGCGAACATAGCGGCGATCGCGCTTGCCCGTTCTTCCAGGGGTTCGATACGATAGAAGATTCCCCGATGCTACGTTTTGAAACGGCCGGCGAATCGCATGGGGAGTGCCTGGTTGCCACTCTGACAGGTTTGCCGGCGGGTATTCCGATTTCTGTCGAACAGATCAACCACGAGTTGTGGCGACGCCAGCAGGGCTTCGGCCGCGGCGGGCGGATGAAGATTGAAACCGACACCGCGCATCTCGTCGCCGGTGTCCGCCACTCCATCACCATCGGCGCGCCCATTGCACTGTTGATCCAGAACCGCGACTGGCGGAACTGGACCGAGGTGCTTCCGGTGGAAGCGGCCGAGGACAGCGAAGGCAAGAAGAAGAAAGTCACGCGGCCGCGGCCGGGCCACGCGGACCTGGCCGGAGCCATCAAGTACAACTTCCAGGACGCGCGGTATGTCCTCGAGCGGGCGAGCGCGAGGGAAACCACCGCTCGCGTGGCGATCGGGGCGATTGCCAAGCAGTTCCTGGCGCAATTTGGAATTGAGATCCTCAGCCACGTCATCCAGGTCGGCAGCGCCCAACTCGGGCGTCAGGCATCGTGGGCAGAGATTGCCGCCCTCAGCCAAAAGACGGAGGTGCTGCTGGGATGCGTGGACGCCGAGGCGGAGCAGCGGATGAAGGCAGTGGTTGACGAGGCCTACCGGACGGGCGATACGGTGGGCGGCGTCTTTGAAGTGGTGGCCCACAATCTTCCGGTCGGCTTGGGTTCGCACATCACGTGGGACACGCGCCTGGACGGGCGCCTGGCGCAGGCGATCGTCTCCATGCAGGCGGTAAAAGGCGTCGAGATCGGATTCGCCGCCGAGGGCTCCGCCAACTTCGGATCAAAGGTCCAGGACGAGATCGGTTACGACAGGCAGGAGCGGCGGTTCACTCGCGCGGCCAATCGCGCTGGAGGCCTGGAAGGCGGCATGACCAACGGCCAGGACATTCTGGTGCGGGGATTTCTGAAGCCCATCTCCACCCTGCGCCGGCCGCTCGAAAGCGTCGATCTGGAGACTCGCGAGGCTTCCGCCGCCGCCTACGAGCGGAGCGATGTCGCCGTGGTTCCGGCCGCCGGCGTCATCGGTGAAGCCATGGTAGCGATCGTCCTTGCCCAGGCGTTCCTTGAAAAGTTCGGCGGCGATTCCCTGCTCGAGACGCGACGCAATTTCGACGGCTATCAACGCCAGGTCAAAGAGTACTGAGAATGATCTACCCCATCGTGAAGTACGGCGATCCCGTACTCGAAACGCAGGCGGCCGTGGTCACCGAGTTTGACACGCCGGAACTCGACAAGTTCCTCGAGGACATGTTCGAGTCGATGTACGCGGCGAAAGGCGTGGGGCTGGCCGCCCCACAGATTGGCGTGTCGAGGCGGATTGCGGTGATCGACACTTCGCTGGGTGAGGACCCGAAAGACAAGCTGGTCCTGATCAACCCGGAGATCATCGGCATCGAAGGCAAGCAGAAGGGGGAAGAGGGCTGTCTGAGCATTCCCGGCTTTCGGGAGGAAGTCGTGCGCGGCAAGCGTGTGACGGTGCGCGCCCAGAATGCCAAGGGCGAGTTCTTCGAGATGACCGGCGAGGACTTGCTGGCGCGGGCGTTCCTGCACGAGACCGACCACCTCAACGGCCGCCTGTATATCAGCCACATCAGCGCTCTCAAGCGCGATCTGGTGCGCCGCAAGATCCGCAAGATGGCCAAAGCCGGCGAGTGGACGTGACATGCGTATCGTCTATCTCGGCACGCCGCAATTCGCCGTGCCGACCCTCGAACGGCTGCTCGATGCCGGCCACGCCGTCACCCTGGTGGTGACACAACCCGACAGGCCGAAGGGCCGGGGGCAGCAGCTTGCCGCCTCTCCCGTGAAGCAATGCGCCTCGCGCCACGGCCTGGAGGTGTTTCAGCCCGAGCGCATCCGGCGCCCCGAGTGCGTCGAGCGTCTGCGGCGGGAAGAGGCCGAGGTCATGGTGGTGGTCGGCTACGGTCAGATCATCCCCCAGAGCATCATCGATCTTCCGCCCCACGGCATCCTCAACGTGCACGCCTCCCTACTGCCGAAGTATCGCGGCGCCGCTCCCATCCAATGGGCCGTGGCCAACGGCGAACGCGTCACGGGCGTCACCACCATGCGCATCGATGCCGGCCTCGACACCGGCGACATCCTCCTTAAGGCGGAGACGGAGATCGGGCCGGAAGAGAGCGCGGTCGAACTCGGAGAGCGGCTGGCGGAGATGGGCGCCCGGTTACTGGTGCAAACGCTGGAAGGCCAGGAGGCGGGCGCCCTCCGTCCTGAGCCGCAGAGTCATGCCGCCCACTCGCTGGCCCCGATTCTCAAGAAGGAAGACGGATGGATCGACTGGACGTGGCCGGCGCGTCGGATTCACGACCGCGCCCGTGGATTTCAACCCTGGCCCGGCGCCTATACCCGGTTTCGCGGACAGACTCTTCATGTCTGGAAATCGAGGCCGGCCAGTGAATCCGTGCCTCCGGGCAGCCTGCGCAAGACCGGGAAGCGTCTGCTCGCTGGCTGTGGAGAAGGGACGGCATTGGAATTGATGGAAGTGCAGTTGGAAGGCAAGAAGCGCCTGCCGGGCGAGGTATTCGCCAACGGGCAGAGGATCGCCGATGATGAGGTGTTGGGAGGTTCCTGTTGACGGTACCGCGAGGATATCGATTCGCCGCCCGGTATGCGGGCATTCGCAAAGCAAAAAAAGATGATCTGGTCCTGATTGTCTCCGATCCGCCCGCGTCGGCGGCAGCAGTGTTTACCCAGAACCGCGTTCAGGCAGCCCCGGTCCGATTGGCGCGCAGCCACCTGGCGCTGTCGCGCGGCAAGGTCGCGGCGGTGATGATTAACGCGGGAAACGCCAACTGCGCGACACGCACGGGCGACCGGGTGGCGGAAGAAACCTGCCAGGCCGCGGCCAACCTGCTTTCCGTATCGAAGACCCACATCCTGCCCGCGTCCACCGGCGTCATCGGAATGGAACTGGATGCCAGCCTGATCGTCAACGCGCTGCCGCAGGCGGTGGCGGACCTTTCCGGGGACACGTTCCAGCAGGCGGCGGAAGCGATCATGACCACGGACACGCGGCCCAAGACTGCGTCGGCGGAAGTGCGAGTGAAGGGCGGGACTCTCCGGATAGCGGGCATGACCAAGGGCGCGGGCATGATCCAGCCGCTGATGGCGACCACTCTGGGATTCGTGTTGACCGATGCCAGGCTGTCGCCGGCGGCGCTTCGGCCGATCCTCAAGCGCGGAGTCGAAGCGAGCTACAACCGCATGTCCGTCGACGGCGATACGTCGACCAACGACACGCTGGCGCTCCTGGCGAACGGCGCTTCGGGCCTGGCTCCCAGCGGAAAGGATCTGATCCGTTTCGAAACCGCCGTCTCCGAGGTAATGCAGGATCTGGCTCGCCAGATCGCGCGCGACGGCGAAGGCGCCAAGAAGCTGATCACCATCGAGGTGGAGGGCGCCGCCGACGAGCGTGCCGCCACCCGCATCGCGCGCGGCATCGCCAACTCTCCCCTTGTCAAGACGGCGGTCGCTGGGTCAGACCCGAACTGGGGCCGGATCATCTGTGCGGCGGGAAACGCCGGCGTGGCGTTTGATCCATCCAAGGTCGACATCACGATCCAGGGGGTTCGCGTCTGCACGGGCGGCCTGGCGGCGGAGTTTTCCGAGGACGATCTCAAGCGAAAGCTCGACGATCCCGACTGCCTCATCCGATTTCGCATTCGCGGCCAGGGCAAAGGGCGTACGCGCTTCTGGACCTGCGATTTCACCGAGGGCTACATCCACATCAACGCCAGCTATCGGACATGACGCGCCGCTCGATGCTCGCTTTGCCGTTGGCCCCGTTCGTGGGGGGCGCGGAGCGCACGTTGATGGATCTGTTCGCGGACCTGGCGGTGGCGTTGAGCGAAGGAGAGACCGGAGTGTTCCTCTCCTGCTTCGACCGCTCGATGAAAGGCTACAGCGATCTGGAGCGCGACGTCACGGCGCTGCTGGCACAGAACAATGTGAGCTGTACGATCGAGATCCTGCGCGAAGAAGGAGAGGGTCCCGCGCGGCGGGTCGAACTCGACTGCCTGCTGGCGATCCAATCGCGGTCTCTGAGCAAGACGTCGGAGCGGCGGCGGGTCGCGGCCCGGTGCGAAGTTCGACGTCAGGGCAAGAAGTGGCGCATCGCCTCGTTTGAGCCGTTGGGCCTGTTCGCGCCGCCGGAGGTGAAGTGAGGCTGCTGGCCGTTCTCACCGCCGCGCTGCCTCTGCTGGCGGTGGATGCGGACTTGATCGTCGTCAACGGCCGCATCCGCACCCTGGATCCGCGGCAACCCTTGGTCGAGGCAATTGCGGTGGTGGGCGAGCGCATCGCGGAAGTGGGCTCGAACGCCGCCGTGCTCTCTGTCGAATCGCCTGCTCGAAGGCCCGCGGAACGGTGCCTGGCCGCCCGAAGCATCCTGGACTTTGGGCGCCCCAATCCCCACGGCATGGACTCCCACCATCGGGGCGATTACGCTGGGGACATGGATGCCGCATTCGAGAGCGACTCGTTGGACCGGCTCGTATGCAGCTTGAGCCAAGGAGAGTCGCGCGCAACGGTGACCTCTTCCGACAAGCCTGCCGCGGCGAGGAGTTTGCTTCAGGCTCTCGAGGATCTCGCCCAAACCGGATCGGGCGAGTGCTTCTGGCAGGAGGCCGGCGGCGACTACCGATGGATGCTGAAACGCGATCACGACACCGTCAACGTCGTGGTCCTGTGGAGCACCGGAACGCTGACCGGTTGGGAGCATCTTTTCTGGGGCCAGCACCCGGCGGAGTCCTTTTGTAATGAACTGCGACGGAGACTCACCGCCTTCGCCTAGCCGCAATACTGTTCACTTAGCAGTCAGGACCATTCTTGCCCGGTTGTCCGGCGCTCTCGAGTCGCGCGCATCGTCTCTCCGAGCCGGGCGTGTAAACCCGCGGGTTGCGCGGGGCGTTCATTCACATCCGCCTTCACGGCACCCGCGGGTTTGAGCGAGCGGTGGCGAAGCATGTTGGCCGGTGAGGAGCCACCGCTCCCTGACGGTCGCGGCTCCGAAAGAACCCGCGGGTTTACACCCGCGGTTCGGAGCCATCGCCCCGCCGCAGT
>CAZGUX010000253.1:0-16712 GCA_964529305.1 uncultured Solibacteraceae bacterium | reverse complement strand
CCGAGTTCACCAGGGGTTTGCCCCGATAGACGGCCAGGCCCCGCTCGAGCGCCGCGACCACCGAAGAGTCGATGCTCAGCGGGACATCGGTCACCGATTGAACGATCTGGATCGCCTCGGCCAGAATCGCCGGTTCGTCGGCGAGAGGAATGCCTGCGTTCACGTCCAGCACGTGCGCACCCGCGGCAACTTGAGCCAATGCGTCGGAGCGCACACGGTCAAAATTGCCCGCGGCCATTTCCGCCGCCAGCAGTTTTCGGCCGGTAGGGTTGATTCTTTCGCCGATGATGACAAAAGGAACGTCCGGTCCAATCAGTACTCGTTTCCGGGGAGAAGTAATCTCGGTAACCATGGGTGACTCCACTTCAATTCCGTGAGGGCGTTAACGGCTGCCGGCTCGCAAGAAGGGCCGGCGCTAGCTCGCGGCTTCAGAGCCGCCTTTTGCCGTGAGTGCGGAGAGCCGCTCCGCCGGGTACTCGCTTTCCAGCCTGGAGGTGATGTCGTCCAGGAGAACCTCCGTGTCGCCTTCGTAGGACTGCCACTCCGATGTCCGCCACGCCGCCAGGTACGCATCGGTCCCCACCGCCCCGGACACCATGGCCGCGGCGTCGATCGCCTGCTGAAAACGTCCCGGGAGTTCGCGAGCCATTCGAGCGGACCCCGACCGCGCCTTCACCTGCGCGGGAATGTCCCGCCAATAGATGATTTGATATTTCGATGTCACGGGTGATTCAGCTCGACCAGCCTCGATTGGAGCGCTCCATATCCGACAAAGCGAACTTCGAACGGCAGACTCAGCCGCGCCGCCGCGTCGCGGGCCTTGGCTTCGAGTGCGGGGTCCTGCTGCTGGGCCAGGTAAACGACCCGCTTGTAGTTGCCAAAATAGTCGTCCCGTAACTGCGGATAGCGATCCAGACCCAGTCCCCGAAACACCAGCGCGTCAAACTCCCGCACCAGGAAGTCGGTCAGGAAGAACGCACCGTTCTCGGCAATGCTGAGTTCGTCGAAATCCAAGTGGCCGTACATTTCGTAGCAGTGGGGACCGGCGACTCGCGACACTCCTTCCGCCGCCAGCACGTCATCCAACAGTCCTCCCGTGCCGCAATCGCCGTATACCACGACGACTCGCTCATAGTGCTCCCGCGCCTGCCGGATCCGGTCCCGAACCGCGCCAGGGATTTCCTCGGGGCGATTGTGAAGCAAGGCCGGAAGGGCCAGAATATCCACCTTCCAGCCGTGCGCTCCGATGATCGCATGCAACTCGCGAGCCAGGGCACCGCAGGCTATGAAGGCCGTCTTGTTCGCGCTGTCCTTCATCACAATGCGTCAGGCAGGGACGGCCCGGCGACGCTCCTCCAACAGAGCTTTGGCCGTGACCACGGCCACCGAGGCATCCCGGCAGTAGGCATCCGCTCCGACAGCTTCCGCGAAGGGTGCATTCACCGGAGCGCCTCCCACCAGGACAACCACCTGCTCCCGCAGTCCAGCGTCTTTGAGGCTCTGAATCACGACCTTCATGTAGGGCATCGTGGTCGTGAGCAAGGCACTCATTCCCAGCACGTCGGGCTTGTGCTCCCTGATCGCGGCGATGAACTTTTCGGAGTCGTTGTTGATGCCCAGGTCGTGGACTTTGAAGCCGGCGCCCTCCATCATCATCGTCACCAGGTTCTTGCCGATGTCGTGAATGTCGCCTTTCACCGTGCCAATCACCATGGTCCCGATACTAGGGGCGCCTGTCTCGGCCAACAGCGGCCGCAGGATGGCCATCCCCGCCTTCATGGCCTTGGCGGCCATCAGCACCTCAGGGACAAAAAGAATTCCGTCGCGAAAGTCCACGCCGACGATGTCCATTCCCGCGACGAGCCCCTGGGTCAGCACGTCGTAGGGAGTCATTTCACGCCGAAGCAGTTCGTTCACACTGGCCACTACTTCATCCGCCAGGCCGTCATACAGGTCCTCGTGAATGATCTCCAGGAGTTCGGCGGTTTCGATCTCTATCAGTTCATTCTGGTCGCTCATAGTTCTCCCTCTCAGGCGCCGGCATCGCCTGCAAGGCGGCATGGCGCTGCCGCTCTCGTCTTCTTCGTTTCGGAGCGCCGGTGCCGTTCGGAAGCCGCATGGCCGCGACGAATTCCTCCTGAAAGGCAGGCTCCACCGCGATCGACACGTACTCGACTTCCTGGGCCAGGCGAACGGCTTCGGCACGAACCTCGCGGTCCAGCAAGGCCATGCGCGCGCCGTCTCCCGCGGCATTGCCAACCGCCTTCACACATGCCAGGTCGCAATCGGGAATCAGCCCCAGAACCATCGCGTGTCTCGGACTGATGAAATTGCCGAATGCGCCGGCAAGACGAATCTCGTCAACCGCCGTCACGCCTCCGCGGCTCATCAGGAGCTTGACGCCTGCAAACAGAGCCCCTTTCGCGAGCTGAATCGCGCGGACATCGTTCTGTGTGACGACGATGGGGCCGCCAATGATGGTCTGGTGACTCTCGGCGAGCACGAATTCCGGCGTCCGGCCCTGAAAGCGGATGCGGGGGCAGGACTGCGCGACTACCTGATTGAATTGCCCGTCGTCATCGATCACCCCGGCGAGAAACATCTCCGCGACCGCTTCAATGATGCCGCTGCCGCAGATTCCCGTGGCGGGGGCAATCGCGCCTTCGCCGCTCCATCCGTCGCCGCCCACCACCTTGAAGCTCACGTCGAAGGTCCCGGGCTGGATGCGCACCCGCTCGATCGCTCCGGGCGCGGCACGCTGGCCGTGCTTGATCTGTGCGCCTTCAAAAGCGGGCCCTGTCGGGCTGGAAGCGGCGAGCACTCCGTGGCGGTCTCCCAGCAGGATCTCCGCGTTGGTCCCGATGTCCACTACCAGCGTTGTCCGTTCCTGGCGATGAGGCGCCTCGGCGAGCAGGACCGCCATGTTGTCGGCGCCGTTCTGGCCTGCGATGCACGGCAAGACGTGGACACGCGCCGCCGGGTTGGCGGCCGTGATCCCCAGATCACGAGCTTTCATATCAACCGGCCCGCTCACGGCCAGGGCGAACGGAGCGCCGCCAAGTTCCACCGGATCGATCCCGAGCATCAGATGATGCATGACGCTGTTGCCGACCAGAACCAGATCGACGATGCTCTCCTCGTCAATCCGGGCCTCTCGCGCGCACTCACCGGCAACCTGGTTCAGCGCGCCGACAACCGCCTGGTTGAGCTTCTTCGTTCCGTCCGCATCCGTCATCGCATAACTGACGCGGCTCATCAGATCCTCGCCGAACCGGACCTGCGGATTCATGATCGCGGCGGTTCCCACGAGCGCTCCCGTTCGCAGGTCCGACAGATAGCCCGCGACCGTCGTGGAACCGACGTCGATCGCGACGCCAAAGAGACCTTCGCGGTATCCGGGCTGGACTCGCAGGACTTCCACGTCCTGCCACACGGTCACGGTCACCGTGTGTTTCCCTTCCCGCAGTGCGCTCTGAAGTGACCGCAAGGCCCAGGGATCGATGGTCAGGCCGCGAATTCCCCACTGTCCAGCCAGGGCCTCCTGCAAGCGCTCCCAATCGCCGCGCCGGTCGTCGAGTTCAGCGGCCTCGCATTCCACATACACCTGTCGAACGGCCGGGCGAACCTCAATCAGGCGATCCGTCGCGGCCTTGGCGATCACTTGCTTGTGAGCCTGGCTCTCGTCCGGAACAAACACCAGCAAGTCGCCGAGGACCTTGGCCGCGCATGCCAGCCGCCGGCCATTTTCATTGTGCTTCAGGCAGGTCTGCTCCTTGCTCTCGACGGGGGTCAGATGAGTCCCGTCGGAATGGATGGCATGCTTCGGAAACTCTCCCTCTTCCACCGAGATCTGGCACTTGCCGCAGGTTTGCCTGCCGCCGCAGATCGATTCCAGATCGACGCCCAGGCTTCTGGCAGCGTCCAGAAGGACTGCCCCGTCAGGCACATCTCCCTGACGGCCCGAAGGCATGAACACCACACGGTGGGTTGATGGATTCGCCGTTTTCATGAATCTCAACCGGCCTTGCCGGCCAACTCCGGCTTCCTGCGGGCGATGAAGTCCAACAGCGCTTCCTCCTTTGCCGGATCGAGCGGAGGCGCCTCATAGCCCGCCAACATCTGTTTCAAACGTTTGTTCGCCCTCGTGTAAGCATCGGCCGAACCGGCCTCCACCCACACTTCCGAGGAGTTGTAGTCGAACAGGTCCGCGCGGTAGAACGCCGTGCGGAAGTGGCGCATCGTGTGGGCGGTTCCCAGGTGGTGCCCGCCCGGCGGAACTTCCGCGATCGATTCCATGGCGAGGGACTCATCGGAGATCTCCAGTCCCTTCGCCCACGTGTGGAGCATTCCCAGGATTTCACAGTCCAGCAGAAACTTTTCGTACCCCGAAACCAGCCCATTCTCGAGCCAGCCCGCCGCGTGCAACACAAAATTCGTCCGCGCCATGATGGTGGGAATCATCACCATGACGGATTCGTACGCGGACTGGGCGTCGGGAATCTTCGAACTCGTGAACATGCCGCCGCCCCGAAACGGCAGCTTGTAGTGGCGCGCGAGTTGGGCGCTGGCATACAGCCCCATCTGGCTTTCGGGCGACCCGAAGACGGGCGCTCCGCTCTGCAGATCGATGTTCGTCAGGAACGACCCATAGACCACGGGTGTGCCGGGTTCCACCATCTGGGCAAACGCGATCCCCGCCAGTGCCTCCGCATTCTGCTGGGCCACGGTTCCCGCGATCGATGTGGGAGCCATCGCCCCCGAGAGGATAAAGGGCGTGATGATCATCGCCTGCCGCGCCCGGGCATAGACTTTCATTGCGCCCAACATCCGGTCGTCGAAACGCCGGGGACTGCTCACGTTGATGAGCGAGATCACCGCCGGGTTCTCCCGCATGGCCTCGCGGCCGAACAGAATCTCGGCCATCGCCACCGTATCCGCGGCATTCTCGGCCGAGGTTACCGAACCCATGAACGCCTTGTCGCTGTACTTCATGTGGCTGTACACCATGTCGAGATGACGGGTTTCGATCGGTTCGTCGGTAGGCTCGACGACAGTGCCTCCCGAGTGGTGCATGTACGGACTGAGATAGGCGAGCTTGACGAAATTGTTGAAGTCTTCCAGCCGGGCTTCTCGCCGTCCGCGCTCAATGTCGAGAACGTAAGGAGGCCCGTAGACGGGCGCAAAGCTGACGGAGTTGCCCCCGACGTGAAGGCTATTTTCTGGATTTCGCGCGATCTGGGTGAACTCCGAAGGCGCCTTGGCGACGTACTCCCGGATCATCTCCGGGTCGAAGTACACCATGTCGCCATCCACCCGGGCGCCGTGCCTCTTCAGGATCGACCGGGCCTCGTCGTCATAGAACGCGATCCCGAACTCCGAGAGAATGCGCATTGACGACGCATGCAGACGTTCGACGGATTCGTCGCTCAAGAGGTTATAGACCGGCAGGTCGTAGGAGATGCGCGGCCTCTGCGGCGGGGGCGCCGCCGCGCGGCCCGCTCGCCGGGCCCGTACTTCCGAAATGCGGCTCATATCACTCGCCTCGGAGATTTGCTTTTCACAGCCTCCATCCTAACGTCCCTTCAACGATGGCCGGCCGAAGCCCAGGCCGAAACTGATCAACCGCGCTGCCTGTTTGCACAACTCCGCCAGTTGCGGAAATCGATCGGGGGAGATGCGATACGAGGGACCCGACACGCTGAGGGCGGCCCGGCAGGTCCTCGAGGCATCGAACACGGGTACCGCCACGGCGTTCAACCCCTCCTCCAGTTCCCCGATGTTCGACGCCCATCCCTGCTCCCGGATCTGCTTGAGCTGCGCCCGCAGGATTTCGACGGACGTGATGGTTCGGCGGGTGAGGGCCGGAAGGGACCTTCTAGGGAGATTCGTGCCTGCGAAGGCCAACAGCACTTTTCCGTTCGCCGCGCAGTGCAGGTCGGTTCTCCGGCCCACCCAGTTCCCGATTCCGACAATGGCCGGCCCATCCACCTGCGCGATGTTGAGGGCTTCCTTGCCATCCAGTACAGCCAGATGCACGGTCTCGCCCGTCCTCGAACAGAGCCATTGCATCGCCTCGCTGCCCATCGCGGTCAGGTCGACGTTCCCCAATGCCAGCAGGCCTAGCCGGTTGACTTCCGGACCCAGCCGCAGCGTGCGTTTTCGCCGCTCGAGAAACCCACGTTGCACCAGCGTCGTCGCCAGCCTCGATGCGGTGCTCTTATGGACACCCAAAGCGTCGGCAATCCGGCTTACGGACAGCTCACGCGCGGTGCTGTCGAAGGCCGCGAGGACCTGCAATACCCGGTCGGCTGTCTGGAGCGCGTTGCTCATGGTGCAACAGCAATCAGATGGACAAAGCCCCGATTTCAGTTGGAACGTAGCAATTTCCATGATAGAAAGTCAACTCTTCCGGGCGCCGAAGGCGCGGATCGGCGGTCGCTTTTCCCGCTTTGTTGCACTATATGCAACAAAGATCCGATCGGATTGTGTTGTGGCGATTCGCTTTGACAAACCTCCGGTGACGGGGGTATCTTCTGTCCACGGAGGGCGGCGGGTGTGACCTACATGCGCGTTCTGGTGATGATGGCGGTAATCGCCGCGGCGGGCGGATACGCCCACGCGAGCTATGGAATCTACGTGGGTAAGAACCTGACGGCCGACGGAAGCGTGTTTCTGGCCGGTTACGGCGATGAGCCCTCGAGCCATTGGCTGGAGATCGTTCCCGCGCGAGACTGGCCTCCGGGTTCGATGATCAAGGTGGGAGCGACTGCCGCTTCACACTACCCCGGCCAGTTGATCGAGATCCCGCAAGTCCGGCGCACGGCGAAATACATTACGATGAACTATTCGGCGTTCGCCGGCTTTCCCGCGCCGATCACCAATGGAGGCCTGAACGAATATCACGTCGCCGCCCGCGACATCTGGTCGCCGTCCCGCGAGGAACTGCGGAAGATGACCCCGAACCCGCAGAAGGGAGTCAACTACAGCGACCTTTCCCGCATCGTGATGGAGCGGGCTCGCACCGCCCGCGAGGCGGTCGAGATCGTCGGGGCCCTGGTCAATCAGCATGGCGAGGCGACCTACGGCGGCAACTCGCATCTGTTCGCCGACCGCGACGAAGGTTGGGTTCTGATCGAGTTCGCCGGAGGGAAGGGGTTGTGGGCGGCGCAGCGCCTCGGACCCGAGGACATCCGCGTCTCGCGGCCCGGCTATATCGGCGACATCCCGCCCAACTACGCGAATCATCCCGACTTCCGGGGCTCGGCGAATTTGATCTCCTTCGCGGTCGAGCGGGGCTGGTACGACCCGAAGTCCGGACAGCCGTTCAACGTGAACAAGGTGTATGGCGACGGAAAGATGCGGCACGACGCCGTCAAAATGATGGAAGACCGGCTGCGGAGCCTCGCCGGAAAGATCACGCTCGAACACGTCATCGCCGCCGTGAGGACGACCGAAGTCACGCGCGATTCGGCGGGCTACGGCCAGGTTGCACACCTGCGAAAGACCGCTCATCCGGAACTAGGGGTGCTCTGGGTGGCGGCCACTACGTCGGTCGCGGCGCCCTTCATCCCGTATCACCTGGGCGTCACCGACGTCCCCGCGGAATACCAGCGGCACCGGTACCTGACCGAGGGCGAAGCCAGCCGGTTCATGGACCGCGAGCGGCAGGGGGTCGAATCCACCCGCTACGCCTTCAACGTGTACAAACGGCTGTTTTACCTGACCAGCGAGCACCGCGAGGAGTACTTACCCGAAGTCACGGCGGCACTGGTCGCCTTTGAAGCCAAGCTTGCTCAAGCTCAATCCGTAGTCGAGCGGACCGCGCTGAAACTCTTTCAAACCGGCGAGCCTGAACTGGCACGCGGGTATCTGACTTATCACGCCAATACGGAAGCGATGAACGGGCTTTCCTTGGGCGAAGCGCTTGCGGCCAGCATCGAGGCACGGACCAAACTGAAGTTCGGAATCCGAAAGCCGCGCCCGTGAAGCCGGCGACTGGATCAGGCGCCTCGATACAGCTCGACATAGTGCCCTTCGCCTCCGGATAAGGATCATCGCAGCTGCTAGACCGTCTTTGGCTGGCTCAGGATTCTTACCTGTTGCGCAGTTGGTTGCACTTTATGCAACCAACTTTCGCGAGGACACCGCCGATGCAGGCGCGCGCAGACTTTGCACTTACATAACCCCTGGTTGCTGAAGTGGTTAGCTTTTTGATTGACGCATACACAGTCCTGTGATACTCTCCCCGCTACCAAGTTGTTGACGGGTGTCCCCGAGTAAACGAAAAGAGCCCGCCTGGGAGGCGTATGTGACCTAATTAGGGACGGGTCACTACTTTATTTGGACGAACTTGGGAGGTTCGGGATGGACAGCAGATGGTTTCGTACTGGGCATCAGGGGCTGGCAAGGGCGCGAGGAAACATCCTGCTCGCTTGCGTTGCGATTGGCGCCAGCTGCTTCACAGCGTTCCCTCAAGCGCTGACTTCGCTCTCCGGGAGCGTGACGGATGCGACCGGCGCGTTAGTCCCAGCGGTCGCGATTACAGTGGAAGACACCAGCAGGGGCCTCGCCAGGAGCACGACTTCGGACGCGTCGGGCCGATACAGTTTCTCCCAGATTCCGCCTGGGAAGTATCGAGTGGTCGCAAAAGCGGCCGGCTTTGCCGATGTGGTTGTAGACAATCTGGAATTGCAGGTCAACACGCCCGCCACTGTGAACCTCGAACTTCGGAATGTGACCGGCGTCGCCGAGACGGTAACGGTGAGCGCACAAGCCACACAGATTAACGCGACGGACGCCTCGCTCGGCAATGCTATCGGGACCAAGGAAGTCCTGCAACTGCCCATGTATCTGCGCAACGTCGTCGGGCTGCTGACCTTTCAACCGGGAGTCACTTCGTTCAATGAGTCCAGCACGGACGACCGAAACGGGTCAGTGAACGGGGGACGAGCCGATCAGGCCAATGTCACCCTGGATGGCATCGACGTGAACGATCACCACCAGCGGCGAGCCTTTACTTCCGTGGTTCGCCTCAGTCTGGATTCAGTGAGCGAGTTCCGGACCACTACTGCCAATGCCGGTGCCGACCAGGGCCGCACTTCAGGTGCGGAGATTGCGCTGGTAACGAAAAGCGGCACCAACGAACTCCATGGTTCCGTTTACGACTTCCATCGCAACACTGCCACATCGGCGAATTCATTCTTCAATAACAAGACCGGCGTTAAACGCCCGGCGCTTCTGGTGGACGTGTTCGGCGCTGCCGTCGGCGGCCCGATCCGAAAGAACCGGCTGTTCTTTTTTATGAACTATGAGGGCCGCCGGGATCGAAGTGGTACGGGGATCTTGCGAACGGTGCCCTCGGCCGAATTCCGCCAGGGAATTGTTCAGTACAGAACAACGGCGGGTACCGTCGGGCGTCTGACTCCCGAGGATCTCAAGACCAGAGTCGATCCGGCTGGGATTGGAGTTAACGCCCCCTTTCTGCAGTACATGCAGACCTATCCGTTGCCCAACGACTTCACCGTGGGCGACGGTCTGAACGTCCAGGGCTTCCGTTTCACGGCGCCGCAAAAGTCCAGGTACAACCTGTACACCTCACGCTTCGATTACGCCGTGAATTCCTCCGGTCGCCACAACCTGTTCTGGCGGGGGAATCTTCAGAATGAGAACACCAACGGTGTACCCCAGTTTCCAGGTGACCCTCCCAATTCGGTGTCGCTGGATAACACCAAGGGCTTCGCAGCCGGCTGGAACGCCGTCTGGCTGCCCAACCTGATCACCACCACCCGCTTTGGCCTCACCCGCTCGGGAGTCGAAAATACTGGCGTACAGACTCAAAATCTTGTCGTTCCCAATGGATGGGACAGCAGATTTGCGACCACGCTTGGTGTGTCGCGCATTATCCCTTCGTACCACTGGAGCCAGGACTTGACTTGGAACCGGGGGCGGCATGAGTTGCGGTTTGGGGGCGCGGTGCGCCGGATTCGGAACCGTTCGCTGAGCTTCGCTAATTCATTTCACAACGTGGATATGTGGCAGGGCTGGCTGCGAGGTTCTGCCTCCGAGTTTGATGTGCCTGATCTGGACCGGACTTTCAACGATCCCTACCGCCGGGCGGTGGGCCACGCTCTGGGAGTGATCCCGCGGGGGACCGCCCGATATAACTATGAAGTGGACGGCAAAGTGATTCCGACGGGAACGCCATTGGCCCGTGCTTTTGGCAATGAAGAGTACGAGTTCTACGGTCAGGACACCTGGAAAATCGGCCGTTCGCTGACCGTCTCGATGGGTCTTCGATACCTGCTCGCGCCACCGGTAAGGGAAACGAACGGTGTGCAGGTTTCGCTGAATCAGAATTTAGGTGCATGGGGCGGGTTGAGGTACTGGCTTGGCCAGCAGGGACGCCCTCAGTCCGAAGTCGCTCCCCTTGTCTACGTTGCGGCCAGCGATCCCAGCGGATCGCCGATCTATCCCTACCACAAGAAGAACCTGGCGCCGCGGTTTTCCGTTGCCTGGAGCCCGTCCTCGGAGCGGAGTTGGGTGCGCCGGCTGACCGGAGGCCCAGGCAGAACCTCGATCCGGGCGGGTTTTGGCGTGTTTTATGACCAGCTAGGCCACCCCATCATGTCCGTGCTAAGCAACGTCGCCTCGTTCGGGCTATCGTCGTCAATCACGAACTCCGCGGGAACTCTCAGCTCGTTGACCGCGCCGCGATTCACGAGCCCCTTCGATATTCCCGCGCAGTTGATCCGCCCGGCGCCACCGGGAGGCCTTCCTCAGGTAGCGCCGCGGATTCAAGCCCTGATTAGTAACGTCGACCAAGGGCTGCGCTACCCCTACAGCATGAACATGAATCTGAGTGTGGGGCGCGAATTCGGAAATGGCCTGTTTGTTCAGGCAGCCTATGTGGGCAGGCTGGCACGCAGTTCGCTGCTCAATCGTGATCTGGCGCTTCATACCGACCTCAAAGATAACGCAAGCGGCGTAACCTATCTCCAGGCCGCTCACGAGATGCTGGGACTCTGGCGGCGCAACGTGCCAGTCGCCCAGGTCGGCCCCATTCCTTATTGGGAAAATCTGTGGCCTGGCGCCGCTAGAGGCGGGTTGACGGCCACCCAGGCCATTTACAATGTGTTCCGGGCCTACAACGTCGACACCAGCGCCGTCACCTATGACATCGACATCAATTGTGCTCCGTCGTGCAGCAAGTTTGGACCATTTGCTTTGTTCAACGAACAGGTTGCCACCTACAACGCCTATACTTCTGACGGCCGCGGGAACTACCACGCCATGCAATGGACCGTGCGCAAAAGGCTGGGAAACGATCTGCGGTTTGATTTCAACTACACGTGGTCCAAGTCCATCGACCTAAACAGCAACAGTGCCCGGACGTACGGGGTCCTGCCTCACAGCTGGGACCCGAATCTGATTAGGTCGGTATCGGATTACGATGTCACGCATGCGGCTAACACATTTGCTATTTGGGAGTTGCCCGTCGGGAGAGGCAAGCGGTTTGCGAGCTCATCTCGTGGCCCGGTTCAGGCGATCCTGGGAGGGTGGCAGTTGAGTGGAAGTCTGTTCCAGTCTTCCGGCTTGGTAGGGGCAGTGAGCAACGGATCTGTCTGGCCCACCAGTTGGGGACCCGCACCATACGCCACTCAGATCAGCAACCCCGAGCAGAAGACAACCAAGGACGCACCGGCGGTCATCGGAGTGAGCGGCCCGAACATCTTTCCAAACCCCACGGTAGGTCGCCAGTCGTACGATTTCACCCTTGTGGGCAGTTCCGGGAGCCGGAATACCCTCCGTGGCGACGGGACTTTTCTCGTTAATCTCGGCGTCGCCAAGAGATTCATCATGCCGTATAGCGAACGTCACACCCTTCAATTCCGGTGGGAAAGTTTCAACATGCTGAATTCGGTCCGGTTCGATCCGCGGTCACTCAGTCTGTCTTTAACTTCCGTGGGAAGCTTCGGGAAGTACACGACGACGCTGAACAGCCCGCGTCAGATGCAATTTGGCCTGCGCTACGAGTTCTGAGCCGGTTTCGCCCGAACATCAGTTTGCCGGGTGAGCGTCCGCAGGTGGCCATCGGCCGCCTGCGGCTCCTCGTTTCACTCCGGAACCTCCCCAAATAGCACAGATGGAGATACGCTATGAGCCGTCGAACGGTCAGAGTTCCCCTCGCCGCAGTCGCGTTTGCGGGGGTTTTATGGTTGGGGTGCGGACGGACGCTTCAGGCCGAGCCCGTCGTCATGAAGGCCAGGTACACGGTTCGAAACGATCGCGCCGTCAAGATTCCGGTACGGGACGGCAAGCGGCTTTCGGCCGATCTCTTTCTTCCCGAAGCCGAGGGCCGCTTCCCTGCCCTCGTGATGTACCACCCTTACCGGAAGGATGACTTGGGCCGCGGCGCGGCCGGCGATCATTATTATTTCGCCGAACGGGGCTTTGTTGCGGTGAGGCTGGATGCCCGCGGCACAGGCAGTTCCGAAGGCATCAACACCGATGAATACCGCCTGCAGGAGCAACTGGACGGCTACGACGTGGTGGAGTGGCTGGCCCGCCAGCCCTGGTCGAACGGCAGCGTCGGGATGTGGGGAACTTCTTATAGCGGATTCACGTCGCTGCAGGTGGCTTCTCACCGTCCGCCCCATTTGAAAGCCGTGGTACCTCTGTTTGCCACCGACGACCGCTACACCGACGATTGCCACTACGATCGCGGCGGCAACCTGCGCATGTACTACGACCTCGGCACCTACGGCGGCCGCATGGTGGCGATGAACTCCCTGCCGCCGCAGCCCGAGCTTGCCGGACCCAAGTGGGCCGAAATGTGGAAGGAGCGGCTCGAAAACAACCAGCCCTATCTGCTGCAGTGGGTCAAGCACCAGGTGGATGGACCCTACTGGCAGAACGGATCTCTCCGCCCGGACTACGGCCGCGTCCAGGTTCCGGTGTTCCTCATCGGAGGTTGGCATGACGGTTATACGAACGCCATGCTCCGAACCTACGTGAACCTGAACGGCCCGAAGAAGATCCTGATGGGGCCGTGGGTGCACAGGCAACCGAACGTCTCCGTCCCGGGTCCTCGGATCGACTGGATGAATGAGGCCACGCGCTTCTTCGCGCATTGGCTTCGGAACGAGGATACGGGCATCATGAAGGAGCCGCCGGTTCAGGTCTACATGCAGGAGACCTACAAGCCGGATCGCCGGGTCGACATCATCCCGGGTTCGTGGCGCGGCGACTCAGCCTTCCCCTCGTCCGGCGCCACGGAGTCGGTCTTCTATCTGGAAGAAGACGGCAGGCTGTCGCGCACGCAATCGGGCGCTCCTCGAAAGGACTTCGACGAGTTCGACTACTTGCCCACGGTCGGACTGCAGAACGCCTATTGGTCGGCTGGATCGATCCACTTCTACATGGCCGACGATCAGCGGCAGGATGAAGCGCGATCCCTCGTCTATACCAGCCCCGTGTTCGAGCAGGAGACCCACATTCTCGGGTGGCCGAAGGTGATTCTCAATGCCTCCTCCAGCGCCAAGGTCGCAGCGTTCGTGGCGCGCCTCGCCGCGGTGTCCCCGGACGGCCACTCCACCCTGATTGTCGACGGAGCCATCAACGGCACCCGCCGCAACTCGCTGACGAATCCGGAGCCGATGACGCCCGGCGAGATCTACGAGCTGAAGATTCCCATGGCGCCTACCGGGTGGATCCTCCGGCGGGGTGACCGTCTCCGGCTGTCGATCTCGAGCGGCGACTTTCCGAATCTGTGGCCGACTCCGTACAAAGCCCGGAACCGCGTGTACCGGGGCGGCGCCCGTGTGTCCAGGGTTGTGTTGCCGGTGGTACGGAAGTCTTTAGCTCCAGCCCCGGAGTTTCTCCCGCCGCCCAGGCTGCGGAGCGTCGTCACTCCGGGCCCGGGGGCCGTGGAGCATTTGCAGCAGGTGATCCTCGATCAACTCAAGAACACGGCCACGGTGGTGTTCCGCGGGGGGAACTCGAACGTTCTCGATCAGAACATGGGTTCCACGTTCGGGAACAGCGAGTTCCGCTGTTCGGCTTCCGATGACGATCCCGCGCGAGCGTCCATCGTGGGCACACACAAACTCGCCTTCCGCCGCGAAGACGGCGTGATCGAGGTGACCGCGGAAAGCAGCATCCGATCGACGGAAACCGACTTCCATGTCACGGTCAACATCCACGTAACCAGGAACGGCCTCCCGTTCTTTCAGAAACAATGGCTGGTTACCGAGCCTCGCCGGCTTCTGTAGGGCTTGTGGCCGACTTCTGCCAGCCGGCAGCACGGGACAGAGCGGTACATGACTTCGAGTGGTCGTCCGCAATCGGCAGGATTTCAGCGGCAATTCAGGGAGCTCGGTGCGATTCGCGGGCGCTCGAAACTGGGAGATCTCCTGTGGACGCGAACGCTGTTGGGATCCAGTTTTTCGAAGCCGGACGAGCGGCGAAAACAGAACATTGATGGCGCCGACCCAACAACAGTCTTGGCCGCCTACGCGCGGCAGAACGCCAACAGGTCGGAGTTGAGCTGATCCTTATGCGTGTCGGTGATGCCGTGCGGCGCGCCCGGATAAACCTTTAGGGTCGCGTTCTTCACCAGTTTTGACGATGCGAGACCCGAAGTAGCAATGGGCACGATCTGGTCGTCGTCGCCGTGCAAGACCAGCGTCGGCACATCGAATTTCTTCAAGTCAGCGGTGAAGTCGGTCTCCGAGAACGCCTTGATGCAGTCGTACGTGTTCTTGTGACCGCCTTGCATCCCCTGCATCCAGAATGAATCGATCAAGCCCTGGGACGGCTTGGCGCCCGGCCGGTTGTAACCGAAGAACGGGCCGCTGGCGAGGTCCTTATAAAGCTGTGAACGGTTGGCGATCGATGCGGCGCGCAACCCGTCGAAAACCTCGATCGGTAAGCCGCCGGGATTCGCCTCCGTCTTCAGCATTAGGGGAGGCACCGACGACACCAGCGCCGCCTTGGCCACACGCTCCGTGCCATGACGGCCAATATAGCGGGCCACCTCGCCGCCGCCCGTCGAGAAGCCGATCAGGATGGCGTTCCGCAGGTCGAGGGTTTCGAGGAGCTTCGCAAGGTCGTCGGCATACGTGTCCATTTCGTTGCCGGTCCACGGCTGGCTTGATCGTCCGTGTCCCCGCCGGTCGTGGGCAACCGCACGGAATCCGTTGCACGCCAGGTGCAGCATCTGTGCCTCCCAGCTATCGGAACTCAGCGGCCAGCCGTGGGAGAAAACGACAGGCTGTCCCGTGCCCCAGTCTTTGTAATAGATCTCAGTTCTGTCTTTCGTGGTGAATGTGCTCATGCGTGCGGTCTCCTATTCAGGAACTAATATGAGGCATCCGGCCCAACAAAACCATCACCAGATGGGCGGATGTTTCGATAACTCGATCGGTGCAGGCCCTACATCACACGAAAATGGTAAAACGGGCACGCGAACTGCCAGCGCCGGTCGGCTCGCACTACGCACGGCGGTCCACCGGCTGGCCTGCCCTCTTGCGGGCTTGTGGTTCGCGCCACGCGATACTCTCCCCCGCGGGACGGAATGGCCGAGCCCGTCGCTCCTCTCGATCAGGTACATCGCGATCCACTCCTCGGCCTCCCGGTCGGAGTAGCGCGCCGAATGCACGATGGTCCGGATCTCGTCGTCCCCGTCGTCCTCGCGCCGCCTTCTCCTTTTCGCCGACCCGAGCCAGCGCCCGCGCGGCCGTACACCCGTCTTCGTCGATCTGGAGGCCCTCACGGCGTAGAACGCGAGCGCATCGCTCCCTCGGCCAGCCGACCAGGATGCGCAGTACGAAACTCTGGCGCAGAGCGGCCGGGAGATAGCACACGCGCCGCAATTCGATCGGAAGGCTCCACGGCTCTTCTGCGGCGTCTTCAGACGGGTACGGCAAATCAGGCCGCAGCTGGATCGCCGCCGACGCGGCGCAGGCAAACAGCGCGTCTGGCACCATGTCTTGCAGGGTCAAATCTCCAAGGCACTCCACCATGGCGGCCTCAGCCCTGCTTGGGGTCCCGGTCAAAAGCGAGGCTGTCAGGAAGGTCCCGTCGAGCGATGGGGCGAATGCGCCTCGGAACGGTACGGAGTCAAACTCTCGTAGGCCCTCAAAAGACGCTCTGGATCGTTCGGCAACCATGAAAAGCCTGGCAACATCCCAAACACCACCAGGCAGAAACTAACTCGATCGGGTGATGGGGAGCGAGGCTGGAGAAGAGACCGCCCGCCGGCAATATGGTCGAGGGGTGCGCCCGCTTGCCCCGGAAACAGCGTCAACTCCAGCCGTGAAACGCGAGCCGTAAGTTGATAGTTATTATGGAGTTAGGAGTGGTGGCCAGGGACGGAATCGAACCGCCGACGCCAGCCTTTTCAGGGCGGCTTACCGACTTTTGAAAGTTCTTTAGAATCTGTGTAAGTGATTGTAATACTTTGGCTTAGATGTTTGTTGTAGTGGGACCGTTTGGGACGATTTGGGCTGTTTTCGGCCCTTCGATGTTCCCGTATTGTTCCCACTTTTTGGGCGCTGGAAGCTGACCAAGAGTCCAGCGCCCAAGGACTTCCGAACCGGCCTGGCAAGGTCTGGGGCACCCGCGAATGGGGCGCACGTGACGATGAATGAAAGGCGAAAGAGTCCGTTTATTGATGCGGGACCGGCCGGCAGCGAGGCTACAACCAAAATCGG
>CAZGUX010000252.1:0-11437 GCA_964529305.1 uncultured Solibacteraceae bacterium | reverse complement strand
ACGCCACCGAAGCCGCGATGGGGCTCAAACCCTTCGGGCAATATGCGTTCCTGCTATTTGCGGCGGGCCTGTTCAATGCTTCCCTGTTCGCGGCGTGCATCCTGCCGCTGTCCACCGCGTTCTCGGTTTGCGAAGGGCTGGGGTTCGAGTCGGGCGTGAACAAGCGCTTTCGGGAGGCGCCGATTTTCTATTGGCTCTACACGCTCCTGATCGTGATCGGGGCGGGCGTGGTGCTGATTCCCGGCTTCCCCCTGATCCGCATGATCCTGCTGTCGCAGGTAATCAACGGGGTATTGTTGCCGGTCGTCCTGATATTCATGATTCTGCTGATCAATAACCGCTACGTGATGAAGGAATGGGTGAATTCGTCGTTCTACAACCTGGTTTCGTGGGCCACGGTGGCGGTGATGATCGGGCTCTCTCTCGCCCTGGTCGGAATCTCCCTGCGCGGAATCTGATGCATACTGATAAGAAATGGACGAACAGGAGTTTCGGAGGAAGGCGGATGACGTCCTGGCCAAACTACGCCGGACGTTGATCGAGGCAAGCGACGACTACGGCTTCGATGTCGACTCGGGCGGCGGCGCCCTCACAGTCGAGTTCGAGGCGCCGGCCGCAAAGTTCGTGATCAGTCCGAATGCGCCGGTGCGGCAGATCTGGGTCTCCGCGCACGCCAAGAGCTACAAGCTCGACTGGGACAACGTCGAGTCCGCATTTGTCCATACGGAAAGCGGGCGCACGCTCAACCAGGTCATCGAGACCGCCATCGGCAAGCAGGTGGGCGAAGAAGTCGAACTCTGACGCCGCGCGCGCGTTCAGAGCCGCGACCGGCAGGGAGCGAACAGCACCCGCGACCGGCAGGGAGCGAACAGCACCCGCGACCGGCAGGGAGCGGACAGCACCCGCGACCGGCAGGGAGCGAACAGCACCCGCGACCGGCAGGGAGCGGACAGCACCCGCGACCGGCAGGGAGCGGACAGCCGCGCTATTGGATGGAGATCGAATAAGGCATCAACGCCAGCATTCCGCCCTTCGACCACAACCGCAGTTGCCACTGGCTCACACCCAACGAACGGAGCCACTGCCTTGCCCGGGCGGTCGCTTCCGACTCGATGATCGAGTCGGGCGTCTCCTTCAGCAAGACCTCGAACACGTTCCGCTTGGGTGGATAGGCGACCAGGGTCATCTTGTCGGCGGCGCCAAGTCCGGCTTTCTTGCGAATCATCTCCATGGCGCGGTCGATGCCGCCCAATTCGTCGACCAGGCCGTTCGCTCTGGCCTGCGAGCCCAGCCAGACGCGGCCCTGGGCCAGCGGTTCCAGTTCGTCGAACTTTCGCTTCCGCCCGTCCGCCGCCCGCGTCACGAACGTGCGGTACGTCTCGTCGATGCCCTCCCGCAGTTTCTTCCGTCCTTCGTCGCTCAAGGGGAAATAGTCCGAGTCGACGTTGGCGAACCGGCCCCGGAACAGAAAGTCCTTCGTGATGCCGATCTTGTCGTAGAGGCCGTGCAGGTTCGCCTTGCCGAAGACCACGCCGATGGAGCCGGTCACCGTCCCCGGATACGCCACCACTTCATCGCCGGTCATCGCGATGTAGTAGCCGCCCGACGCGGCGACGTCCGACATCGAAATCACCGTGGGCTTCTTCCGGCTCAACTGGCTCATCGCGCGCCAGATCGCATCCGAGGCGATCGCGTCGCCTCCCGGTGAGTCGACGCGCACGATCACGCCCTTGATCGAGGCGTCGTCGGAAACCTGCTTCAACAGCTTGTTGAACGTGATGGATCCGATCCCGTCGTTATCGCCGGTGAAGTTGTCCTCTTCAACCTCGCCAGAGACGATGCCCCCCTGTCCCACCACCAGGGCAATCTTCGAACCGCCTTCGACGCCCAGCGACGAAGCGGGGATCTTCGCGTAGGTTCTGAGCGAAACGGGTTTGATCTCGCTCACTTTGGCCCGCTTCTTCAGCACTTCCAGGACTTGGTCGTCATACAGCAGGTCATCGATGAGACCCTTCTCTTTGGCCTGCTTCGCCAGAAACGGCCCTTCGTCGATGATGGCTTTCACCTGCTCCGGAGACTTCTTGCGCGCCGCGGCGATGGTGGAGGTGAGGTGCGAGTACAAGTCGTCCAGGACGCTGTTGTAGACTTCCTGCGTCTCCGGGCTCATTTTGTCCCGGACAAAAGTGTCCCCGAAGTCCTTGTATTTTCCCGCGTGCTCGATCTCCACCTGGACGCCGAGCTTGTCCATCGTCCGGCGGAAAAACACCAGTTCGGCGCGGAGGCCTTTCAGGTTCAGGAATTCCTGCGGGGCCATGTAGATCTGATCCGCGGCCGTGGCCAGATAGTATTCGCGGGTGCCCGGCGTCTCCAGGTGGGCGATGACGGGCTTGCCGGCCTTCCTGACTTTCTCGATGCCGGAACGGATCTCCTGCAGCTTGCCCCAGCCGACGGCGAGGCCTCGAGGCTCGATCAGAACGGCCTTGATGCGGGAATCGACGGACGCTTTGCGGAACACGTCCCACACGTCCTTCATGGTCGGGTGAGCCTGCCGTTCGAAGAATGGAATCGGCAATTCCACCTGGGAGCGTTCCGGGAACGCGCCTTCCAGCCGCAGCACGAGCGTCGAGTTGTCGGCGATCGACGGTTTGCGATCCGCGCCCAGGCGGGCGATCGCGAAGACAACGACCACGGCGGTCAGGATGGTGAGGATGATGCCGGTGGCGAGGCCGATCAGGAATTTGGTCATGCGAGGCTGCTTCCGCTCTTTCAAGAATAGCGGGTTCCGAGCAGTGATAGCAGATTCTCGGCAACCTTACCGCTGCTACGCCTGGGTCGCGGCGCCGTTTGCCAACCTACAGCCGAGTCCTGTCTCCGGTCGGCATTTTGCCGCAGGCTGATAGCCCCAAATGCGCCAGCGCTCGGGGATTTGGAGACGGCGGTCTATCCCGCGATCTCTTCCCAGCTCACAATCCGCCGCTCGTAAATCGCTTTCCGTCCCAGAATCGCAGTCATCGTCGATAGCCGGCCCGACTCGGCGTCGTTCAGCGGCTTCTTCCGTCCTCGCGCATTCTCGACAAAGGCCTCCAGCGACAGGTAGTTCATGTCCTTCCCCGCCTGGCCTGACTCGATCCGCCGCTCGCCCTTCTTTTCCCGCTCCATAAAGATCCCCGTCGCCAGATCCACGGCGCCGAGCGAGCCGTAGACCCGCTCCTTGATCCCGGAAAAGCCGGGCGGGTCGAAGTAAATGTGGCTGAATTCCAGCCGTACATCGTCCGGAAATTCGTAGACCACAATGTAATTGTCCATGGTCGTACGCCCGGGCGGTTCGTTCTTGAACAGGTTGATGCCCCCCGAGCCGAACGCGCGCAGCGGGTGCGTCCCAGCCGCCCAAACCATCAGGTCGATGATGTGGCAGGCCTGCTCCACGATATTGTCGCCGGAACGAGTGCGGTCGAAATACCAGGGTGTATTCCGGGGCAGGTCGCCGGTGTGACGGTACCCCTGCAGGAAGAGAAGCTTGCCGATGCCGCCCTTCTTGACGAACTCCATCGACGCCGAGCGGACCGGGTCGTGTCGAAGCTGATAGCCGAGCTGGAAAATGCCTTTCGCGCTCGCTGCCGCGTTGGTCACCATCCGGCATTCTTCCGGCGTCACCGCCAGCGGCTTCTCGCAGTAGACGTGTTTGCCGACTTCGAGCGCGGCCACCGACATTTCCTTGTGACGATCCACCGGCGTGGCGATCACGACCGCGTCGATATCTTTCCGCTCCAGCATTTTCCGGTATTCGGTGTAGGTTTCGACGTTGCCGCCGACCGCCGCGGCCGCCGCCTTCAGGCGCTCGGGATCGAGGTCGCAGATCGCAACCACCCGCACTCCGGGCACCTTCATCATGTGGCGGAGCAGAAACCCGCCCCGATTGCCGACGCCGATGAATGCCACGCGCATCGTGTCGTTCGGGGATTGCGCGGACAGCACCGCGGCCGTTTGCGTCGCCAGAAACCCGCGGCGCGTGAGATCGGATTGGCTCATACAGCCCCAGTATAGTTACTGGCGCGACAGCTTCGCGTGGATGGCCTTGAGCGACGTCGCGTTGCGCGCCTTGTCCTGGCCGAAGGGAACGTGCGTTGAGAGGTCCGTCGAAGCAACAATCTCGCCGGCCGAGGCGCCTTTCGCGAGACCCGCGCGTACCGAGTCGATCATGGCCGCGAGGTAGGCCCGCTGCCCGCGAATCGTGGCCGAGTCGCCCCGGTCGCCGTGCCCCGGAACCAGACGGATCACCGGCCACTGGCTCATCTCGTCGAGCGCGCGCACCCAGTTATCCGGGTTGGCATCCGCGTCGGCGACGTTGTTCCCGGCGAAGTTCACGCAGAGATCGCCGGTGAACAGAATCTTTTCCTTCGGCAGCCACGCAACGGCATCGCCGCGCGTGTGCCCGGGGCCCATGCGAATCAACTCCACCCGGTGCTCGCCGTCGTCGAACACCATCTTGTCGTGAAAGCTCAACTGCGGATGTTCCAGTTTCTCGTTCTTCGCGTCCGGACTCGTCGCCCAATTCGCCGTATTCTTGCGCAGCGATTCCTCCGTGCACTCCTGGGAGCACACAATGGTCGCCCCGGCCGCGACGAATTCGGCGTTTCCGAACGCGTGGTCCGCGTGGTAGTGCGTGTCGAAAGTAAACCTGATCGGCTTATTGGTGGTCTTGCGAATGTCGGGAATGATCGCCCGCGCGCCCCAGGGATAGTTCGCGTCGATCACCAGCACGTAATCGCGAAACACCACCCATCCGGTGTTGGCGATGATGCGCTTGTCGCGCTCGGCCACGCGATAGTAGACGCCCGGAGCCAGTTCCCGCACCAGGTTGGGTTGGCTGGCCGCCTCCCGGATGGCCGCTCCGGCGAGCAGCAACACGAATCCCAAGGACCACAAAGTTCGTTTCATGGCAGCAAGGTTCGATATTATCACCGGCATGGGAAACGAGAAGACTCTGAGTGGACAGGTGGCCCTGGTGACCGGGGCGTCGCGGGGTATCGGCCGGGCGATCGCGGTTCGCCTCGCCGCCGAAGGCGCCTCCGTGGCCGTGAATTACCGCGAGCGCGCCGCGGAAGCGGAAGCCGTGGTGAACGAGATTGTGGCTTCTGGCGGCCGGGCCATGTCCGTTCAGGCGGACATCAGCAAGCCCGCGGAGGTCGCGGCCATGGCGAAGGCGATCGAAGGACAGTTGGGCGCGCCCGGCATTCTGGTGAACAATGCCGGCGTCCTGCGGACGGGCGACCTGGCCGACTTCGACTTCTCGCAGATGGAGTACATGCGGCAGACGAATGTTGACGGTCTGGTCGCGGTCACGCGATCGGTGATCGGGCCGATGAAGGAGCGGCGTTACGGCCGCATCGTCAACCTCTCGTCGATCGCGGCGATGGGCACGTCGTTTGTTGGGAACACGTTTTACGGCGCCACCAAGGCGGCAGTGCTCCTGTTGACGCGCCGGTTCGCGATGGATCTGGGACCTTTTGGCATCACGGTGAATGCGATCGCGCCCGGTTTCATCGTCACCGACATGGTGCGGCAGGGCCGAAGCCCAGAAGACGCCGAAGCGCTGATCGGCCGGATCGCCGAGAAAGCGATGACGCGACGGACGGGCATCCCGGAGGACATCGCGCACGCGGTATCGTTCCTGGTCTCGCCGCGGTCGGGCTTCGTCACTGCCCAAACGCTCACGGTCGATGGAGGACGCATGGACTACATGAATCACCCATAACCGGAACAAGATCCCCACAGTTCCGATCTCCATACGACCCTGGAGCGCCACACGACAACGCTACTTCGGTTCCGCGATCCAGACGTTGCCGGATTCGTCGTCCAGGCTGAACACCAGACCGTCCGGGAGAATCGCGGGACCGAAATACGCCCGGCCTCGCGAGGTCACCTTCACCCGCGCGCCGTGCACGTGCTGGACGGCGAAGGGTTCGCCTGTGGGCCGCCGGGTCACGGGATCGAGACGAAATGCCCAAATGCAGCTCACGCCGTCGCGCCGGCCGACCGCGTACAACAGGTTGCCATCGGGCGACCACCAGGGACGCTCGTCCAGGTCCTCGCTCACAAGGATCCAGTCTTTCTCTTCGGCTGCTTTCCCCTCGCGATACGAGGCGATCCAGAGAGGCTTCAGCTTCCCCGTTGGCGTGTTGAAAGCCACCCAGCGTTGGTCAGGGGAAAGCTCAGCGCCGTGAATGTCGTAGGTGGGATGGGCGACCAGATCCGTCGATCGCCGGGTCTCCGGATCCAGCAAAGCGAAGCGAATCGGCTTGCCGGTCCAGTAGACGATCCGCTTGCCATCCGGCGTCCATCCATAGATCTGTGAGCTGAACGTCCCCTGAGGCCGCACCAGCAGGGAGGCTTCTCCTCCCGAGGGAGGAATCAGGTAAATGCTATTGGGAAACACGCCATACGCTACCCGAGACCCGTCCGGCGAGACCTTCGGACGTGCAACGGAAGACACGAGAGTGGTTTCCTTCGCGGTCCCCAGGTCGCGGACGCGAAGCGCGTTGCCCGCAGGCTCCGATTGAGAATACGCCAGGAGCCGCCCGTCGGCGGACACGGAGGGTTGCTGTTGGCGTCCCCCGGCGTGCGGAAGCGGCTCCATCTCTCCTAACGCCTTGCCCTTGTTGTGATCGACCTTCAGCTTCCACAGATGCGATGAGAACTGCGTGTTGACGAAGACCATTCGCGAGCCGCTTCCCGCCCGCACGTACCTGGGGGTGTTCCCTGACGTCAAAAGACGCGCGGGTCCCCTTGCTTGCCAGGACGGCTGGGCAAGGTCCAGTTCCCAAATGCCGCTCTCCAAGGCAAACAGGATCCGTCCGCCCAACAGGTCGTTCTGCCAGGAGCTAAGGGACGCCCGAATCCGCTGTTCGGCGAGAATTGAATACGCTCCGGTTTTCACCGAACTGCCGCCGTCACGCGGGCCGACCCACAGGTCATGAGATGCCGGGTCATTTGCAGCCGGTGCTCCTTCAAAGAGAATGTGGCGGCCATCGGCGGAGAAGACCGGCCGGGAGGCCCAAGCGACATCGGCCGCCACCTGTTTCGCAGTTCCTCCAGAGACCGGAATGGTGTAGATCTTCGACGGGATTAGCCAGTCGCACCCCGTGCAGTAGGTGATGGATTTGCCATCTGGCGAGAAGCGGGGAAGGCGGCCTCCCCGAACCAGCAAGCGTTCTTCACCTCCCGGAACGGGAACCAGGTAGATCCCGCCTCCTTCGCGTTCGGAATGGAACGCGATCATGCCGCCGTCGGGCGAGAAATCGGGAAACTGATCGTCGGCTTCGTGAGTCGTCAACCGGATCGGCCGGCCGCCCTCGGTGAGCGGGTGCACCCAGATGTCGAGGTTCTTGAGCGTCGCCCGATCAGAGGCGTAAGCTACCAGCTTCCCGTCGCCCGAGAGCACGGGGTGGGTAGTCAGCCCGGCGTCCGCGGTGAGCGGGCGCATCGCCAGTTGGGGCGTTGGCAAGGTCGACTGCGACCGCTCCCACCACGCTCCTCCCGCGACTCCCAGAGCCAGAATGGCAGCAGCACCTACCCACCACCACGGGTTCCTGTTGCCTTCGGAGGTAGGAGCCGGTCGCTCCTGCGGGCGGCCCTTGACCTTTTCCAGGTCCTCCGGCGTGCCGGCGGGGTCACCGTCAGGCTGGCGAACGGGAGGATGCCCAACCTCTCCAATGAACCGGTACCCTCGCCGTGGGACCGTCTCGATGTACCGCGGTGTCGATGCCGAGTCGCCCAGGGTCTCCCGGATCTTGTTGATCGCCGCGTTCAGCCCGTGCTCGAAGTCGACGAACGTGTCCTGGCCCCAAAGCAGATCGCGGAGTTCCTCCCGGGTGACGATTTCCCCAGGGCGCTCGGCCAAATGCATCAGGATGCGGAACGGCTGCTCGGCCAACTTCAGCCGGAACCCATTTTTCCTTAACTCGCCCGCCGGGGCGTTCAATTCGAATACCCCGAACCGGACCACGCGATCCTCAGGACCCATCAGGGTCATTTCCAGCCCTCCGAGGTTGGAATCGGCACTGAGTATATCACACCAAGGTAGGTTGACCTCCATGGAGCGCTACCAGTAACACCTTTATCTGCATACTCTTAGCCGATGAGAAATAACTGACCGCACCATGAGGCGCTGCTGACCCGGCAACCATGGAGGTAGCTGCCTTCCCGCCTCAAAGTGCGTTCATGACACGACGCGCTGGATGGTTCCTTTGGACACTGCTGGTTCCGGCAGCATCGGCTGCTGAGGCTCCTGCCATCACCGTTCACCTGTACGACCTGGCGGGCGTACCCGGAGAGGCTTTGGCCCAGGCGACAGGTGTCACAACCCGGATTTACGCCGCTGCCGGAGTTCCGTTGCAGTGGGTTCAGCATGAAGCACCCACCGCCAAGTTGGGGTTGGGCAATCCGTTCCGCCCGAGCCCCACTCCGGCCGAAGTGTCGGTCCGGTTGCTGCCGGAGCAACTGTCCGAACGGCTAGCCGGTCCCGCGTCTCCGATAGTTGGCCTTGCGTACCCGGTCGGGGAAGGTGTTTACCGGTATCTGGCCACCCTCCTCTACGACAAGGTGGTGTTTGCCGCCCGTAGCTACGGCGTCTCCACCTCCTGGCTTCTCGGTCACCTGATCGCCCACGAATTGGGCCACGTGCTGCTGGGGCCGGGGGCGCACGCCCGAGCGACGATCATGGCCTGCACGTGGAATAGGGACGAAGTCCGGGACGCCAAGCGCGGCTGGCTGAGATTCACCGCGACACAGGCGGAAACGTTGCGCTCCAACGTGGCTATCCGGCTCGCAGCCGCGAAGTCGATGGCGGCAGGCTCGCCGGCACTCGTGACCCAGAATGTGCGCTGAAAGCAGCCCAGACTCGACTGGGCGGCGGCGGACACACTACCATGAGGACTGCCATGCTCCTACTCCGATACCTGCCGTTGGCGGTGGGGCTGGCGGCGTCCCTGTCCGCCGCCGAAACGCTTCCGTTCGAGATCAAAGCCGAAAAGATCCTGCGCGAGTACGCCGCCGGATGGCAATGGTTTCATCCCCGCCCCGTCGCGATTCCGGGGATGGGCCGCAACGGAGCGCCACTCACGGTGCTGACGATCCAGAAGCACCTGGCCACCTCGGACCATTTCTCCGGCATGTCTGCCATGTCGAGCGACGACCTCGGCAAAACGTGGAAAGGGCCTGTCGAGATCCCGGAACTCCAGTGGGTGAAGGAATCGGAGACCGTCGACATCGCCGTGGCGGACATCACGCCGGGATGGCATCGAGCCTCCGGCAAAGTGCTCGCCGTGGGAGCGCAGGTCCGCTACGACAAGAAGCGCACGCAACTCGATAACCGCCAGCAATGGCTCCTCGGGTATGGTGAAGGTGATAGATGGGAAAACGGATCGCCAGCCGCCCGCTCGTTGGACGGCTCCAGCCGCTGAGCGTAGACACAACCGCAACCAAACCCCTGTTTTGGGGGATCGCAAAATGCCCTCCACATTTTCGCAAATGGAGAGCATTCTACAGTGTCGATTACTTGTTAAGGACATTACAGCGAAAAAACAAATCCTGAAGTTCGACCGCTTGCCGGGCTGACCTGCCATACGTCAGTGCTTCGTAATTGCGGCTGGAATGCCGCCGACATCCTTTCCGACCGATACATAGCCCATTGAGACAGCCATCTGTTCTGTTTCTACAGGTGACTTGTCTTTGCTTTCGGCCTTCAGAACCACCGGAGGACCGGGCTTTATGCAACCCTTCTGTCCATCATTCTTGGTGTCCCTTTCCGCAATCGCTTCCGTTTCACTTCGTCTCGCGCTCACCGGAACTACCACGCTGCTAGTGGCTCAGCAACACCAGCAGTTGTTCATCGACGTGGGTCCGGCCCTACCCTACTACGACGCTGTCAATATTATGGGAGAGCGTCAGATCACGACCGGATGCTACAGCGCGGTGGAGTTTTGCCCTGATAGTGTCATGACGCGGGGGCAACTCGCCGTATTCCTGATCCGCGCAATCTACTGGGCAAAGACGGGGAACCCGGAGAATTTCACCGTTGACCCCACTCCGCACTTCACGGATGTACCCGCACAACATCCATTCTTCAGATACATTCAGGAGATGCAGGAACTCCAGATAACCGGCGGGTGCACTTCTTCGACCCTGTACTGCCCGGATTGGCCGGTGCAAAACTACATGATCGCGGTGTTCACCGTACGGGCACGCCAGATCGTGGATTCTGGAGTGATCAACAACAACATCGCTTGCCCGACCGATTTCTCGTGCAATGACTACTTTCCTTACGATGCCGGAAGCGGAACCACGTACTGGAAGTATATCCAAAAGGTGCGGGAGTACGTCGGACCCAATGCCCATAATCCGGAATGCCCTCTCGGCCAATATTGCCCGGTATCTCCGCTTCCGCCGGATGTAACGCCGCCCGCGGGCTACGCCGCCAAGCGGGGACCCGGGGCGCTCTACATCGTCGATGGTGTCATGGGAAAAGGAATGAAACCAACGGTGCTGGAGACCAACCTCGGGGCCATTCCGATCGATAAGTACTTTCTGGCCAACGTAAGGGATAACGGCACCGCGGCGCTGCGTAACTGTCCAACCACATGGACCGTCCAGAACTGCATCAAGAGTCTGTTCAGTCGTGACGCCTACGGCCAACCCTACTATCGCACGGAGAACTTCATCGACCAGGGTGTGACGGGGGTACGGTTCCAGTTCGGCCTTACGGGTGGATTTTACAGCACGGCGTGGGACAGCAATGGGAACGTCATGGCAACTTGGCGCTCCAGACTGAGAGCGTTTTTGACCGACCTCAAGTCTTACGGTATCCAACGAGTGACGCCTACACCTGTGCTGGTGGACGAGTGGGGTAGCGGAACTGGGGCGATCCCACCTGGAACGCCACCCTATCCTGCCCAAGCTAGCTGTGATCCTCTGATCCAGTTGAGGTTTCTGAAATGGGTCCCTTTTGGCTTCCTCAACACGTCTCATCCCCCGCCTGCCAACGACGCGGGTTACCCGGACTGCCAGGGAGTCAATTCCGGTTACCAGACCGCGAACTCGAACCCCTACTTCTGGGGCTGGCAACCCTTCTTCAACCTGATTGATGCCGTTCTGTACGAGGCCGGTCCGAATGGTGCTGGGATTCAGATTGAAGACTTCGACCTTCAAAATGAGGTAAACCCTCTCGACTTCACCGTGTATGCTCGCCTGATCTATGACAACAAGCACCCAAGCGCGGAGGATCCACAGGGGACGGATGTGATCGGCAAGATCCGACAGCTCATGAACGGCAACCGAGCAACGTTCTCGGTCGCAATTAGCCGGCCGACTGCTCAGGGCTTCGACTGTCCCTCGGTATGGGGTGACTCGGCGCAGATCATACCTACTTCCAACCTGGCCG
>CAZGUX010000251.1:0-5372 GCA_964529305.1 uncultured Solibacteraceae bacterium | reverse complement strand
CGGAATGTAGTCGAGCAGAGCTCGCGAGACCGGATCGAACCGCGATTGCGGAATCACGTTGTTCGCGAAGTACTGGCCGGTCGCCTGCGGATCGCGAATCGCCCCTCGGCCATCCGCCGTCAACCAGGACGAAAAGTCGCCGCGCTTCATGGCATCGCTGGGCGCCACTCGCAGGGCGCCCGGAGTCGCCACGCGCTGCTTGGTGCCCTGGTAGGAGAAGAAGAAGAACGACTTGTCCTTGCCGTTGTACAGGCCCGGCACCAGGACCGGTCCCCCGATCGTGCCGCCGTATTGATTTCGCTTCAACGCGTCGCGTCCGGAGAAGAAGTTGCCGGCGTTCATCTTGTAGTTGCGCAGAAAGTCGAATGCCGTGCCGTGGAAACTGTTGGTGCCGGACCGCGTGACGGCATTGACCACACCCCCCACCTGCCGCCCGTATTGCGCGTCGAACGTGCTGGTCTGAATGCTGAATTCCTGAATCGCATCGGGGTTCGGATATGGCTCGGCGATGTTGGTGTAGCCGTCATTGTTGTCGGCATTGTCCAACAGGAAATTGGTGGCGTTCCCACGCGCGCCATTGATGGAAACCGGCGCGTGATACTGGCCGCCGCCAATGGTGTTGATCTGCAGGGTGCCTCCTTGCGCCCCGCGATCGGAAACGCCGGCGTTGAGCGACATCAACTGCAGAATGTTCCGCCCGTTGAGCGGCAGGTCGACGATGCGCCGGGAATCGACCACCTGCACCAGGTTGGTCGCGGTCGCCTGCACCATGACCGCGTCGGACGTCACGGTTACCTGCTCGTTGGCGGCTCGCGGTTGCAGCACCGCATTCACCTGGACGTTCGTGTTCACCTGGAGGGTGATTCCAGTCTGCAGAAACGAGGCGAACCCCTGCTTCTCCACCCGCACACTGTACGAGCCCACGGGAAGGAGAGGAGCGACATATTGCCCGCCCTCGTCGGCGGCGATGGTTCGAGCGAAATTCGTCCCCACATTGGTGACGACGACCGTCACTCCCGGTAGAACGGCCCCGCTGGAATCATAGACCGTTCCATGGATCGTTCCGTTCGCCTGTCCGAAGGACCGCGGAGTCAGGATCGACAAGGCAAGCAGAAGCACAACCACAAGAGATCTGGAATGCATACGGTGACTCTCCCACTGAAGACTGAAGCCGCCGGTGTGCGCACCCCGGCCTGGGATGTAGTGTAGCCCCTGCTTCACCGAAGGTAAAGAGGGATGGTTCAGAGTGTTCAGAGTGCTGGACGAAAACCCCGGCAAGCCCAATGCTGCCAATCCCCCCTGCTACAATCGAGCCGGAAGCCACTCTTGGCCGGTGCTGGGCCTGGTCTTCAAAACCAGCGAGCGGTACCTCGTATCGCGGGTGGGTTCGACTCCCACTGGCTTCCGCCAATCCACTCAGGAAACACCGCGCCGGCGGCGGGTGCCGTTCCCATAAGACGGAGTACTCTCAGTTCCTCATGTATAAAACTTAGAGGCTCCGCGTCTGGTACCTCGACTACTTCTTTTTCGTTTTCCCCTGTCGCAGAATTGTAATTGAGGATTCCTGATGGCAATTTTGATGACGTGCGAGCTTTGCGGTAAGCGTCTCCCTTTATTTTCGCGCAGGCCCTACTGTTCGCCCGCTCACCAGCAACTGCACGACGAGCACGAGCGGTCGCTCTACCTCGCTCGTCTGACGGGCAACTCGGTCGAGGTCGATAGGCTCAACTCGACCTTTGCATACGGCTCGCTGAGCCAATGACCGCGGCATCCGCCCGTGAACGCCCCTGATCGGCTCGGCACGGCTTCGCAGATCGACGTGAATCGGCCCCTCGGACCACCGCCGCCCCGTTTGGCGAAGCCCGGCTTCCCTTCAAACTGAGCCCTCCCCCACCCGATCCCTCCGTCACAACGGTCGAAAGTTTCTAACAGCCTTTGAATCTGTGCCTTACAGGTTTCAAAAGTCGCTGCCGCTGGACTCGGCTGTATTCTTAGACCGGACATGGATACCTCTGGCAAAGCCCGCGCCCTCAAACCCACCGGACCCAGAACGCCGGCCGGAAAAGTCCGCTCTTCGCAATGCCGGTTCGTGCCGACACGAAGGCCTGGAACTCCAAGACAAGCAGGGAGTTCAGACAGCAGGAACGGCGTTGTCCTGCGAAACCGCCACGAGGAAGCCCCCGACGGATCGGTGCCTGGCACCGGAATCGAAGCCAATCGAAGCCAGGGGTCGAACCCAATATGATCGTTTACAATCAATTAGTTACATCAAAAATTGGCTTCGTTTTGCCGGCTTCTATTCACCCCACCCACCCAAGCCTCCCTGCCGCCGGCATCAACAGCGAACCAGCCCGTGCCGATACACGGCACGTCCGTTGCCGTTCACCCTCATGGCTTCGGCTTCGCGAGACCCACTCGCTGGCCTCGAGCCAGGCGCAGTTCCACGTCTTTCCCGTTGTACGGCGATTCGATTCGGACAAGCCCTCCCTCCGTGGACTCGATCTCCACCAGGACGACCCGTCCCCCTCGACGCCGAGCCGAAACGAGCACGCCGCCCTGTGCCCGCAGGTTGTGAAATTCCACGTCGCGCCAGGAATCGGGAATCGCCGGAAAGACCCGGATGCGGCCCGTGTGGCTTTGCAGCAGCATCTCCTGAACGGCTGCCCCGGCGGCGAAGTTGCCCTCCAGCGTGAAAGGCCGGTAGGTGAACCGGGAATACCCGCGGCCGGATTGGTCGCCATTCGAGTGGAAACTGTTGCGAAGCGTAAAGGCGGTGGAGAAGATTTCGAGGGCGCGCTCGGCGCGTTGGCCGTCACGGGCGCGCGCCCACAGGTTCGCCAGCCACGAGAAACTGTAGCCGGTCCAGAACCGCGAGCCCTTGGTCTCCAACTCGGCGAGTGAAGCCCGGATGGTCCGGCGGGCGGATTCGCCTTGATCCCAATCAATGAGTCCCAGCGGGTGGATGGCCATCAGGTGCGAGAAGTGGCGGTGCGACTCCGGCAAGGGATGGTTGGCCGCCACCAGCAGGCGTCCATCGTCCCCGTGGCTGAAGTCAGCCAACTCATCGAGCACGCGCCGCCAGCGCAAGGCCTCCTCCGGCCGTCCGTCCTCGGTCGCCAGTTCCGCCGCCGCCGAAAAGAGCCATCGCTCCAGGGCGAGGTCGAAGTTGGTCACGGTCGGGAACCAGGCTTTGGGGCGGTTGTCGTAGATCTCCGGTGACGCGCTGAGGGGATGCGTCCGCTTGCCTTCGGGGCCGCGGGCGGCGGTGAACGCTTCAAGGAAGATAGCGGCGTCGCGCAAGTAAGGATAAGCGCGATCGCGAAGAAAGGCGCGATCGGCCGAGAATTTCCAGTGCAGGTAGAAGTGATGGGCCAACCAGGCGGCGGTCGTCGCGGAGTGGGTGTACTGCCGCCACCCGCCGATCTGGTTTCCGTTCAGGTCGGCGGTCATCGGGACGTTCAATCCGGGCAGGCCATAGAAGCGTTTCGTCCACGCGAAGGCTGTATCGCGCGTCTTCCACAGCCAGTCGAGATAGCCGAGGCCGTCCTCCAGCCGATTGCCGCTGTAGCAGGGCCAGTAGCTCAACTGCGTGTTGAGGTCGTGATGATAGTCGCCCTTCCAGGGGGGAATCTGACCGTTGTCCGCCGTCCAGACGGACTGCAGCGTGATGGGCGGAGCGTGACGCCGGGCGGCGGCTCCGAACTTGTAGGTTTCCAGGTACCATTGCCGCTCGATGACGGGATTGGGGATGCGGACCGTTGACCGGCGCCAGAACTGTTCCCACCAGCGGATGTGCGATTGGCGAAGGGTGCCGAACCCGCGATCCAACGCCCGCGCTACCCGCCGCTCGGCGAGAGCGCGCGGATTCGGGTCTTCAAAAGACGACGCGATCGACCAGGCGAGGTTGTTCCCGCGCCAGCCGACATAGACCGCAAAGCGAAAGCCCTCCGCTCCCGTTTGTTCATAGGCGCGGAAGGTCTCGCCGGAAGTCTCGACCGGCGCAGGATAGCCCAGGCGGACCAAGTCTTGGGGGCCCGCGTTGGTCTGACCCGCTTTTCCTGAGAAAGGCGGGGACACCAGACGCACGGCCGGCGCCGGCAGCCGATCGAACCACACCAGACCCACAGGTTCGACGGCGTGGACTTGAACAAGGACGCGCCCCGATCCCTGGAAAGCGATGGCGGCGCTCGCATCGCGCAAGTCCAGCGCGGCGCTGGCGAACCGCGCTCCCGCCGGAAAGGTGAACTCGATCCGCCCGGCCGGGATCTTGGTGGGGGCGGCTCGATTGTAGGGCTCTTCATACATGCGCCTGAGGTCGTCGACGCGGCCCTGTTCATGCCATTCACGCATGCGGGCGAACGAGTAGTCCGGGGACGTGAACTCGGGGACCGGCCGGAGGTCCCACAGGTCGGCGCGATCGAGGGAGAGGTTGAGAGGGTCGCCGTCGCCCCACACCAGGGCGCCGAGCATGCCGTTGCCGAGAGGGAACGCCTCGTCCCAGCGTGCGGCGGGAGTGGTGTACCGCAGACCGTGCTCCGGCTTCGGCCAGTGCGTGCCGATGGGTTGAGCGTTCGCGCAAACCAGGACCGAGACGCCCAGCCCCAGCCAGATCCGGCATGTCATCATGAACAACTGGAGCACTTCCTTGTCTATCACGATCACCCGCGCCAGCGCCAGCGATATCCGCTTCCCCACCTCCAAGTACCTGATTGGCAGCGATTCCGTGCACGTCGACCCGGATTATTCGGCGGCATACGTCATCCTCGAGACCAATGTCGACGGCCTCGAAGGCCACGGCCTGACCTTCACTATCGGCCGGGGCAACGATCTGTGCGTCTCGGCCATCGAGGCGTTGTCAGCCAGGGTGGTTGGCCGCACGCTGGACGGGATCGTGAACGACATGCGGGCCTTCTACCGGTCCCTCGCGCAGCACAGCCAGTTGCGCTGGGTCGGTCCGGAAAAGGGACTGATCCACATGGCGACCGCCGCGTTACTGAACGCGGTGTGGGACCTGTGGGCCAAGTCGGAAAAGAAACCGTTGTGGAAGTTGCTGGTGGGACTCTCGCCGGAGCAACTCGTGTCCGCGATCGACTTCCAGTACATCACGGACGCGCTGACGCCGGAAGAGGCATTGACGCGCCTGCGGTCGCTGGCGCCGTTCCGCGCGGAACGCGAGACCGAGATCCTGGAGAGCGGTTATCCCGCCTACAACACGTCGGTGGGCTGGCTAGGGTATTCGGAGGAACAAGTGAGGCAGTACTGCCGCGATGCGCTGGCGGCGGGCTGGACCCACTTCAAAATGAAGGTGGGCGCCGACCTCGAGACCGACGCCCGGCGCGCCGCGCTCATTCGGGACACGATCGGTTTCGACA
>CAZGUX010000250.1:0-14855 GCA_964529305.1 uncultured Solibacteraceae bacterium | reverse complement strand
GTATGGTGGTTCGGCGTGGCCAGCGCCGTGAGCTTGATCCTGCAGTCGTTCTGGGCGAACTTCACGTTCCTGTATCTCACCGGTCCGGCGCGGGCCACACCGGCCGACGCGGCCTGGCTGGCTACCATCCCGCCGATCGCCGCGACAATGGGCGGCATGAGTGGCGGCGCCGCGTCGTTCCGGCTCATCCGGCGAGGGGTTTCGCCCGTAGCCGCCCGGATGCAGGTGTGCCGGGCAGCGGGAATTCTCGCGCTGATCACCGCGCTGATCCCGGCCGCTCCCACGGCCTTCTGGGCAACCGTCGGCATCTCCGCGGGCCTGTTTGCGGTGTCGGCCTTCAGTGTAAACATGTACGCGATCCCGCTCGACGTCTACCCGGCCGAACGCGCGGCCTTCGCCATCTCGCTGCTGACCTTTTGCTACGGCATCATGCAGGCGGTGATCTCGCCGCTTTTCGGTGCCGTGATCGACGCAGTAGGCTACGACCCCATCTCGATATGCGCCGCGGTTTCGCCGCTGGCGGCGTGGGGGATCCTGCGCGTCCGGGGACCCCGCTCGTGACCCAGGTTCTCAAGCGCTGGGTCTTTTGCCTGCTCGACGTCGAACCCGAGGCCGTGATCGTGAGCTTCTGGAGCGGCGACCCCGCCCTGTGCCGGCGCATGCTGGCCGAAGTCCGGGAATTGCTTCCCGAACGCCGGCACTTCCTGGTGACTACCGACCCGGCGGTGACGCAGGAGGGGTTCACCACGATCTGTGTGCGTGAGGGCCCTAGCTTGCCCTTGGAAGTTCTGCGGGCGTTTCGCCGGCTTCGCGTGGGCCTGGCCCCGGTCCTGTTCGATGGAAAGCCGAATCCGTTACGGGCCGCGGCCTTCGCCCTGGCCCCGGTTCGCGTGCTCGCCTACAATCGGAACCTCGAACGGCATCATTTGCAGGCGGGAACTCCGGTCGCGTCGCTGCTGTTCTGGCTTGGCGTTCCGCTCGATCGCATCTACCTTCGCCCGTCCTGGCTATGGCCGTGGAAGCGCGACCGCACCGTCATTCCGAGCGAGGTGCATGTCGTCCAAGGCCGCGCGGCGGACCCGCGGCGGCGGCGCATTGGCATTCTGTCCCCGTATTTTCCTTATCCTTTGGCGCACGGCGGCGCAGTGCGCATTTATCACCTGCTTCGCGAGGCGGCTCGCGACTTCGACGTCGTTCTGTTTGCTTTTGCGAAGAACCCTCAACAGCAGGAATTCGGGCCGCTGACCGAGATCTGCGCCAAGGTGGTCGCGGTCGCGCCGCCGCGCTACCGGGAGCCGCGGTGGTCGACGCTGCGGCCTCCGGAGGTGGGTGAATTCGATTCGCCGGTGATGCGCGGCCTGCTCCGGCGCGAGCCCTCTCTCGATCTGCTCCAGGTGGAGTACACGCAATTGGCCTCTTACGGCGGCGAGGTGCTCGTCGAGCACGACCTGACGCAGGATCTCTATCGGCAGGTGTACGAACGCGACCGGACCCAAGGCGCGTGGTGGAACTGGTGGCGCTGGCGCCGCTTTGAAGACCGCGTTCTTCGCCGCTATCCATCCGTCGTCATGATGTCGGAGAAGGATGCCAATCCTGCCTGCGGGGCCCGCCGGGTGCGGGTGATCCCGAACGGGGTCGACCTGGAGCGATTCACGCCCACGCCCGAACCGGCGGCACGGCGGATCCTGTTTGTCGGCTCGTTCAATCACTTTCCCAACCTGGAGGCGTTTCGCTTTTTCCGCGACCACGTCTGGGCGCGTGTGCGCGCCCGCGTGCCGGACGCCGAATGGACCGTGGTTGCCGGCCGCGATCACCGTTTGTATTGGCGGCAGTTCACGGGGGCCGAACTGGAAACGGAGGCCAGCGTCCAGGTGCACGACCTGGTGCGCGATGTCCGGCCTCTCTACGCCGAGGCTAACCTGGTGATCGTGCCGACGCTGGTCTCGGCCGGCACGAACCTGAAGGTGCTGGAAGCGATGGCGATGGAGCGGGCCGTGGTCTCGACCACGTGCGGGTGCGCGGGGCTTGGCCTGGAACACGGCCGCAGCGTGTGGATCGCGGACGATGCGACGGCCTTTGCGGAAGGGGTGATACGGTTGCTCGAGGACCCGGCCGGGCGCTCCCGACTCGCACGGGAGGCCCGTCACCTGGCCGAGCGGCACTTTGACTGGAGGGCGATCGGCCGCCTGCAGAAGCAGTTATGGGAAGAAATGCTGGCCGGCAAGTGAGTACAATAGGGGGAACATTTCGGGCGGACGGAGTCAACCGATGGTTTCACGGCGCGACCTGTTACTGAACTCCTATCTCGGCCTGGGCGGCGTGGCGCTCAGCCACCTGATGGCCCGCGAGGCTCGCGCGGCAAGGGCGGACAATCCTCTGCTGCCGCGGGCGGCGCACGTTCCCGCCAAGGCCAAGAACTGCATCTTCCTGTTCATGGAAGGCGGCGTCAGCCAGATGGATTTGTTCGAGCACAAGCCGGCCCTGCTGCAGATGGCGGGCAAGCAGATGCCCAAGGCGGAGCGGACGATTGGAGAGATCGCCACGTTCTCCGCGGCTCCCAATCGCGTGATCCCGCCGGTGGCGCCGCTCAAGCAGTGCGGCCAGTCCGGCCGGTGGATGACGCCGCTGATGCCGCACCTGAGCACGGTCGTCGATGATCTCGCCTTCGTTCACGGCGTGAAGGTCGACAACAACAATCACGGCCCGGCGGTCTACCACACGCTCACCGGAACGCAATTTCCCGGCGGGGCGTCGATCGGCGCGTGGCTGACTTATGGCCTCGGCAGCGAGAATCAGGATCTGCCGGGATTCATTGTGCTGGGCGACCGGCGCGGCGCGACCATCGGCGGCGCAGGCGTCTGGGGCAACGGCTTCCTTCCGGCGGCCTACCAGGGCACGCTCTTCCGCAACGGCGCGACCCCCATCGTCGACCTCAACCGCCCGCAGGGAGTCAGCGAGGAGGCGCAGCGCAAGGAACTCGATCTGCTGAAGTGGTTCAACCAGGAGCACAGCGGGGCTCGCACACACACGGGAGAACTCGAAGCCCGCATCGCCGCTTACGAACTGGCATTCCGGATGCAATCGAAGGCGCCCGAACTGGTCAATCTGGGACAGGAATCGGAAGCCACGCGTAACCTCTACGGACTGGCGGATCCGGTGGCCGAACCGTTCGGCCGCCAATGCCTGATGGCGCGCCGCATGGTGGAGCGTGGGGTCCGCTGCGTGATGGTCTTGCACGGCGCGGGGGGAGACCGGTGGGACGATCACGGTGATATTCAGGGCCGGATTCCGAAGCACTGCCGCGAGGTCGATCAGCCGATCGCCGGATTGCTGAAAGATCTGAAAGCGCGCGGCCTGTTGGACGACACGCTGGTAGTGTGGGCGTCCGAGATGGGCCGCACGCCCTTCGACAACAACCTGATTTCCGACAAACCGGGGCGCGATCACAATCAGTACGGTCTCGTGGTCTGGATGGCGGGAGGGAACGTCAAGGGTGGGGCGACCTTCGGCGAAACCGACGACTTCGCCGTGCGGGCGGCGGGAGAGCCGATTCCGGTACGCGACGTCCATGCGACGCTGCTGCGCCTGCTCGGCCTCGACCAGGACCGTCTGACGTTTCTCCATGCAGGCCGGTACAAAAAGCTGACCGACATCGGCGGCCGGGTGATCAGCGAAATTCTGGCCTGAGTCCCCATGGGCCTGCGGCCCACCAAAACGAATGAAGAACGCGTTACAGGCCCGACCGTAAGGGAGGGGGTTGCCATGTTCTTCAATGGAGCGGGCAGTCCTCACCGGTCGCCATGCATCGCCTCGCTCACGCTCGCGGCTGAGAGGGCTTCATGGCACCGGTCCGTCCCCGATTTTCGCGCCGTTCGTGAGTGAGCGGTGGCGATCTGTTTCAATGTATCTCCTCGCGCGGCCGCCATCGTTCTCGTCTGCGCGTCGATTCCCGGCGGGGGAACGGTACAATGGCTGCGTGCCTGCCCTTACCGTGCCGGAGGCGCGGCGGATCGTAGAACAGCAAGTCCTCGCTCAACGTAGTCAGCCTCGCGTGGTAGATCTCCCGCTGGCCGAAGCGGCGGGGCGCGTGCTGGCGCGCGATGTGTGCGCCGACCGCAACTACCCGCCGTTGCCGCGTTCGGTGCGCGACGGGTTTGCGCTGCGAGCGGTCGACGTTCCCGGGCGCCTGCGCGTGATCGGCGAGGTGCGGGCAGGGGAGAGGTACACCGGCCGGGTCGAACCCGGCGAATGTGTGGAGATCATGACGGGGGCGCCTGTACCGGACGGCGCCGATGCCGTCGTCATGGTGGAGCACATTACTCGCGACGGCGAGTTCATGGTGACGGACCGGCCTGCCGCGGCTGGCGATTTCATCAATCCGATTGGCGCGGAGGCCAAGGCAGGCGAACGCCTGATCGCCGCGGGCCAGCGTTTGGACTATTCCCGCGTCGCCCTGTTGGCCATGGCCGGCGTTCCCTGCGTGCCCGTCTTCGCGCAACCGGTCGTTGCCATCCTTGCCACGGGCGACGAGATCGTCGAGGTCCATGCAGCCGTGGCCGATCATCAGATTCGGAATTCCAACGCGCATTCGCTGGCCGCACAGGTGCGCCGGGCAGGAGGACTGCCGACCATCCTGCCTGTTGCGCGGGACACCGTCGAGGAGACCACGGTCCTGGTGGAACAAGGACTCGAGGCGGACCTGCTGCTGCTCTCGGGCGGGGTCTCCGCCGGCAAGTACGACGTCGTGGAGAAAGTGCTTTCGAACCTCGGAGGCGAGTTTTACTTCGACCGCGTGTTGATTCAACCGGGGCAGCCTCTGGTGTTCGGGCGCGCCCGCGGGCGTTTCTTCTTCGGCCTGCCCGGCAACCCGGCCTCGACGATGGTCACGTTCGAAGTCTTCGGCCGAGCGGCGCTGGAGTTGCTCGCTGGCCAAACGGAGTCACGGCTCGTATTGACCCGGGCGAGGCTGACGCGCGATTTCCGGCACAGGCCCGGCCTGACGCGGTTCCTTCCCGCCTGCGTAGAGGACGGCGAGTTGACCCCGATTCCGTGGGCCGGGTCCGGCGACATCGTGGCGATGGCCAAATCCAACGCGTTTCTGGTCGCCGATCCCGACCGGCCCGAGTACCGCGCCGGCGACGAAATTAAGGTTCTGTTGCGATGAGCCGGCTGTCTCACTTCGACGAGGCCGGGCAGGCCCGGATGGTCGACGTGTCGGGAAAGAACGAAACCCGGCGCTCCGCACGCGCCCACGCGTTCGTCCGGATGCGGGCCGAAGTGCTGGCCAGGCTGCCCGACAATCCCAAGGGGAATCCGCTCGAAGTGGCGCGCGTGGCGGGAATTCTCGCCGCCAAGAAGACCGCCGAGTTGATTCCGCTGTGCCATCCGCTGCCCCTGACGTACGCCGACGTCGAGATTTCCGTGGAAGCGGACGGGGTGCGCATTGTGGCCTCCGCGACGACCACGGCAGCTACCGGTGTCGAGATGGAAGCCCTGACGGCCGCGGCGGTCGCGGCGCTGACGGTCTACGACATGACCAAAGCCTTAGACAAAGCAATCGAAATCCAGGACGTTTATCTGCTGGAGAAGACGGGCGGCAAGAGTGGCGACTACCGGCGGCAGGAGAATATGCGGTAATGCGTGCCGCCGTGGTCACAGTGAGCGACTCGGTTCACGCGGGCAGCCGGGTGGATGTCTCCGGCCCACGCGTGCGCGAGCGTCTGGAATCGGCTGGCTGGCGAGTTGCAACAATGAGAGTATCGCCGGACGAGATCGACGCGATTGCCGCCTGCCTCGAGGAACTTTCCGGCGGAGGCGAAGTGGATGCGGTGTTCACCACCGGCGGCACGGGAGTGGCCTTGCGCGATGTCACGCCGGAAGCGACGCGACGGGTGATCGAGCGGGAGATCCCTGGGTTATGTGAGGTGATGCGGCTGCGGGGGCTCGAGAAGACGCCGCTCGCCGTATTGTCCCGCGCGACGGCCGGCAACCGGGGCAAGGTGTTGATTGTGAACCTGCCTGGGTCCCCGAAGGGCGCGGTCGAGTCGCTGGATGCTATTTTGGAGTTGTTGCCGCACGTCCTGGACTTGCTGGGGGGACGGACGGAACATCCTGCCGCGGGGCAACGTGCCTGATCCGCGGCGCGTCAGGCAAATTATGGCCCTATTGACTCGTCTTATCGCCGTGTCGGGATTGGCTCTGCTGGCAGTGGCCCAACCGCCGGCTGCCCCGGAAACGCCGACCACGATTCGTGTGGACGTCACCGAAATCGTGGTCCCGGTTACCGCGCTCGACAGCGACAATCAGCCCATCCCGGGCCTGAAGCCCCAGCAGTTCCGGCTACTCGACAATGGCAAGGAGCAGGATATCAAGGTGGATTCCATCTACAATCCGGTCTCCCTGGTGATTGCGGTCCAGGCCAACTCGTCGGTGGAAGCGGTGCTGCCACAGGTGAGAAAGGTCGGCTCGCTTCTGGAGTCCGTGGTGGTCGGCGACCAGGGTGAGGCGGCGGTCATCGCTTTCGACCATCGCATCCGGGTGATGCAGGAGTTCACCAGCGAACCGGACAAGATCTCTCAGGCGGTGGCCAAGATCAACCCGGGCAGTTCCTCCAGCCGGATGATTGACGCCGTTCAGCAGGCGACGCGCATGCTGCGGAGCCGGCCCAAAAACCGCAGGCGCGTCATCCTGCTGGTGAGCGAAACCCGGGACATCGCCAGCGAGGGCCGGATGCGCGAGACGCTGATCGAAACGCAGCTTGCGAATGTCAACATCTACACGGTGAACATCAGCCGGGTCATCACCACCTTGACCGGGAAGCCGCTGCCCCCTCGACCGCTGGCCCAGCCTCCGGCAGCGTACCCGATGCCGCCCAACGTTCCCGCTACGCCGACAACGGTCGCGCAGAAATCGGGCGCGGTCGGCGGTTCCGGAAACGTCATCCCGTTGCTGGTGGAAATCTTCCGCGATGTCAAAGCGGTCTTTGTCGACAACCCGGCCGAACTGTTCACCAAAGGGACCGGTGGCGCCGAATTTTCGTTTGTGAAACAGAGGGGACTGGAGGAAGCGATTTCGCGAATTGGCAGCGAGATCCACAGCCAGTACATCCTCGATTACTCGCCGAACAATAAGCTGGAGGGCGGGTTCCACGAGATCAAAGTGATCATCAGCGACCCTCGGGTTGACAAGATTCGCGTACGGCCGGGCTATTGGCTGGCGGCGATGAAGTAGACGGGCAACCTACGAGTTTCCATCCTGGCGGCCGGACGGGCCTGCGTGGCAGTCCTCCAGGGCCTTGGCCAACTCTTCGGCACGGACGGGCTTTCCGAAGAAGTCGTCCATCCCGGCGTCCAAACACCGGCGCCGGTCTTCTTCAAACGCGCAGGCTGTCATCGCGACTACCCTGGGCTGCAGGGCCGGCGGAAGTCCGGAGCGAATCCTGCGCGTCGCCTCGATGCCGTCCATTTCCGGCATCGAGACATCCATCAGAACCAGGTCGTAGTGAGTCTGCATCACCGCGTCCAGAGCCTCCAGCCCGTTGGCGACGATGTCGGGACGGACGCCCAGCCTGGCTAGCTGCAGACCCAACACCTTCTGGTTAACGTGGTTGTCCTCGGCGAGCAGAACCCGGAGCCCCGGCGGCGTCGCGGTCGAGGAGGAACCTCGCGAGGGAGGCTGTTCAGGGCATCGTCCTCCCAAAGCGACCGTCAACGCTTCGTACAAAACAGCGTCTTTGAGAGGCTTGCGAATGAGGGAGACACAGGCCGGCAACTCGTCGGGTGACGAGCCGGCCGGCGCCATCAGGATGACTGGGCGGCGGCCCGTTGAACCGATCAGAGTCACCAGATCGAGCATGCCGTCACCGGCCGCGGCGAAATCAAGCAGTGCCGCGTCAAAGCGAGCCGGTCCCTTCAACAGAGCAGCCGCTTCCTGGGCCCTGGACACTGAATTGATCTGGAGGCCCCACTCCTCGAGTCTCCGGGCGACGGCTTCACGCTGCCTGGTACGTCCCTCGAGCAGGAGAACGCGCGCCGGACCCAGCCTCGGCCGCTCGGACGTGGCCACCGGAGGGGCGGCGATGGTGAACAGGAACCTCGAGCCGGGCGTCGCGGGGACCTCGGCCCAGATCCGGCCGCCCATCAAGCCGACCAGACGGCGGCTGATTGCGAGCCCAAGGCCGGTTCCCCCGAAACGACGCGTGGTGGATGTATCGGCCTGCGTGAACGCTTCGAACAATTGCTCCATCTGTCCGGGCTTGATGCCGATCCCGCTGTCCTCGACGCAGAACTGGATTCCCGGCCGTTCATGTTCCAGCCGCGCCGGTTCGACCCCTACGCAAATTTCGCCGCGGCCGGTGAACTTCACGGCGTTCCCCAGCAGGTTGACCAGGACTTGCCGGAGCCGGGTGATATCGATCATCGCCCGCGGGGGTGTGTCCGGAGCCATGTCGAAGATCAATTCCAAACCCTTGCCGTAGGCCTGCGGGGCCACCAACTCCATTGCCGATTCCACGCATTGCCGCAGATCCACCGGGGCCAGCTCGAGGCCCATCCGGTTCGCTTCGATCTTGGAGAAGTCCAGGACGTCGTTGATGATCGTCAGAAGGTTGTCGCTCGAATGCCGGATGGTTTCCACATAGTCACGTTCACGCGCGCCAAGCCGGCTGTCGAGGAGGATGCCCGTCATGCCGACGATCGCGTTGAGGGGGGTGCGCAACTCGTGACTCATGTTGGCCAGGAACTCGCTCTTTGCCTTCACGGCGGCTTCGGCCTTGTTCTTGGCCTCCCGCAGCTGTTCGTTGGCGTGCACGAGTTCGGCCGTGCGCGACTCCACCGTCGCCTCGAGTTGGCGGCGATGCTCGAGGAGTTCGAGATCTCTGGTCTGGATCTGGCCCAGCATCTCGATGAACGCGTCGTAAAGGACGCCGACCTCGTCCCGGCCGTGCCTGGTGACCAGGTCGCCGGCGTCGGTCTGGCGCGAAACCAGCCGGGCGGCGTCCGCCAGTTGCAGAATGGGAATCGACAGCCAACGCCGGAAGAAGGCGGACAAGACAAAGACGGCCGGAACCGAAAGAGCGAGGAGCCAGAACACGATCCGCAGGTAGCTTTCCAGATGCGCGTCCATGCTGTCCGCCTGTGCGACCAGCAGCATTGTCCCGATCAGCTTCCCATTCAGACTGATGGTTCTAGTCACCCGGACCTGGCCGGTAACGCTGGAGAGTGTGGGTTCCGGTGTCATTCGCTCGGGGACCACGGCCGGCGAGAGGCCCCTGCGAACCCAGTAGGTGAATCGCTCCCCATCCGGCACGAAGATGGCGGCGGCCTGAATGGGAAGAAAGTTTTCCAGGGAGGAGAGCGTCTCGCCCGCAGCCTGTTGGTCGAAAAACGCCACGGCCGCCGAACAGTTCGCGGCCACCACTTCGGTTACCGCGATCCACTCGGCCACGCGCGCCTCGCGTTCGCGGCGGACCTGATAATTCCCCACCACCGCGAGAGCGGCCACCAGCACAGCCGCGCTGGTCAGCACCATCACCAGCGACAGCTTGGTGCGAAGGGAGAGATCGCGGACCCAGCCCGAGGGACTCATTCCTGTCCCCCGTTGCAAGGACGGGCCAGGGCGAGCAGGCGCGAGCTGACTCGGAGGTGAGCCCGCTCCATCGCGCGCGGGTTGATGTCGAAACGTACGTGGGATCCTTCCAGGAAGACGTGAATCATTCCGCCCCGGCGGAGGAAGTCCGGCGCGTCACTCACCGTTAGAACGGGAAGGCCCTTCAACGCATTCAGCGTTGGCTCGATCAGGCGCGCCTCGCGTGCGCTGAGATAGACCATCTGACAGCGTGCCCCGTCGCGTGGACCGCTCAGGCTTCGAAAGAGCAAGGGCCGTCCTCGAATCTGATCGGCCGGAACTACGCGCTCGAAAAGATCGATCAGGTCCCGGTCCCCGATGACGCCGATCGTGAATACGGCGTTCGATGCATCGTCCGGCCAGGAAACAAACGAGGGGAAGCGGCCGAGAAAGGCGCCCTTGATTCGATCCTCGGTGACTCGAGGGGGCGACAAGCCGGATGCGGGAGCCAGCGCCAACACCACCGCCAATAGCGCCCGGCATCTCAAAACCGCCATGTGACTTTCCCCACCACGGCCCGCGGCACTTCTGTGGCGTTGAACAGCGCGTCGGGGTTGAATTCAAGATGGCGCGGGTCGAACAGATTCTGTCCCGTCACGCTGAGGCTCAGCCGACGGGTCGCGTCCCAGCCAACCCGGAAGTCCGTCCGCACCAGGTCGGCCACCCCGCCGGTGCGAAACAGTCCTGGCGGCGGCGCTGGGACGCGAGAGGTCCAGAACAGCGCCGTGTCCAATTGCCAGCGGCGCGGCAGGTCCAGTTGCGATCTGAACCCGCTCAGATGCCGGGGATGGCTTGTCGATTGGCCGGCGCCCCGCGGAGCCGCCCCTGACCGGACGTGGAGATCGGAATAGAGACGGCTATGCCATCCCGTCAGCCGCCAATCGGCCCGGAGATGCCACGTCAACTCCAGTTCGCCGCCGTACATCTTGCCGTACAGCGCGTTCCCGAGTTCGAGAATCCGGTTCAAGTACGGAACGGGTTGCGCGCGGATTGCGGTGCTACCGAGTTCATAGCTTCGCAGTTGGTCGTACCGATTGAGAAACATGGAGAGGTCTGTGGACAGCCGCCGGGTCCACTGCCGGCGGTGGCCGGTTTCCCACGCCCACACCACCTCGGACCCGTAGTCCGTGCCGGGGACCACCGTGGCGATCACGGGCAAGTTTCCCGATACAGGCGAGGGAGCGGCGATCGCGAAATCGATCGAGCCGTCGCGCTCTCCCCGCGACGGCGTTCGCACCGCTCGCGAAACCGCGCTCCACAGGGCTTCCTCCGGCGTACGGGCCCACACCAACTGAAACGACGGCTGGACCTCGAAACCCGTGAAGGTGTTGTGTTCCACCCTGGCTCCGGCGTTCACCGTGACCGTGGGCGTCAGATTGATCTCGTCGTTCCCATACAGGCTGAACCAGTGCATTCCCCGGGAGACTGGGTCAAAGTGATAGACCAGCGCCGGCGGCGAACGGTCCGTGGAAAACCGGTATCCGCCGCCAATCGTCAATTGATGCGACTCCGCGAGCGGACTCTGACGGCTGGCTTCGAGGTCAAAGGTTTTGCGCTGTTCGCCCGCGGTGGAAGAAGGGCGGTCAAACCAGTCGTAGTAGCTCTGCGTACGGTAGCGAACGCCGCGGTCCGTGTTCTTCTCCCACGAAACCAGGGCGCTGCCGGTGGAGGCGGCCGCGTGTTCCCGCCCGATTTGCAGGCTTTCCAGGCGAGCATCCGGGATGGCGACCGTTTGCCAGAACCCGCTGCGAAACAACCTCCCCGCCACCATCAGCGAATCGTTGGCGCCGGGCCTGTAGTCGACTCGAAAGTCTCCGCTGGAGGAGTCGAAGTCGTCGTCCGGCAGCCGCGCCCACGTTCGAGAGCGGTTGACCCGGTCCATGGCGCGCCCGTGGACACGGTAGTATCCCCGGCCTCCTGGCAGCGCGCCGCCCCAACGAAGGTTGCTGACTCCCCGGTCCTGGTTCCCGATGATGACATCAACCTGGCCGCCGGTGGTATCGCGGCCGTGTTTGGTGAGCACGTTGATGATCCCGCTCACGGCATTGGCGCCCCAGAAGGTGGGACCCGCGCCGAGGATCACTTCGATGCGCTCGATGTCCTCCACCGCCAGGTCCTGCATGTCCCAATACACCCCTGAATAGAGCGGCGTGTACACGCTGCGCCCGTCGATCAGCACCAGCATCTTGTTGGCAAACTGGCTGTTGAATCCCCGGGAGGAAATCGCCCATTTGGTCGCGTCGATCTGCGCGACATGCAACCCCGGAACCATGCGGAGCAGTTCGGGGAGGCTGTTCATGCCGGAACGCCGGATGTCCTCGGCGCTGATCACGTGAATCGCCGCCGCCACGCGAGACAGCGTTTGCCGCTTGTGCTGAACGCTGGTGACCTCGACCTTCATCAGGTCCTCCAGGCTCAACGCCCGGAAGCCGCCGTCATCGGCCCCGCGGAGCGGAACCCCACGAATCAGCCAGACCGCCAGGCAGACGCGGGCCGAGACAATTGTCCACCGGGCTGCTCGTCTCATCTTCCAGGGCTCCAAAACCGCCTCTCTGAACGGGTGATACCCCAAGGTTCGTACCGAGCGAGTCCCTGCAGTTGCAGAGGCGCTCACTAGGTCTTATCGGGCCGAACAGGAATTGCCCAACGTCACTTGCGGGCTGAATGCATACACCAACCGGACTACAGGGATCAGTGAGGGACTTACTTCTGTTTGGGGGAATCCGACGCGAACCGCGAGGCTCGCGAGCCCGTTACCGGGCCTGAACGCCGAACGAGAAATTCTCGCCCAGGTACACCCGCCGGACTTCCGGATCCTGCGAGAGCTCATCCGGCGAGCCGGAGCGGAAAATCTTGCCGCTGTTGATGATATACGCCCGATCGGTCACCATCAGGGTCTCCCGGACGTTGTGGTCCGTCACCAGGATACCGATGCCGGAGCGGCGCAGTTCGAAGATAATCCTTTGCAACTCGATCACCTGTATGGGATCGATTCCCGAAAACGGCTCGTCGAGCAGCAGGAACTTGGGGTTGATGGCCAGAGACCGGGCGATCTCGACCCTACGCCGCTCGCCGCCGGACAACATGTACCCTTTGCTGCGGCGGACAGTCTCCAGCCCGAACTGCTCGATCAGTTCGTCGCGCCGCGCCCGGCGTCCTTCCGCGTGGAGGCGCTGCATTTCGAGAATGGCCATCAGGTTCTCTTCCACCGTCAGCTTGCGAAACACCGACGGCTCCTGGGGCAGGTAACTGATGCCCATGCGCGCCCGCTGGTACATGGGCAGGCCGGTAATGTCCCTTCCATCGAGCAGGACATTACCCGAGTCGGGGCTGATCAGCCCGACGATCATGTAGAACGATGTCGTCTTGCCGGCCCCGTTGGGTCCGAGAATGCCCACCACCTCTCCGTTCTCGAGCGAGACGGAGACGTTGTCTACCACCTTGCGGCCGCGATAGGCCTTGGCGATCTCTCGCGTTTCGAGTCTGGCCATTGATTGGATTATTTCCGGCGGAACCTGGTTCGCGCGGGACGTTCGGCAACCCCGTTAACCAACAACCTATCATCGGCGGAAAAGTAGGTCAATTCCTGGCCTCGGGTCACGCCCTTGAGCGAGTCGGTCAGAGAGGGGTCGCCGCCGCTCAGGGTGATCTTTTCGCCGGCAACCTCGTACTCGGCCCGCTCTCCGATTCCGGTCCGGGTGCGCCCGGCGGCGCGCTGGACGATCTCCACCTTTCCGTCGGCGAAGGCTCGCTCGAGCCGCGAATCTCCGTCGGCTTCCGGGCCGGCCAACACCGCGCGCAACTCCAGGCCGCGAACGCGCATGTTGGGACGGACCATCTCGACGTTGCCCGTGTAATGCGCGAGGCGGTCCGAATCCGTGTAGACCAGATGCCCGGCCGTGACAGTCGTTACGGCGGGTGCCGTCTTCCGCTCCTTGTCCGAGCGGTCGACGAGTTGCGTTTCCACGTGACCCTCGGCCACCAGGCGTCCCTCCTGGCGGTCGATCTCGATCTTGTCCGCCTTTACCCGGCTGGCTCCCTGCCACAAAACCGCGCCTCCCTCGTAGACGATCCGCTGGTTGCCTTCAAACGTCTTCATGGTCGCGGCGGTGGCCTGGACCGAATCCTGGCCGGACATCATCGACGACTGGCGGGATTTGGTGTCCGGTTCCCGGCTCGAGGTCACCTTGCCCTCCGCCTCCAGGTTCCCGCTCGACTGATGCAGGCGGATTATGTCCGCCGCCGTGGAACCCGAGGGATCCCACACCCGGGCGCCCGACTCGAGCACAATCAGCTCCCGCTTCGATTCGAGCGTCGCCTTGGCCGCCGTGGCCTCGCGGGCGCCTTCGGAGTAGCGGAAGCTTTCCCACTGCTCGATGCGCGACATCTCTCCGGTCTTTGGGTCGAACGTCGCCAGCAGGTGCTTGCTGGATGTCTTCATCGGAGGCTGCTTGGGCTTTGCCGGAGCGGTCACGGTGGAAACCCCAACCGACCGGAACGTCTCCAGCGCATTGTTCGGCCCGTAGTTCATCCACAGCCGCTCGCCGGAGAGTTCCCGCCGCCGTTCTCCGGCCGCATTTGGGATGAAGGTGAGGGTACCCGGGCTATGGGTTTCGAGCGACTCGATTTCCTCCCCGCCGGGGCGCATCTCGAGTTCAATCACTTCGCTCGACAGGATCCTGGTCGATGGCTGCTTCTTTCCCGGTAGGGGCACGGGTTTCGATTCCATCACGGAGTGCCCGAAGCCGATTGCCTTCGTCAGCGCCGACTCGCCCCCGGCATCGGCGAATTCCAGGTCCACCCGATCGGAGGTCACGGTTGTGACGGATTGGGGCGTGGTCGAGACCAACCGGGCATGGGCGTCGCCTCGGACCTTCTCCACCACGCCGGCCGCGTTGAAGTTCACCGTCAGTCCATCGGCCGAGTACGCCAGTTGCCGGCGCGGATACCGGTCGGCGCCTTTGGCCTTTTGTGCCTCCACGAGTTGGAGTACACCGTCCACCATCGTGACGATGGCCTGCTCGGACTCGATGACCGAGGATTGGCGCTTGAGGCGGGCCCAGGGAGTCACCAGGATCTTCTTTTCCCCTTCGCGGTACTTCAGGTTGCCGCCCTCGAGCGTCATCGGCTTGCCGGCCGGCGGAGCCAGGTTCAACTCCACGGCGCTCTTCATTTCGAGTTCGCGGGTAGCCGGATCGTAGGTGGCGCCCATCGCTTTGCCGATGCCTTTC
>CAZGUX010000249.1:0-6934 GCA_964529305.1 uncultured Solibacteraceae bacterium | reverse complement strand
CTACAACGCCAAGAGCAGTATCCCTCAAGGCACGCCCTTTGACCATCGAGAGTATGAGCCGTGGGCGGAGTTACTTGATGTTGACGTGCATCGGAGCCATTGAGGGCGAGAAGCAGAAGCGTGATCGAATCCATGTCGCGCTCGCCCAGCGAATCGAGGCAGCACCTAGCGACACGCAGGGGGCGGAACGAAGCAACGGGGTAGAAAGGGAGGGTGCGCCCTCCGAAGTTGCGTCGTCGGCGACTCGCCCCAATGATGAACGGCCATCGTGAACCCCAAGCACTAACTGGTTGGCTCGACTGTCTGCCTGATCCACGGGCGAAGCCTGCTGGTGGGGAAGGTGTGCGGAAATTGGGCCGACTAAGCCCTCGCTTACGGTCGGGCCACTGATCATGCGGCCACGGATCGTGCCTCCACGGATCGTACGGGGGAGCCGGAGGCGGTGAGGGAGGCGCCCACTGCTCGCCGGACGCGCTCGCGCCACCACGGGAAGTGCGAGCTTCTTTTCGTGGCCAACGAGCATCGCCAATGGCAGTGCCGGGCTTCGCCCTGGGCTGCGCCCCGCACGCGCCGGTCGGAGACCGCGCCACTAGAAAGGGCCAAACCCGAGAGGCGCGCTAAAGCGCGCCGCGGACTAAAGTCCGCCCCACTGATAATGTACAAACTCCAGGGACGGGCATGAGACGGCCAAGTGGGTCTGCGGGCAGCACGGCGTGTCTCGGGAGCGGTCCTTTGCGCAACGCGGCGCCCGCGCTTCCCTGCCACCGGTATCCACTTCCGGTAATCCGACGTTCTCCGAAATCCGGCCCCTCGTTCGGTGATAGGACCAACGATTTGGGCTTGACGGCTCACTCTGTGCGCTCGTTGAACCCCCGGCCGCTTACGATCATTGGCACACACTTCTCTGCCCGCGCGGCCCGCGTCTTCGCCTGCTTCGCGCCCGAGACATGAAAGATGTACGACTTCCTCCGTCCCGGCGTCAGGGCTTCGAACGCCGCCTTCAGCTCTGGAGCCGCATTCAGCCTCACTTTCAGCTCCTCGGGAACCACATACTCCGAAGCCTTCTCGAGGGGAACCTTCTTTCCCGACTCCTCGACCTCGATGGCTTCGTAGAGGTAACTCCTCAGGGTCGCCTGCAATGCCGAAATTTCTTTTGGAGAGGTGAATTTCATCCAGCGGCCCGCCTGCGACTCTCCGATCTTTTGGAGAATGTGCTTCGGGTCCTTTAGCAAGGCGCCTTTGAAGAACGAGAGCGCGCAGGCGTCCTTTAGCGGGATGATGATCGCCACGTTCTTTTCCCGGTAGGTGAAGCAGGGCTTGCCCCATTTCAACTCCTCGACCAGGTCGCAGTCGAGTACGATCTTCCTCAGGTTGTCAGTTTCGTTCTGCCACTTTTTCGCGTAAGGCACCTTCATCGTCCCACCCTGTGTGCCCTATTTCCATTCGGCTTCATAGACAGTATGGCATCGTACAGGAGAAAGCGCAGGAGCCAGATCGCGCACAAGGAACTGCCTCAAAAAGCTTCCGTTGTTCGATCAGACGACACCTTGTAGATTGGACACATGGCGCTCAAACGGATGGACAACGTAGGAATCGTCGTCGATGACCTGGGAGGGACGATTGATTTCTTTCGCGAACTCGGCCTCGAGCTCGAAGGGCGGGCCACGATCGAAGGAGAATGGGCGGGACGTGTCACCGGACTGGGCGATCAGCGCGTCGAGATTGCCATGATGCGCACGCCGGACGGCCACGGCCGGCTCGAGCTCTCCCGCTTCCTCACGCCGCCTGCCGTCGCGGATCACCGCAACGCCCCGGTGAACGCTCTAGGCTACCTCCGCGTCATGTTCGCCGTGGACGACATCGATGAGACGCTGGAAAGGCTCCGCAAGCGCGGCGCGCAGCTCGTAGGCGAAGTCGTCCGGTATAAAGATGCGTATCGGCTCTGCTATATCCGCGGACCTGAAGGGCTTCTCATCGGACTCGCCCAGGAACTCGGCTGAGGGACTACGAAGACCTTGACGAAGAGCGAGCGACCGCCACCGTGTTGGGATTGCCGCCGGCTCCGTCGCACAGCTCGGTCCTCAAACTCTGTTAGCGTTTTGGGGTGCCACTGGCATTCGGGATCGCTCCCACATGAGCGAAAGGTCACCTGTGGTGAGAAGTGACGATATCGGATTCGTCGTCACCAGTCAGCTTGTGGAATTCGATTCTGATAGACATGTAGTTCTATGTGCCGCTTCGTTGTCCTGCTCTTGACCCTGGCCGGCTCCGCGGCATCGCAGATCATCGCCGGTCACGACTACGACCCCGTTACCGATGCCGTGGTGAGTTGGCGGATCGAGCCAGGCCGCCGGGCGGGACAGAAGATCCACTTGCGCGCGGCCGCGAAGGTCGGCGGTTTCGAGGCCAAGTTGCTGCGATCGGGCTCCCCCGCCGACCTACGATTTCGAATCGGGGTCAGCCTGGGAGGCGCCGAGATCGCGTCGGGTACCCTACCCGCAGCCGCCATCGGCCCCTGGTTCGAACGCTGGCACGGAGCGCGATTCCGGCCGAAGCAGGCTCCGGCGGGGCACGTCTATCTCGAGCTTTCGCTCCCTGGGGGCGGTAGCGGTTCCTACGAATGGTTCGGGACGTCCGCCGAACGGCTGGTTGTCCCCGAGTTTCAGATCCGCTTCGGGTACCGCGAGAACTGGTATCCGAAAGCCGAGGCCGCGGGCGCCTTCGAGAGCGCGCCCAACCTCGACTACGGCGCGGTGACTCCCCGATACGAAGGCGGAACGGCCTACGATCAGGAACGCCGCGAGGTCCGGCCGCTGGATCTGGCGTTCCAACTGAGGGGCGAGAAGACACCGCCGGTCGAGTGTGAAGAGCGCTTCGCCTTCATCGAGGAGATGACGGGCCCGCTCGACCGCCGCCCCATCCGCGATCACGCCGCCCGTCGACGCTCAACCGAAATTGTTCTCAGCGGGGTGGTGAAGGCGGCGCCCGGCCCAATGCTCGACACCGCCGCTCGCGAAATGCGCGAGTTCTTCACCTCCAGCCTGGGCGTCCCCCGCGGAGCCAGTGGCGCTGGGATCCACGTAGGCGTCGGCTGCGGCGCTCCCAAGCGTTTATCCGAGGCGTTCCACATCCGGACCGCCCGCGATCGCGTCGACATCTGCGGCTACGACGAACGGGGGGCGATGCGAGGCCTTCATCATGTGGAGGCCCTCCTGCGCCTCCGCCGCGCGCCGTTCCTCGAAACCGGGGACATCCGTCTCGCTCCCGTTCACTCGCCTCGCATCACTTCGGCTCCGTTTTACTCCAAGAGCGAACTCGACAGTCCCATCGACCCGTACACCGACGGCTTGCTCGCGCGCATTTCACGCGCGGGCTTCAACACGATCTGGGTGTGGGGCGACCTGGATGAAGTGGCGCACTCCGAGGTCTACCCCGAACTCGACCACGACGCCCGGCGGCGGCAGGCGCGGTTGCGCGACCTGATCGCCCGCTGCCGGAGGTACGGCATCGACGTGCACCTGTATCTCGCCAGCCGCCCGCTGCCCGAGGAGTTCTACGCACGCCACCCGGAGGTTCGCGGCAGCGCGCTGCCGGCCTACGGCGGCGTCAACATTCTCTGCTCCAGCGTTCCGCGAGTACGGGAGTATCTCCGCTCCGCCGCCCGCGACCTGATGGCCGAAGTTCCCGGCCTGACCGGCTTCTCGTTCATCATCGGCGGCGAGGGCTTCATGCACTGCTACACGCGGAAGAACACCTGTCCCCGCTGTTCCCGCCGCGCCCCGCACGAGACCATCGCCGAACTCAGCGCCGCGCTGTTCGAAGGCGCCAGGCAGGGCAATCCGCAGGCTCAGGTCGCGATCTGGCCGTACAGCGCTTCGAATACGTGGTCGAAGGACGACACCACGCAGTCCCGTCTGCTCGAACGCCTGCCGCGCGGCATGATCCTGATGACGGAGTTCGGCAAAGAAGGCGCCATCCGCTTCGGCGGACTCACCATTCCCGCCTACGACTATCCCATCAGCTTCCTCGGGCCCTCCGAGCGTTTCGAGCGCCAGGGAGAGCTTGCCCGCCGGCAAAGTCTCGGATTCTGGGCCAAGGCCGAGCATGCCATCGCTTTGGAGTTCGTCCAGACGCCCTACATTCCGGTGTTCTTCCAATGGGCGGAGCGTTTCCGCCGCATTCGGGAGTCCCCGGGCGTCACGGCGGTGTTCGCCAACTGGATGCATTACGGCTTCACGCCGTCTCTGGCCGCCGAGCTGTTCTATTGGAATCTCTGGGACCATGCCGAGGACGCCGGGACGGTGCTTGGCCGCCTCGCCGCGCGAGACTTCGGGGAGACCGCAGCCCCCTCCGCCCTGCGCGCGTGGCGTCTGTTCAGTGAAGCCATTCGCGAATATCCTTTCTCGGGCGCGATGGCGATGGGCGTCGTTCAAACCGGACCCGCGCATCCTTTGTTCTTCGATGCGGCCTACCGTCCCGCCCACGGCGCCGGCCGGCAGTTCAAGAACGATCTCTCGTGGACGAGACCCTGGGGCCCGGAACTCGCCCTCGCCCAATTGGAAAAGATGAGCGCGCGCTGGTCCGCCGGTGTGGAATTGCTGAAACAGGCACGTTCTCAGGCGCCCGCCGAACGGAGGCCCAAAGCCGACCGGGAGGTAGCAATTGCCCGCGCGCTGCTCGCGTGCATGCGTTCCGCGGGGAACGTCGCACGGTTTTACTCGTTGCGCGAACAGTTGGCCTCGACCTCAGGCGCCGCGGAGCGGAAGAACCTGTATCGCGAGATGGAGCGCGTAGCCAGGGCGGAGTTGGACAACGCACGCCAAGCCCTGCCGGCGGTCTGCGCCGACTCGCGGATTGGCTACGCCAACAGCGGCCGCAACGAACAAACCGGGGTCGCGCGCGGCGGCATCTGGTCCCCTTCCGCCGTGCGCAAGAAGATCGCCCAGGTGGAGCGAATGCTGGATCGGGAACTCGGGCCGCTGGCGAAGTAGGGCGTCAGCGCCCGTCGATCGTGGCCCGCCACGCCTCCTGCGCCTGAGCCGAGACGCCTCGCGGCGCGAGCGTCATCTCCAGACCGGTGAACAGGCGCTGCGCCGAGTCGACGTACATCTGATCCGCCGCCTTCTGCGACGCATCGGGGAGCGGCGCGAGCTTCCCTTCCCGCTGAAGCCGCATCCGCTCCCGATAGCTGCGCACTGCCTGCAGGAACAGCCTCGCGTGCTCCGTCTCGTAGCCAGAGCCCAGCCCCTGGCGCACCAGCGCCTGCAGGAAACGCGTGGCCTTGGCGGCCTTCCAGTCCAGGTCTTCGGGCAATCCCGGCGGCACCTCCGGCGGTTCCGTTGAGCGCTCTTCGATCTTCACCAGTGGCGGCTGCGCGCCTCCCAAACCCAGGGACACGCGCGCGACTTCGGGGAGTTCGCGATAGGCAAGCGTGACCGTACGCCCGTCGAAGCGCCGCCAGGGCTTGTCGTTCACCAAGACGGCAGTCACCTCGCCGCGGCCGCGGGTGGCGAGGTAGATCCGCTTTACGCCGAATCGGATGGGGAACCGCTGATGCAATGCGCCGATAGCTGGCGGAATGTGCGGCGCCAGCGTGAGCGATTCCGCCGTGTACAGGTATTCAAACAGTCCCCGCACCATCGCCGCCGGCGGACCGAACGCGTCATACGTGATGTTGACCGGCTGTTTCGGCTGATACACCGCGCCCCCGAACTCGGTGAGCGGATTGTCCATCCGGAACTGCCGCGCGAACTCGAGCATCTTCCGCATCGACCGCCGCGCGTCCTCATACACGCCCAGCCGGTAGTACGCCAGGATCATCCTCGCCTCGCAGGTCGACCAGTGCCCGCCGTTCACCCAATGGCCGAACCGCCACAGACCCTTGGGCTCCGTGTAGAGATCGTCGTACGAAGGGTAGTTGGGGAGAATCAACCCGTGCGGGCGCAGTCCCGGAATCGAGGCCATGCGGTCGTAGATCCGCCGCGCCCGCGCATCGTCCACAACGCGAAAGGCGATTGCGTCGTGATTCGGCGACGCTTCAAAGTACCCGTGCTTCTCCGCGCCGAAGACGCCGTGCCGGGTTCCATCGGGATCGAGCGAACGGATGAAATACCCTTCGCTCGTCATCAGGGTGGAAAGCCCGGCCCGCGCCGATTCCCTCCGGGACACCCAGGCGCGAGCCTTTTCTTCGGCGCCCGCCAGGCGGGCGACCTCGATCAAACGGTCGAGCGCCGCGATGTAAGTCACCGACAAGCCGGCCAGGTACGCCGGCCCGAAGGTGCCGTCCGGAAGACGTTGACCCGCGTAACTGGGGGCCAGCAGATTGGCGGCCGGGCCGACCCGGAACAGATGATTCTTCGGGTCGCGGCGGCTCTCGATGAAGTTGGCGACGCGCTCGAGTTTCGGCAGGTAGCGGGCGATTTCGCCAGCGTCCCGGCCGATCAACAGCGCCTCCGACTGCATCAGCAGGCCCGCGGCCGCGAACTCGAAGCCCCAGTCGTGAATCGCCACCTTGCCGTCGCCCTGCTTGTAGATGATCCACTCGTGATTGGCGGCGTCGCACAACGATCCGTCCGGCGCAAGTTGGCCCCCTCGGCCCATTCGCCGTCCATCGCCCATCTTGCCGAACCACAGCTCGTGGGAATTCCGCAGAAACGTCAGATACGGTTCGCGATAAAAGGGCAGGGCGGCGTAGGTGGTGCCGTAGCTGTTCTGGACCCACCAGGCGCCCCAGGTCGGGCCTTCGACGAAGCCGTTCCAATGGGGCGTGTAGAGCATCGAGATGTTCTGGAGTTCCGGATCGGGCCGGAACATCCGGGCTGCGGAATCGAGCAGGCGAAGATCGGCGACATCGCCATCGCCGGAGAAGCAGGCGCCGTCGAAGGAGGTGGCCGGTAGACAACGCAGAGCGGTCAACAGGGCGATTGTGACCAGA
>CAZGUX010000248.1:0-2283 GCA_964529305.1 uncultured Solibacteraceae bacterium | reverse complement strand
CTCCACGGCGCCGCGCGCCAGGAATCGCGTGCTCTTCAACTGTACGTCCACCGGATCCAGCATCGTGTTCCCGTTCGTGCCGTCGACGACGGCGTGAAACTGAGTGGTCAGCGGCATGGGATTGCCGCCGGACTTGATCTGGAAGTCGGCCATCCGGGTTTCGCCGTCCACCTGCAATTCGTCCAGACGCCCCCGAAACCTTCCGGTCGAGTGCAGCCTGCCCGCGATGCCCTTGAAGATGCCCAGGTCCGCGTTTTCGAAGGTGTAGTCGCCGTGAAGCGGCGTTTCCGCGGGATCCTCGCTGACCCACGGGCCGAATCCACCCTGGCCGTGAATCAGGCCGGGTGGCTTGGCGTTGGTCAGCACGGCATCGTACCGCATCGGCTTACCGAGGCCTTCAAACGACAGCTTGAGCTGGTGGAGTTCAAATTCCAGCGGCGGTTTGGCCGGGTTGCGGGGCAGCAGCACCAACTTGCTCCCATCGGCGACCACTTCCTGGAGAATTACGGCATTCGTGCTCTTGGCCGGCGATCGGCTGCCGCTGCCCACAAGCTTCGGCCGTTCGCCTTTGGGTGGGACGGTCACCTCCAGACCCTCCAACCTGACCTGCAGCACGTTCGCCGGGCCTTCCCAAATCGAGGGCAGATCCACCGACAGGTGGATCTTGCGTATTTTCAGGATCGGCGGAATATCCCGCCGGCCCTGATAGCGGAGCAGAATCCCCTCCACCTCGACCTTGACCGTCGCCCCTCGCCCCTTGCGAAAGGCCATTTCGAGCGGCGAATCCAGAGGAAGCCGGACGCGGAACGCTCCGATTTCCACTTCACTCGCAAAGCGGGTTTTGAGGTATTCTTCAGTCTTCGCGCGCAGGTAGGGCTCGAACCGGCGGGCGGCCTCGTACCCGGCAATGATCAGCACCGCCAGCACCAGCACGGCGATCCCGCCCGTCCACCATAGCCACCGTCGAAGGCGCATGTCTTTTCGCATCGTACCGCGCTATTCCGAGAGCGCCGCTACGATATACTGTCCAACCAGACCACGATGAGCCAGAAACCGTCCTCCTTCCTCTCGCGCCGCGAAGCGCTGGGCGCCGCGGCGGCGCTTGCGGCCGCCCCCGCGTTCGCTCAACGCGACTACAGCGGCAATCGGCCAGTCCGCTATCCCGATCCCGACATCGTTGTTCTCGACAAGCGGTTCGCCAAGTACAAGCTCGGCAACACGCCGATCCAGCGGCTGTTTACCGGGTGCCTCTGGGCGGAAGGTCCCGCCTGGAACGGCGTGGGCCGTTACCTCTTGTGGAGCGACATCCCCAACGACCGGCAGATGCGGTGGCTCGAAGAAGACGGGCATGTCAGCGTCTTCCGCAACCCGGCACACTACAGCAACGGCAACACGTTCGACTGGGAGGGCCGGCAGATCGCGTGCGAACACGGTACGCGCCGCGTGACCCGTTACGAGCACAACGGCAAACTGACAGTGCTGGCCGACAAGTTCAACGGCAAACCCCTGAACGCTCCGAATGATGCCGTGGTGACGCCCGACGGCGCCATCTGGTTCACCGACCCCGGCTACGGCGCCCTGATGAACTACGAGGGACACAAAGGCGAGCTGCAGCTAAAGGAAGCCGTTTATCGCCTGGACGCCAAGACCGGAAAGCTGGACTTGGCCACCAACGAGATCTACAAGCCGAACGGCTTGTGTTTCTCGCCCGACTACAAGAAGCTCTACGTGGCCGACACGGGCGCGTCCCACTATCCGGAAGCCGCCCGCATCATCAAAGTCTGGGACGTCGTCGACGGCAAGTCGCTGCGGAACGGCAAAACCTTCTGCTCTATGGAGATTCCGGGCAAGGGCGCGGGTCTCGCCGACGGCATCCGCTGCGACCTGGATGGCAACGTCTGGTCGAGCGCCGGATGGGTCGGTGACGGCTACGACGGCGTCCACGTCTTCTCTCCCGACGGCGCGCGGATCGGGCAGATCCTGCTCCCGGAAATCTGCTCGAACGTCTGTTTCGGAGGGCGAAAACGAAACCGCCTCTTCATGACGGGTAGCCAATCCCTCTACGCTGTCTACGTCGAAGTCCAAGGCGCGCACATCGCCTGAAGCCATGCTCCGGTCGTTGGTGCTGCTGTCGTTCCGGGTGGTTCATCTCACGTTCGGAGGCGGCGACCCGACGATGGCGGTGTTCTATCAGGAACTGGTCGTCCGCCGGAAGTGGCTCAGCGAGGAAGAGTATGGCCTGATCTTCGGCTTGGCGCGCGTGACGCCGGGCACCAATCTGCT
>CAZGUX010000247.1:0-5098 GCA_964529305.1 uncultured Solibacteraceae bacterium | reverse complement strand
CGTAGCCGAACCGCGCGCGCAGTTCGGCGGATTCGGGCGCCACCGCCACCAGACGTTCGGCCAGAGCGGCGGCCTCCGCGAACGCGAAGCTGTCGTGGTACGCAGTCACCAGCAACAGACCGGCCTTCACGTTCCTGGGTTGTTGAGCAACGGCAACTCTGAGTACGTCCACCGCGTCCAGGGGAAAGCCGAGTTCGGAATAGAGCGCGCCCAACACGCTCCGCACTCCCACATGGTCGGGCCTCAACTGCAGCGCTCCTCGCAGTGCGCGGACGGCCTCTTCGCGGCGGCCGGCCGCCTGGAGCGCGCCGCCCAGCACGAAGTGGGCGTCGAAGAAACGAGGAACCGCTTGTGTGATTCGCTCCAGATAAGGGACGGCCTCGCTCGATCGGCCCGCCCGGTAGAGCGTCAGGCCGAGATTGTACGAGCCTTCCTTCGATTGCGGGTCGGCCTCGAGAATTGCACGGAAGACCTGCTCCGCCAGGTCGTACTGGCGGGCGCCGCCCAACGACTGGCCCGCCCGCAGGAGAGCCGCCGGCTGGGCCGGCTTGATTCCGAGCAGACGCTGCGCCGTCTCCCGCGCCGCGGCTACGTTGCCCGCCGCGGCCAGGCGTTCACACTCGGCGGCCAGCGCCGCCGGATCCTGCGCCCGCAGCGAAACGACGCTGATAAGAAGGATGAGCCATGCCGCGAGTCCTGCCATCGGACACGACCTCTGCCGCGCTATGCGCCGCTGTCCCGGATTTGTTCCAGGGTTCGAATCGTCCGCGTAATGTGGTCTTCCATTTCGCGCTGCGCCGCCTCCGGGTCCCGCGTCTTCAGCACGTTGTACAGGCGCAGATGGGAGGCGTATTCAGAACCGCGAAACACGTGCGAGTACTCTCCGCCTTCAATGATCTGGCCCGCCTGCGCCATCAGCGAATTGAAGGACGAAACAATTTTGCCAAGCACCGGATTGTGCGCGGCAGCGGCGACCGCAATGTGGAAACTCGGGGTCACGCTGAAGGTGGGCTGGTCCTTTCGTTCCTGGCGCTCAATGCGAACCAGGACATCTTCCAGCGTTTCGAAATCCTCGTCGGTGGCGGTCACGGCCGCCAGTCTCGCCACTCCTCCTTCGATCACTTTCCTGGCGATTGCGACCTCAATCAGCCCGTGAATGTCCAGAAGCGAGCCGATGAGGTCGGCGTTGACCACGAGTTCCGGCCGGACGTTCTTCACGAAACAGCCGAGGCCGGCGCGCAGTTCCACCAGGTTCATCCCGACGACCGATTGAAGCGCCTCGCGCACGACAGTCCGGCTCACCTCCAGTTGCCGCACCAGTTCGGGAACGGAGGGCAACTGGCTGCCGGGTGGATAGCGTCCTTCGCGGATCCATCCGAGCAGCGTCTCTTGAACATCACGGGTCAAGCTTTTTTGCGCCGCTTCAGGCGTATGAGTGACTGTGGCCATCGCAAGTGAAAAGAACAGGTTTCCCGAGGAGCTAGCCTGCGCTCATCATAGCATTCGCCCTCGGGCCGCCGTGCGCGACAATGGGGCCATGCTGTCCCGCCGCGAGTTCCTGGCCGCCGCGACCGCCGCTCCGCTGTCCGGCAAGAAACGCCCGCCGAATGTTCTGTTCATCGCCGTGGACGACCTGAACGACTGGATCGGGTGCCTGGGCGGCCATCCCGACACGCGGACGCCCAACTTCGACCGGCTTGCCCGAAAGGGCGTTCTGTTCACCAACGCGCACTGCGCGGCGCCGCTGTGCAATCCGTCGCGCGCCGCCCTGATGACCGGCGTCCGCCCGTCCACTTCGGGCGTCTACCAGAACGATCAGCCCATGCGCCGGACGGAGGCTCTCGGGAACGCGGTCACCCTGTCCCAGCATTTCATGTCGTCCGGCTACCGTGCGACCGGCGGCGGCAAGATCTTTCACGATGCGTTTCCCGACCCGCCGAGCTGGCAGGAGTATTTCCCCTCGCAAAAGCAGCAACGGCCCGTGGACCCACTTCCGGAGGGCCGCCCGCTCAATGGCATTTCCGGCGCGGCGCACTTTGACTGGGGACCTGTTCGCGTGGCCGATTCCGAAATGGGGGACACGAAGGTTGCCGAGTGGGCGATCGAGCAACTCAACCGCAACCAGGCCGACCCGTTCTTTCTTGCCGTCGGCCTGTACAAGCCGCATCTGCCGTGGTATGTTCCGCCGAAGTACTTCGACCTGTTCCCCCTGAAGTCGATTACGCTTCCCACCATCAACGAGAACGACCTGGACGACGTTCCGCCCATCGGGCGCAAGTTTGCCAAAGCCGACGGCGATCACCGCAAGGTGATCGAGCACAACCAATGGCGGAATGCCGTTCAAGGCTACCTGGCCTCGATTGCTTTCGCGGACGCGACGCTGGGACGCCTGCTGGATGCGTTCGAGAAGTCTCCTCACGCGCGCAACACGGCGATTGTCCTGTGGAGCGACCACGGATGGCATCTGGGCGAGAAGCTCCACTGGCGCAAGTTCGCCCTGTGGGAGGAGGCGACTCACAACGTCCTCATGATTGCCGCGCCCGGCGTGACCCGGCCCGGACAGCGATGCGACCGAACGGTCAGCCTGATGGATATATATCCCACCCTGATCGATCTCTGCGGTCTGCCGAAAAGTCCCAACCTGGAAGGGGCCAGCCTGATGCCGCTGTTGCGGAAGCCATCGGCTGTGTGGACTCGTCCCGCGGTCACCACGTACGGTCGCGGGAACCACTCCGTCCGTACGGAACGGTGGCGGTACATCCGGTACAGCGACGGAACGGAAGAACTCTACGACCGCAAAGCGGACCCGCTCGAGTGGACCAACCTGGCATCCCGCGCTGAGTTCCGGAGAGTGATGGACGAACACAAGGCTTGCCTCCCGGGAGTGAACGCGCCAGATGGCCCGAAGGGGCGGGAAGGCTCCGGGGACTAGACAGCCGTCCCATGCGGAGATCTTTCTGTTGGTTTACCATGCTCCTCGCAGGCTGCCTTTGCGCCGCCGGCCCGTCGTCGGGAATCTGGATCGTGGCGCACCGCGGGGCGAAGGAAGTGGCGCCGGAGAACACGATCGCGGCGTTCGAGGCGGCAGCAGCGTTCGGAGCGAATTACGTCGAGATCGACGTCCGCCACACCAGGGATGGTCACCTCGTCCTGATGCACGATGCGACGGTTGATCGGACCACCAACGGAAAGGGCGCCGTTCGCGATCTGACCCTCGCTGAAGTTCGCACCCTGGATGCCGGCAAGGGCGAAAAGGTACCGACCTTCCGTGAGGCCCTTCTTTGGGGAAAACGGCGCGGCGTGATGATCGACGTCGACCACAAGGACGGCGTGGTGGACGACATCGCGCGCGAGATCCGGAAAACCGGCATGATCCGCCGTGTGGTGATCGAAGGCCAGCGCGAGAACCTGAAGCGGTTCTCCCAACTTCTGCCGGGGGTGGACACCATGCCCAAGGTCCACTCGGCGGACGAGATCGCAAGGGTCTGCGGGGAACTGAAGACTTCGGTGATACGGCTTTCCTCCGCACAGTTGGCTCAGCCCGAGGCGGTTGCCGCCGTTCGAGCCTGTCCGGCGCGGGTGTCGTACACGATTCTCGGGAAGGCCGATCACGAGGAAGAAATGAGGCGCGTCGCCGGACTCGGCGCGGAACTGATCGAAAGCGACCATCCCGAAACTCTCGCCCGGGTGCGCCAACAACTCGGCGCTCAGCCCCGCTGGCCGCGGAGGCCCTGACTACGGAACGGGATGTTTCCGGCTACGCCACGGCACCCTCGCGAATCGACTTCGCGGCAACTTCCAGAAAGCTTTTCATGTAGTTCGGCAGGTAGCGGTTCCTTTTGTGAAAGACGGCGATGTCGATCTGCGGAAGTCCGGGAGGGGGGTCGATGGCGGACAAGTCCCGCAGACTTTCAACAAGGCGCGGACCCACCGGGATGAGGCCGACTCCATAACGGGCACGGACCATCTCGATAGCCAGTTCAGGAGTCGTGACTTCGGCGGCAATCCGGAGTTTGGCGAGAAGGCTCCGCCTGTTCAACAGGTCCTCGAGCGCACGCCGGAGGACGCTCACCCTTTCGTGCAGCACCAGGGGGTGCCGAACGACCTCTGCCCAAGTCACCGGAGTATTGCGCCAACGGAACGTCGCAGGCGCGACCAACTGAAGGGAAAGCGGAGCGCGCGAGGTGACGGTGATCTCCCGTTGGCCGCCCGACACCGCTCCGATCGCCAGGTCCACGTGCCCGCCTTCCACCAGCGAGACCACGTCGGACTCGCTTCGGACCCGAACGGACACGGAGACCCCCGGAAAGGCGCGGTGGAAGTCGTCAAGCACGCGCGGGAGGTAATTGTACGCGGCAAAGCCCGTGGTCGCCAGGCTGAGCGGGCCGGTGTCTTCCTGACGCAGATCGGCAACCATCAAATCCAACGATGCGAATACCGGGTCGATCAGATCGATCAGCCGCCGGCCGGCTTCGGTGAGTTCGACTCCCTTCACCCCGCGGGAACGCAGCAGTTTCAGATCGATCCCGTTAGCCCGTTCGAGTTGGCGGACTCGTTTGTGTAAAGCCTGGACTGTGGTAGTGGGTAAACGCCGCGCTGCCTCCGCGAATGACCCGCTTCGCGCGACAAGCCAGAAGGTGTAAATCGAATTCCAGTTCAGATGGTGCATGGCCGAAGAAATATCAACCCATGGTACTTTTCACAGATACGAATTGTCCATGGACTTGATACTCAGTGCGGTGGATAATGATTGCACTTTTGAATTTCAGGACTCGTTCACTCCAATTCTGGAGGGGGTCCGGTCTCAAGGTCAAAAAAGGGATTGGAAAGGAGTTGATCGCGATGATTCGAATCATGGCTTACATTCTGTTTGCCGGGACGGTGTTGACGGGCTCTCTGCGGGCTCAATCCGGAAACGCCAGCGTCAATGGCCAGGTGAAGGATCCCACCGGAGCGGTGGTGCCGGGCGCGCAGATCTCGATTCGCAACGTGGCCACGAATGTGGCGCAGAACACCAAGTCGAGTACCGACGGCCGGTTCAGCGTTACGAATCTGATTCCTGGCGAGTACACGATGACCGCGCAGTTCCAGGGTTTTC
>CAZGUX010000246.1:0-14394 GCA_964529305.1 uncultured Solibacteraceae bacterium | reverse complement strand
TCCGGTCTGGCGGCCGAGTTCGTCCCAGTTAGGGGGAAACAAACTGAGCAAGACCGGCCAGTCTTCAAGAAGTGCGTTCATGCCCTGAGACTAGCGCGGAAGGTGGTCGGCCGGCAATCCTTATTTTAGCGCTTATGGGTCCGAGACCGGCCACGGCGCGCTTTAGCGCGCCCAACCCCGGCCGGAAGGCCGGGGACCAGCGTTCCCCTTAGGAAGAGCCGCCAGGAAGACCAGGGAAGGCCGGGAGTGTCTCAGAGTGTGGGAGAGCAAAGCACCTGGCGCGGCTGTTCAACCCACCGAGCAATCTGAGATGACCGCCCAGGTTTTTGCAGTCCATGTTCCGGCGTCGACCCCGGGGTCCATCGAGGGGTCCACGACGAACGGAGGCATTGATCAGTATTTGTGCCCCTCGTGGATCAGGTCGCGAACGCGGATACCCGCCCCCAACGTCAAGCGATGCTTTTCCGCGAAAGCCAGTATGTCTCGGGGGGCCGGGGACGTCCAACGCGTTTCCCGGTTTTCATCAACGACGTTTGAATCCAATCAACCACTTGCCACTGGCCCTGCGCCTCGGGTTTACGCTTCCCTGTTTGATGGTTGGCGTTGCGCGTCCGCGCCACCCTGTTTCTTCCTCCGTGCATTGGGTCCGCCGGATCCTCGGGGCAACCGCCAGAAGGCGACTTCCAGGCAGCCCATCAAGCCCGCCGGCGAACCCAATTCCCGCCTTGGGAAATCAATCACTTTCGAGCAAATTGGCTTCGTTTTGCAATCTTCTGCTCGCGGGAGGGCCGCGTCGACGCCGCGACTTCCCCGTCGCTGGCGGGTCTGCAGGAAGGATGTCTGCTCGCTCCCGCTCCCGGTTCGGAGGGAGGACTCCCGTCTGTTTCAATCGGACGGGAAGCCGACGTACTGGACTTCCTCTTCCAGGTCCAGGGCAAATCGGTCGCGGACACGGCGCTTCAAATCGCGGATGAGAGCGCACAACTCGGCAGCCGTCCCATCGCCCGTGTTGAACACCAGGTTGGCATGATACTCGGCCACCCGGATCCCCCCAAGCGATGCGCCCTTGGCGCCGACCTGTTCCAGGAAGTACGCAGCCGGGACTTTGCCTTCGCGGACCACTCGTTCCGGTACAAGGGCCGCGGTGGCGGGAGGCAGTTCGGCCAGCAGGAAGTTCTTGAAGATACTCCCGGCGCACTTCATGGTCGGGGGGAACTTCTCGTTGCGAACGGTCACGATCCCGTCGGCGGTGGCGCGCAACGAGTGTGCATCATCGGGCGTCAGTTCCAGGATGGCTCGCAGGATCGTCCACTGCTTGTTGGCCTTGAACCGGCTCTCACGGTACCGGAACTCGCACTGCGCGTTGTCGAAGCGGCGAACCCTGGTTCCGTCGGTGAATTCGACCCGTCGCACGCTTTCGGAAATCGAGTGTCCGTACGCCCCGGCGTTGCCGTAGACGGCGCCGCCTACCCATCCCGGGATGCCGGCCAGCGTTTCCAGTCCTTTCAGCCCGTGCGCGATCGCCGTGTCCACAAGGTCCTGGAGGACGGCGCCGGAGTCCACCGACACCCAGGTTCCTTCCACATGAATTCCGACCGCGCCATAGCGGAGCACGACGCCGCGGAACCCGTCATCGGCGACGATCAGGTTGGTTCCCCCGCCGATCAGGGTATGAGTCCATTGCTCCCGCCGCACCAGCGACCAGGCGTCCAGGAACGAGGCGGGATCGCTGGAATCGACAAACACGTCCGCGGGCCCGCCGATGGCAAATCGGGTGTGGCGCGCCAGCGGGATGTCTCGCTCCACCTGGAGGCCGGGGATTCCGGCAAGGCGCTCCGCCATCTCGGCGGCGGCGGTTTCGGATGGCGCCATTTCCCTTCATTATCCGCGATCGGCGACGGCCGCGATTCCAGTAACTGGCGTAGACCGGTTGAGCCGCCTCAATGTGGTTCTCCCTTTCGATATCGCCCTATGTGTGTGCCACGAACAAATCGACAGGGACCGTGCCCTCGCCTTCTGAAAAGCCGGCCCGGCGCCTCCGGAGCGGAAGCCATCACTTGCCCGCCCCGATTGCCCACCGTAGACTGGAAGAAACCGAATCGAGGGGATGCCTTTTCCACGACATGAGCGAATGAGCCGGACTTTCGTGGGAATGGCTGCGCTTGCCATGACTGCCCTGTCCGGATGCGCCCGGCGCGATACCGTGATGGGCGAAACCGATGAGGGCGAGCCTACGCTCGCCAGTGCCGTTTCCGTCTCCCAACCCCTGCTCGCCAAGCAGTTGATTGCCGGGTTTCACGACATCGAGCGCAATGGCTGGCGCTGGACCGAAGGCAAGTTCAGCGTCGCCCTGGCCGTGCCCCCAGCGGCCCGGACGAAAGGAGCGCGGCTCAAGCTGGGGCTCTTTCTCTCAGAGCAGGTCATCGGCAAATACCGGACCCAGACACTCTCGGCCAAGATGGGCGGTTGTTCCCTGGAACCCGAGACCTACTCGGCCACCGGTGAGTACGTCTACTCTCGTCCCGTGGACCCAAGGTGCTTCAAGGGAGACAATATCCTGGTTCAGTTCACGCTCGACCATTACGGCAAGCCCGGCGAGTTCGACGGGCGCGAGCTCGGCTTGGTGGTGACGTCGGTCAGCCTGGAAGCGGAGGAAATACGGCAGAAATGAAACCGGGATTCGCGGGTTTCCCCAAAGAAGGCATCGCGTTCTTGAAAGCCCTGAAACGGCACAACGCGCGGGAGTGGTTTCAGCCCCGGAAGGAGACCTTCGACGCGGCCGTCCGAGCCCCGATGGTGGAGTTGATCATCGCTCTGCAACGGGGCATCGCCGGATTTGCGCCCGATCATGCCGCCGGCGATCCGGCGAAAGCGATCTACCGGATCTACCGGGATACGCGCTTCAGCCACGACAAGACTCCTTACAAGACCCACATCGCCGCGGTGCTCTCCCACCGCGACATGGACAAGAACGCGTCGCCTGGCTACTACTTCAGCGTCGGCGCCGACGAGATCGAGGTCGGCGGCGGGCTGTACCTGCTGTTGCCCCAGCACCTGATCCAGGTGAGGACCGCAATCGCCGCGCAGCCCGAGCGCTTTGATCGCATCGTGAAGGATCGGACTCTTTCGAAGCTTCTGGGGGGCTTGCAGGGAGCGCGGCTGACCCGCCCGCCCAAAGGCTTCGCGCCCGAGCACCCGGCGGCCGAGCACCTGAAGTTCAAGCAGTTTTTCGTCTACAAGACGCTCGAACCCTCGATCGCCCTGACACCCAGGCTCTACACCGAACTGCTGACCCGTTTTAAGGCGATGGCCCCGTTAGTGGATTTCCTCTGCGAAGCGCTGCGGGCCTGATCACTTGTCGAAGGTGATGTTCGCTTCTCCGGAGTACTTGTGATAGTTGCGGAAGTCGATGACGTTCTTGCTGCAGCGGTTGGTGCCGCGCTGGCACATCAGCGATTCGGCGTGCACGGGCAGTAGAAACTGCCGGTCGCCGATCCGCACGAACTCGAAGTCCGTGGCCGACTCCACTTTGTCCAGCGGAAAATCGACTGGCATGCGGGAAGCCTGCATCTCGACGCGCAGAATTCGCTTTGTCTCCTTGTCGATCCAGATCTTCCCTTTGTAGGCGGGCATCACGGATTCCGACGCCACCTGGATGTGCCAGTGCGAGTGCTCCTGCTCCACCGTGAAGTCATAGGGCAGAGCCGCGCGGCCGGCGATCCGGGATTCGCTGCGCCGGCGGAAGTCGGCCGCAGTCGCCGGCGAGAACAAGTCCACCAGCACGGTAGCGAATTCGCCGGTGGACCAGGAGCCGGAGAGTTCCTCCAGTTTCTTGCCCGCGGGCTTCCCGTTGACCGTCACGTTCCGGTAATGTTCCTTGCCGTTTTCGTACACCAGGTCCGTCCCCACGAGATCAACGGGTCTCCAATCCACGATGTGAGACGTGTTCACGAAGCGGGCGATCTGTTCCTTGCACATGTAGCTCGGAAGCGACTCGGTATAGCGCGTGAGTTCCGCCCGGGCCTTCACGATTACGGGATCGGGCGGGGCGGGGGCTTCGAGAGTCACCTCGGGAAGAGGAGCGTGCGCGCTGGAGGGCGGCAACTCGGGAGCCTTGTCCGGAAGGCGGGACGCCACGACGACCGGAGCTTTTTCGGGCTGCGGATTGGCGCGGACGCTGGGTTTGCGAGGTGCGGGCTTGCCGCGGCGGAGCACGGGAGGACCCTCGTCAGAGTCGTCAATAGGCTCCTGGCTAGCCCCGGGAGGCAGGGGGATGATTTCGACGTTGGGGTCAGGGACCGGCGCGGCCACTGTTTCGGCTGCGGGGGGTGTGGGAGTCGTGGGCGGTGGCGCCGGTGCGGTCGGAGGCGTCGCCGCCGGTGCTTCCTCCTCCTCCGGTTTCGGGGGCGCGTCGCCCCTCCGTAGGATCGGCCGCTCGTCGTCGGAGGTCGATTTCTGTGTCGAGGCCATCGCTGGTCTCGCCGCCTCTGCCCGTTCTTCCGCCGTGCCGGTCTTTTGGACGATCACGGTTGCGGCGGTGTAAAATCCCTCCTCGTCCTGAGCCGCTTGCACCATGACCTGGTCACCGGGGTTTAGCGCGGTCGACTTGACCTCGGCGCCCTTAGCGTAGAACTTGGTTTCGGGGGTGCGCTTGCACTTGATGATGCGGGTGTCCTTGGCCTCGATGACGACGCTCTCGTCGTCGAGATCCCTGAGGACGCCGGTCAGGCTGCGAAGATTCTCCAGGGGCTTGTCCTGCTTGCCAGTGGATTTGCTCTTTTTATTTCGGCGCGGCAGGGGTGGTAAGCCGCCGCCGGGCATCCGGCTTCCTCCCGGGTAGCCCGGAGGATACCCGCCGGGAACGCCTCCCGGGTACTGCGCGCTCAGCGGAAGCTCCAAGGTGAGAGTCGCGATCGCGGCGAAGATGAGGCATCGGCAGGCCATTCGGCACCCTCCTGTCCCCCGTCGCTGACGAGGCGTATTCAGTATAGTCATAGCTCGGCCCGTCAGGTTCCCGGGAAATGACGTTGTTGGAGGTAAGGACGTGCCAGTCGCCGAAGCGGATACAGGACGATACCCGTCAATCCTCATGGAACGGAGGAGGGACGTGCCAGGCACGTAAGGGCAGATCCAAGGCGGCCGGAGAGCGGGGAAGCTCCGGTCTTGCTTATCCAACAGATTCCAATTGGCTTAGTTGTTAGTTTTCAGGCCCGGCGGCCACTCTGGAGCCACGTTAGAGCGCGGCGGGAGGGTGTCCCGTTCACCGAGAAGCAAATTCGGTGGAGAAAAATCATGGATTCATCGCACTCCATCTTCAGGAACGGTCAATCCATGAGCGCGGCGGCAGTCAACTATCAACCGGCAAATCAACTGATTGGAGAATCGACGGCAATCCGGCGGATCCGGGAACAGATTCCCCGCTTCGCGGCGTCCCGATCCCCCGTGCTCCTGCTTGGCGAGACCGGGGTCGGGAAAGAAGTGGTCGCGCGAGCGATCCATGACGCGAATCCAGCCGGTCAGTTTGTCCCCATCGATTGCGGGTCGATCGTAGGAACCCTCATGGAATCCGAACTGTTCGGGCACACCAAGGGGGCGTTCACCAACGCCGGCGAAGCCCGGAAGGGCTTGATTGAACTGGCCAACGGCGGTACTGCCTTCTTCGACGAGATCGGCGACCTTCCGCTCGAAATGCAGGTGAAGCTGTTGCGCGTCCTGCAGGAGCGGGAGTACCGTCCGGTTGGGTCGACCACACGCTACAAAGTCGACCTCCGCGTGGTGGCAGCGACGCACCGCAACCTGGCGAGGGAAGTGGAAAACGCCACGTTTCGGGAGGACCTGTATTATCGCCTGAATGTCATCCGTGTGGTGATTCCGCCGTTGCGGGAACGGAAAGAGGACATCCTGGTACTGACGGAGCATTTCCTACGGCTCCTGGGCAAGCGGTACACGGTGACGGCGACCTTGTCACGAGCCCTGGTGGGTTACGAATGGCCCGGAAACGTGCGCGAACTGTTCAACTGCGTTCAGAGGATGACCACTTGCAGCGCCGGCACCGCTCTCGATGTCGAAGACCTGCCGACGACCATCCTCAACCGCGTCCAGATTCTGGAACGCGAGCCCCACACCATGGCCATGGCCGCCGCGGCGGGGGGTAGCGGGCCCCCTTCGCTTTCGGCGCACAGCCAGTCCGGAATCATTACCTTGGCTGAGATGGAACGGCGCCACATCCGGGAGGTCCTCCGATACACCAAGGGCGACCGGACCCTGACTGCGCACCTGCTCGGAATTGGACGAACCACCTTGTACCGCAAGATCAAGGAATACAACATTCCGGACTGACCCAGAGCGGCCCGGTGATACAATCGCGGCTTGCGCATCGCCCTGGACGCGACCTACAGCCTTGGCAACGAACTTTCAGGCGTCGGCGTGTACTGCCGGGAGGTCCTGTACGGGTTGGCCGAGGCCCATCCCGAGGAGCGTTTCGACTGGTGTTACCGCCTCCACCGCTGGGGCCGGTCGTGGCGGGAACGGCTGCCGTCGAATTGCGGGCGAGCGCTCCTGGCCGATTGGCCGTTCTCCAGCCGGGCCGATTTGTATCACGGGCTCAACCAGCGCCTCCCGCGGAGACGGTTTCGGTGCTCCGTGGCGACCTTCCACGACTTGTTTGTGGTGACCGGGGAATACTCGACGCCGGAGTTCCGGAAGCGCTTTGCCGAACAGGCGCGACATGCCGCGATGGCCGCCGACGGCATCATCGCCGTCTCGGATTTCACGGCACGGCAGGTGACCGATCTGCTGGGGATCAGCCGGGACCGCATCCGTGTGGTTCATCACGGGACGCGTCCTCCGGCCGCGGTTCGCCCGGTGGAGGAGCGCGAGCCCATGATTCTACACGTTGGGGCAGTCCAGAAGCGTAAGAATCTGGCGCGGCTGGTGGATGCCTTCGCCGCGGTGGCGAGCCACTGGCGTCTTGTCCTGGCAGGGTCGGCCGGATACGGGGCCGAGGCGATCGCCGGGAAAATCGCCGAAAGCCCGTGCCGCGACCGGATCACCGTAACAGGCTATGTCCCTTTGGCCGAATTGGATTCGCTCTACCAGCGGGCGTCGTTGCTGGCTTTCCCGTCGCTGGACGAGGGATTTGGAATTCCCATTCTGGAGGCGATGGGCGCTGGACTACCCGTGGTGACGTCAAACTGCTCGGCGATGCCGGAAGTGGCCGGGCGGGCGGCCCTGATGGTGGATCCCGAGCAAACCGAGGATCTGGCGCTGGCGCTGGTCAGGCTGACGTCCGAACCGGATCTGCGGCGGCATCTGGCGGAGTTGGGACGCGCCCGGGCGAGGGAGTTTCCCTGGGCCCGAGCGGTGTCTGGCACATGGAACGCATACAATGTTTTTCGGGGGGAAGGGAAGGGAGCGAATTCGATCGGAACGGCGAGCTAGGCCTGCTCGTCGTCGACAGCAATCTTCAGCGCGCGCAGGAATTTCTGGTCTTGACTGGTCAAGCGGATTTTTCCTGTCGTTTCCAAACGAGCCGTAGTCTCCAGCCGAGTTTCCTTGCGAGACTCGCCGTCGGCGGATTCTTCCTCGTCACGCTTGTTGAAGCCGATGGTTGCCTCGAGAACCAAAAAGACGTCGTATCCGGCTCTCTTGATCTCTCCGATCGCTTCAGCGATCCGCTCAGAGTCGGCCAGGGACTCGTTAATGGCGTTGCCGAGTTCCTGCATCAGTCCTTTCAGACGTTCGTCCAAACAACCCGCCTTTCCCGCGCCCCTACCAAAGTGGATGCCAAACGACGCCTGAAGGTTCCACCTTTCCTCAGGTCCCCCCCATTGTAGTGGAGACCGCTGCGGGGTACAAGGCTAAACTTCGTCGGAGAAACGACCCACTCCGGGCGCATCCTCATTGTGACCAAACCCTTTGCCCGCCGCCTCGGGTCACCCTTGCAGTCGCCGGTCAAGTGGTTCTGTCAATGTATCTTATCGGCAGGAACCGGGAAAGCCGATGGTACGATAGACTTGTGCCGAAGCCGAGCCTGCGAGAACAAGGGACCCAGTTCCTGAAGCACGTTCTCCCCGCCGTGATCAAGCCGCTTCATTCCCTCTGGCACGAGATCATCGGCTTCATGTTCCTGGCCTTCGCGGTCATCGGAGTTTTCAAAGGAGTGGTCCCTCACCTAGGTGACGGAGCGAACGAACCCGACGCATTCGGCAAGCTGATCGTCGGGTCGATCTTCTCGTTAATCATGGGCGGGTACGGCGTTTCGTCGCTATGGAAAGCCAGGAAGATCTCGCGGTCATGAGCCCGCCGCCGGCCGCTCCGTTACGACATGGGCAGGACTTTCGGAGCGGCGACGAACAGCACTGGACGATCGAAGTCATCGTGGGTGCGGGGGACCCCGTGTTTACCGGCCAACTCGCCCGGGAAGCGATGGATGCGGGTGCGGATCGGGTCGCCCTAAGGTTGGATCGCGCGGTCCACGATTTGGCCGGCCCGGAGACGCTCGAGGAACGCGATTCGACCGGTGCATCCGGAATGATGGCGTGCCGGGCGGCCGACTTCGCCGAGTTGCTCCGGACGATTGCTCCCCATCGCCTAATGCTCCTGGCGGACCGCGCCGCAGCCCCGGTCGCCGCGTGCGTGGTCGCGGCCGCCCGCTCTCTGGGACAGGACTGGCGAGGGTTCGGAATCAGCAACGATCCGTTGGGAGAAGCCTTGGCGTCGAGCGCCGCGGGCCCGGATCCGTGGGCTCTTCGCGCCTGCCGGGACCTCGCCCTCTGGCTGGCCGAGGAGGCGCCGCTCGCCACGCGACAGACCCTCGGCGCGGGCGCGGAACAGTCCGCGGCCGAGGCGGCGCCGGAGGTGGCCGCCATCCTGGCCCACGCTGCCCGATACCGCCAACTGGGCTTCGGCGAGACACTTCGAGCCCGTATGGCGTGCGGCCACCGGGTCTTGAACGAAGCGGCGAAGATCCGCGCCGCCCGGCAAGCCCATGCTCAGAAATTCGGCGTCAGCCTCGAGATCGAGGCCGTCAGCCGAATCGAATCGCTAGGCGCGCCGCAGGCCGACGTGAACCTGGTCAGGATTTCGCTGCAGGCGATGGCGGCGGCGCTGGGAGGCGCGAGAACCATCTGCCTGGTGCCCTGTGAAATGGAGCGGACCTGGGTTCGGCTGGCCGTCCGGGCGCAACAGGTGCTGACCGCCGAAACCGGCGTGACGCGCGTCGCCGATCCGGCCGCCGGCGCCGGGGTCTTCGAGCGAAAGACCGCCGCCATCGCCGCAGAGGCCCTCGAGATCGCGGCGCGGGATTTTCCGGCAGTCTGGGAAGCGGCCCGAAGCCGCGCTGCCGCAACGCACCAGCCCGTGGTCGGCGTGACGAGGTTTGTGACTGCCGGCGCTCCCTTGCGAGCGAAACCCCGCTCGCTCTCGGCCTGGCTCGACGCGCTGGCACGAGACGGAGCCCGACGGGATCAGCGTTCCCTGGACGAATCCCTCCTGCGGCTTCGCGACGCGGCGCGAGGCACGGGCAACCTGATGCCGCATCTGATTGACGCCGCCGAGCGCCATGCGACGCTCGGCGAGATGTTCATCTGCCTGCGGGACTGCCGTTCATGAGCCGGCCAGGCATCGAACGCCGGCCCTGTCACGAGGCGCTCGCGCAAAACGGATTCGCCTCAACTTCAATACGCAGGCACACCGATCTGACCGGCCGCGGGATACGACGGCGCGTACGCGGGAGCCGGCGCGGGAGTATCCAGAAACCGCCGCCGCTGGCGGGGCGACCGCAGACCCAGTTTCGACATCAGGCGGCCGACGTGATCGTTGTCGTACCGAACGCCGAACGTTTTCTCGATGGCCACCGCCAGCCGAACCGTAGTCCAGCGGTCGTCGGGAAAGCCGAATTGGGAAGCCCCAAGCGAATGGATTTGAGGGATCTGCCGGAATTGATCGGTGGTTAAACGGGGTGGACGGCCAGTGGCCCTGCGTTTTTTCAGAGCCTCCGTGCCTTTGTCCGACAGCGCGCGGTGCCACCGCGAAGCCGTCGTCCGGCTCACGCCATACTTCCTGGCGACCTTGGACTGTGAAATGCCTTGCAGCAGTTCACAGGCGGCGTCGAGGCGACGCCGTTCCATTTCATCGCGATTCAGAATCGTTCCGATTGCCTGCATTCACAATCGGCGGAAAGTTGAAAACCAGAGCACTCACAGCATACACCAGGAAACAATTTGTTTGCAAATTGTTTTTTGCTTGGGCGGCGCCGGACGCCGCGGACTTCTTATACTGGCAGGTGTGAAGACAGTTTGGATCCTCGTGCCGCTGGTGGTCTGTGCCGCGCAGGTGAAGCATCAGCACCACCCGCCCCGGTCGGCGACCGAGTATATGCATGCGCTCGACGCCAAGGAGCGGGATGCGTGGCAGAAGCCCCACGAAGTGATCGCCGCCCTGAACCTGCGCAGGGAGGAAGTGATCGCGGACATCGGCGCCGGCACCGGTTACTTTTCCCGGCGCTTTGCCCGCCACGCAGCGTCGGTTTTCGCCGTCGATATCGAGCCCAAGCTGCTCGACGTGGCCGCGAAAGACGCGCTACCTAATCTGCGGACCGTGATCGCCGCCGCCGACAATCCCAGGCTGCCGGACGCAAGCGTCGACACCATCTTCTTCTGCAACGTGCTGCATCACATCGAAGGCCGGCCCGCTTACTACGCCAAACTCGACAGGGCGCTGAAGCCCGGCGGACGCGTCGTGATCGTGGACTTCTACAAGCGAAAGCTGCCGGTCGGACCGCCCGTGGAGATGAAGCTTTCTGAAACGCAGGTGGAGTCCGAACTCGCCGCGGCGGGGTTTCGAAGGAAAGCGTCCTTCGACTTTCTCCCTCACCAGTATTTTCTGGTGTTCGAGCGAGGGCGCTAGCGGACGCCGTCAGTCTTCAAACAACTCCGCCAGCGGGACCTCGATGTCCGGAGCATGTGTACGAAGAACGCCGCCCTTCACTTCCGCGACTCCTTCGCTCGAGTAGACCCAGGCGCGGCGCAGGTCGGGATCGATGACCCAGACCGACGGCACACCGAACTCGAGATAGTCGTCGATCTTGCGCTGGAGGTCCTGAACACGGTCGTCCGGGGAGAGGATCTCGACACAAAGGAACGGAGGCTTGCGTATGATCCGGTCCTCCGCTCGACCAACCACTACGCACACATCGGGGCAACGAAAACGAGCGGGCTTTACCTGGACCCGCGTCTCCACAAAAACAGAAATTCCGAGTTGCTTACGCCTTGCGTGAAGATAGCTGCCCAAATTCAACTGACACTGTCCATGAGGTACTTCACCCACATTTCGCTCCTCGAGCAGGCCGTCGACGTAGTCGACATCGGGCTGGTAGCTCGTCGACAGATACTCTTCGACCGAAACCTGGGTGGCGGTCTGCATACCCATAGTGTACGTCCGAGGGGCCGGTCGCGGCCCGGCCCCTCGGATCGTGCCGCTATTCTTCTTCTTCTTCCACGCCCGCGCGCGCGGCCTTGTAAGCGGCGATGATCTTGTCCGCCTGAAGCTGCGGCACGTAATCGTAGTGCGAGAGTTCCATCGTGAACGTGGCGCGCCCCTGCGTCATCGACGTCAGGTCATTCTGGTAGTTGAGCATCTCCGACATCGGGACCTGCGCCTTGATGATCTGGGAACTGCCGCGGGCATCCATACCGCTGATGCGGCCGCGACGCCCGTTGAGATCGCCCATCAGGTCGCCGCCGTATTCGACCGGCGTCTGCACCTCCACATTCATGATCGGCTCGAGGAGAGTCGGCTTGGCGACCTGCATCGCGTTCTTGAACGCCTTACGCGCCGCCAGCTTGAAAGCCAGTTCCGAGGAGTCGACGTCATGATAGGAGCCGTCGTACACCGTGGCCTTGAAATCAACCATCGGGTAGCCGGCCAGATAGCCGTTCGCCGCGGCCTCGACAATGCCCTTTTCGACCGCCGGCACGTAGTTTCGAGGGATCGCGCCGCCGAAGATCTCGCTCGCGAACTGAAAATTCGAGCCGCGCTCGAGAGGTTCGACCCGGATCCAGCAATCGCCGAACTGGCCATGGCCACCGGTCTGCTTCTTGTGGCGTCCCTGCACTTCGGCACGGGCGCGAATCGTCTCCCGATAGGGGATCTTGGGCGCCTTCAGAGTGACCTCGACGCCGTACCGTTTCTTCAAGCGGCTGACGATCACTTCCACGTGCTGCTGTCCGCAGCCGCCGAGGAGGAACTCCTTGGTCTGCTCATCGCGGTAAAAGCGTAGCGACTGGTCTTCTTCCAGGATGCGATTGATGGCGTTGCCCATGCGGTCTTCGTCGTTGCGCGACTTGGCCTCGATGGCGAAGGCGATCGACGGCTCGGGCAGCTTGACCTTGGGGAAGACGATGGGAGACGATTTGTCGGCGAGGGTGTCCCCGGTGACCGTCTCCTTCAGCTTGGCCACGGCGCCGATGTCCCCGGCATGAAGGTCGATGACCGGCGTGAGGGTCTTGCCCATCAGGCAGCCGATATGCGCCAGTCGTTCCGTGGAACCGTGTTGCACGTTGTACAGGTTGGCGTCGTTGACGACCTTGCCCGAAATCACTTTGAAATAGGTCACCCGGCCGGCGAAGGCGTCCGCCGCGGTCTTGAAGACGAAGGCCGAAACCGGTTCGGTGTCCGAGATCCTGCGATCGATTTCATTTCCGTTCACGGCGCCTTTGAAGGAGCCGCGGTCGACGGGCGAGGGGAAATAGTCTGCGAGAAAACTCAGGACGAGGTCGGTGCCGATGTTCGGCATGGCGGCGCCGCATAATACGGGGACGATTCTGCCCTCCGCGACGGCCTGCTTGAGGCCGGCGACAAAGTCTTCGGGGCGAAGAGAACCTTCCGAGAAGAACTCCTCCATCAGGGCGTCGCTGCCCTCGGCGATCATTTCGGTGAGGGCCTCGCGCGCCTTGGTGGCCGCATCGGCCAGCTCGCCGGGAATGTCGGTGGGCTTGCCCTTGCCGTCGCCGTCGGGCGTGTACGCGTAGGCCTTCATGTCGATCAGGTCGACCACACCCTTGAACTCGCGTTCGGAACCGATTGGCAGTTGGACGGGAATACAGGATCGGCCAAAGGTCGACTGCACGCTTTCAAGCGCCCGCTCGAAGCTGGAGCGTTCGCGGTCGAGCTTGTTGATCAGGACCGCCTTGGGAATACCGTATTCACCGGCGAAGGCCCAAACTTTCTCCGTCTGGACTTCGACGCCGGCCACGCCATCCACTACGACCAATGCGGCGTCGGCGGCCACCAGAGCGGACTTCGTATCGTTGATGAAGATATTAAAGCCAGGGGTATCGAGGATGTTGATCTTGACTTTCTTCCATTCGACAAACGCCAGGCCCGTCGAAATCGTAATCTTCCGGACAACTTCCTCTTCATCGAAGTCCGTCGTGGTATTGCCTTCGTCGACCCGCGTCAAGCGGTTGGTGACACCGGCCGTGTACAACATGCCCGCGGTGAGCGTGGTCTTACCGGAGTGTCCGTGGCCCACCACACCGACATTCCGGATGTCTTTGCCTTCGTAGGTTTTCATTGAGTTTGCACTCCTGTTGCCGTCGGACTGGGACTGCAACAGGATGTTAACACAACGCCCTAAGGCAGGCGCTTACGCGCGCGCGGGTGTCGCGGCGGGCTCGATCACACCGGCCACGGGACTCGAGGCGGACGCGTACAGACGCTTGGGCATCCGGCCGGAAAGATACGCCAGGCGGCCCGCGCGAACCGCATAATTCATCGCCTCGGCCATAGTCTCGGAGGCCTCGGCTTCCGCGATGGCGGTGTTCATCAGGACGCCGTCGGCGCCGAGTTCCATGGCGATGGCGGCGTCGGAAGCAGTGCCCACGCCGGCGTCGACAATCAGCGGAACTTCGGTAATCATCTCGCGCAGGATGCGGAGGTTGACGGCGTTCTGCACACCCAGGCCGGAACCGATGGGCGCGGCCAGCGGCATGACCGCCGCGGCGCCGGCGTCGATCAGGCGCCGCGCATTGACGATGTCGTCGTTGGTGTACGGCAGCACGATGAAACCTTCCTTCACCAGTTCGCGAGTGGCTTCGAGCAGTCCCTGGTTGTCGGGGAACAGCGTCTTGGGGTCGCCGATCACTTCGAGCTTGACCCAGTTCGAGCCGGTCAGCTCACGGCCGAGCCGCGCGCAGCGTAGCGCCTCGTCCACGGTGTAGCAGCCGGCCGTGTTCGGCAGGATGGTGTAGCGCGACCAGTCGATCTCGTCCAGCAGCGTCTTCTTGGACGGGTTGTCCAGATCCAGGCGCCGGATCGCGACGGTCACGATCTCGGTTCCAGACGCCGCGTAGGCGTCACGCATCTCGTCGGCCGTGCGGAACTTGCCGCTGC
>CAZGUX010000245.1:0-4858 GCA_964529305.1 uncultured Solibacteraceae bacterium | reverse complement strand
CGTATTTCGGGCAGCCGAACGGGATTGGATTCTCGTCGGCGAACTCGATTGTGCCGGACGCGGCGAGGATGGGAGAAGTCCGCAGCTTGCGCACGCCGATGCGGATCATCCAGTTCGGTTTGAAGTTCTTCTTCTAACCGGAGCATCCGCTGCCTTCCGGCAGTGGGTCCTGTAGACTAGGGAAGGCGCGGCTTCGTGCCGAAGCCGCGCACTTTCTTTCACAATGGGAAAGCAGAATAAGACCAGCCCGCGGCCTTCAGGCCGCGGTTCTGTTTTGGCCAGCCCCGAGGCCGTGCCCGCTCCCGCTTCCGGTTGGATTTTGTCCCCGGTTTACGACTGGCTTCTCTTCATCGGCGCTCCCGTCGTATGCATCCTGACGCTGCTTCCTCTGCGCGCGATCTGGAACTCCGAGCAACTCGCCATACTCCTGCTGGCGTTCTTCACCTTCGGCCATCACTTCCCCAGCTTTCTGCGCGCCTATGGCGACCGCGAACTGTTCGCTCGCTACCGCTGGCGCTTTCTTTTGGCGCCTCCGATCGTCTTCCTTTCAGCACTGTGGTTCGACGCCCGTCAATTGCACGGGCTGATCGTCTTCGTCTTTGCATGGGATATCTGGCACGTGCTCATGCAGCAATACGGCTTCATGCGCATCTACGATTCCAAGCAGGGAGCTACCAGTCCTTTTCTCTCACGACTCGACCTGGCGGTCGCCCTCTGCTGGTATCTGACCTTGATCGTCGAGAGCCCATCGTACCGCCACAACCTTCTCAGCCGCGCCTATGTGACGGGCTTGCCGTTGGTGCCGGCGCCGGCTTTCGAGACATTTCGAACGGTGATGATCGGCCTCACCGGTGTCCTCACCTTGTTCTATGTCGGTTACCATCTCCACCTGTGGCGGCGCGGGCGGCCGGTGAGTTTCCGGAAGCTTACCCTGCTCGGAATCTTCCTTGCGGCCACCTATTTTCTGTACGACTACCTGGACGACTTCGTGGTTGGGTTTTGCGTTTGGTCGGCATTCCACTGCGTGCAGTACTACGCCATTGTCTGGGCCTTCAATCGAACCCGGGTGGACCGAAAACGGCCGGTGACCGCTTTGGTGCAGTTCCTGTTCCGTCCCCGCGTGGGCCTGGTGTTGCTGTATGCCAGCTTGATCTTCGCGTACGGCGGGATCAACTACCTCATCCCGTTCGCTTCCGGCGAGACCCCGCGGCGCTGGTTGCTCGCCTTTGTCTTCACCTCGAACGCATTGCACTACTACTACGACGGCTTCATCTGGAAGGTGCGCGAGGCCGAAACCAGGCAATTTCTGAACATCGCCTCGGCCGCCCCGGCGGCCCGATTCGTGGACCGGTTTCGCTGGGCGCGCCGCGACCTGGTGCACGCCGCCGCGTTCGCCGCCGTGATCCTAACCCTGGGCGCGATCGAAACCTGGGCGCCCCACAACGAGGTGGCCATCCAGCAGTCGTTGGTCGCGGTGGCGCCTGAAATCGCCGAAGCGCGATACAACCTGGGCAACGCGTTGTGGCGGGAGGGACGCCTGGCGGAGGCCGCGGGCCGCTATCGAGAGGCTCTCGACCGTAAGCCCCTGGCCAAGGTCCACAGCAACCTGGGCGCCGTCCTCTACGACTCGGGTCAACTGGACGAAGCCGTCAAAGAGTATCGACAGGCCCTGGCGATGAGCGCGCCGAAGGCTGGAACCGCACCGGCCAGCCCGAATTCCCCGTTGATCCCATCGGCTCCATCGCCGGCGTCCGCCAACCTGTTCGCTGTCCACCACAATCTCGCCGACGCACTTTCGAAGCTGGGCCGCACGGGCGAAGCGATTGACGAATACCGGCGCGCTCTGCAGCTTGACCCTCAGTCGGCCAAGGCCCACGGCAACCTGGGCGCGACCCTCGCGGAAGCCGGCCGGTACGACGAAGGAGTGCGCGAGTTGGAACTCGCGCTGACGCTCGACCGCAATTATGCCGGAGCCCATCTGAACCTGGCCTCGGTCCAGGCGTATCTGGGCAACCGGGAGAAAGCGCTCGCCCACTACCGCCTGGCTCTCGAGACCGGAGACGACGGCGCCCGCCAGGCCGCGAAGGCCGCCATCGAAGGACTCCTCCGCGAATCGCCGTCTTCGAGCGTCAGCCGCTGATAGCCTGCGGAACTCACACGATTCGCTGAAACAACAGAGAAGGGCGGCCGGACATGAGTGCCGTGACCCGCCAGGGAGCGGCCGCCCGCAGTGTTCCCAACTCAGAGATGGGTTTCCTTCGCCGCAGCAAGGCCGAGTCGGAGGGGAAGTTACTCGCCGGCCGTGGGGAACGACCGCGACATATGGTCGTGCCACGCCAGACTCTCTTCGTCCAGCAGCGACCACAACAAACCGACCCCCGCCGCAAACACGCTCACGGTCGCGCAGGCCAATCGCCCCAGGCGTTGCCGCCAGTCCACGGGCAAGCCGTCGAGGTTGACGATACGCAATCCGGTCTTCTGGCGCCCCAGTGTTTCGCCCCCTGCCAGAGCCCACACCAAGCCATAGAAGACGCCAACCAATACAACGGATGCCGCCAGGAGCGCGACCGTAACGGTGTCCCACACCACCCTCCCGCCGGCCAGAGCGAAGATCGCACCGAACGCTGAGACGGCGATCAGGATCACTCCCGTGTCGATGGCGCTGGCCACTGCCCGGTGAACCGGGGCGGCCGCATTGTAGTCGCAGTAAATGCTTGCTTCCACCGACGTACCGAGGGTTTTGGGGGTGTTTGGTTGAGGTGGAGAAAAATCCAGATACGGCTGCACGTCCGTTTTCGGTCGCGCGGCGCGCTTGGGCCGGCGCGTCTCGGCCGCCGGTTTGGGCGCCGGTCTGCGCGGAGCGGGGAACTCGATGATCTTGTACGTCTCTTCGAAGAGCCCTGGCTGCCGTGCATTGCGGAAATCGGCAGGCCGGCGGTGCCGGTCGGCGGCTTGGCCGGTCTCGGCCGCCTCCAGATCAAACGCCGCTGCTCCCGCTTGAAACGGCGGCAGCGCGCCATCCGTCAAACCAACACGCCTCCCGCAGTGGCCGCATCGGTGCTCTTCATCGGCCATCGGGTGCTGACAATGCGGGCATCTCATGATCGATCTGTCCTCGAGTCCCTTCATCCGTTCGGTTGCTCCCGCGGCCCGGCCGTGCTACGTTTGCGGAAGAGCGCTTCCCCGGGCTACGGTTCTCGCCTGGCAGACTATAACCACTTCGTACCATAACCGGGTCCATTTGTCACGATCTACTTGGATTTTGACCTTGTTTTTTTTCGCTGTTTCCGCGGCGCAGCCGATTTATGCCGAACAATTGCCACCTGATTTACAGCGCAACCGGCCGGTTTTCGGGGCGACTGCCCCGCCTGCTCAGACGCCTGTGCAAAAGTCCCTCATCGTCCGTAAGACCGAGACTCCCGAAGGCTTTGTCGACGCCAACGCCGCCGATCAGAAGTTCGATGGGCCCTGGTGGCGCGGGCGGGGCAATGTTCGTATTACCACGCCCGATCTCGAGCTGAAAGCCGACGAGATCGACTACAACCGCGAAACGGAGTATGCCGAGGCGCGCGGCAACGTCTACTTCAAACATCTCCAGCGCAACGAGGAAGTGTGGGCCGACCGCGCCGAGTACTTCGTAAGCGAAGACCGCGGCAAGTTTTACAACGTACGCGGCGCCCTGCAGGCCCGCATCGAAGCGCGCCCGGGCATTTTATCCTCGACCAATCCATTCTATTTTCAGGGTAAGTGGGCGGAACGAATCGGCGAAAAATATCTGCTGCACGACGGGATGATCACCAATTGCCGGATTCCCCGTCCGTGGTGGACCTTGACAGGTCCGCTCTTCGACATCGTTCCCAACGATCGCGCCATCGCCCGGCGTGCCCTGTTTCGCCTGAAGAAGGTCCCGCTTTTCTACGCGCCGTATTTCTACAAGTCGCTCGAGAAGCTACCCCGGCGGAGCGGGTTCCTGACTCCCAACATGGGCAACAGCTCCCGGCGTGGCTTCATGTTGGCGGAAGGATACTATTGGGCCATCAATCGAAGTCACGACCTGACCTACCGGGCTCAACTCTTTACGGCCCGCGGCTTCGCGCATCACGTCGACTTTCGTGGCAAACCCCGGGCCGGCACGGACTATAACGTCATCGTCTATGGCGTCAACGATCGCGGGCTCGACCTGGGCAACGGGCAGAGGCGCGTCGAGGGCGGCTATATGGTTTCCGCCACCCTCCGCTCCCAACTAGGCAAAGGCTTCTATGGGCGGGCGGAGATCAACTACCTAAGCTCCCTGACCTTCCGTTCCGCGTTTACGGAATCGTTTCAGGAAGCGGTCTTCTCTGAAACCGCTTCCACCGCTTTTATCGGCAAGCAATGGAAGGAGAACAGCTTCCACATCGCGTTCACCCGCATTGCCAACTTCCAGTTCATCCAGGCGCCCGACCGGATTGTGGCGGCGCCCGCCGGCGCGCAGGGAGGCGCCGATCGAATCCGCTCCCCGTACGGGTTTAACCTCCCGGGTGAGGATCACATCCTGATCCGCCGGCTTCCCGAGATCTCCTTCGTTAGTCGCGACCGCCAGGTGTCCGCGAAAGTCCTGCCGGTCTGGGTCTCGCTGGACTCGAGTGTTTCTTTGCTACACCGCTCCGAACCAACACAGCTTGCAGAATTTACTGACGAAGAAGGCGTCTATTACGAACCGCGAACCCTCAACACCGGCAAGTTTACCGAACGGCTCGATCTGCGTCCTCGTATCTCCACTGCACTGCGCTGGAAACAGTTAAACATCTTTCCCAGCTTCTCGATTCGCGAGACCGCCTATGGTCAAAGCCAGCAGGATGGAACCGCTCGCCCCGGC
>CAZGUX010000244.1:0-63906 GCA_964529305.1 uncultured Solibacteraceae bacterium | reverse complement strand
GAAAGCCTGCCTCGCGAGATGCAGGCGCAGGTTCTTCGAATCGTTTCCTTGCTGGCTTCTCCATCGCCAAAGGGGGAAGAGGGCGCCAGATTGTGTCAGTTTGCTTCCAGCCTTGATCCCCTGTCAGCTCAGGAGATGATGCACGCGATCGAAGAATCTGGAGCGAGCGGCCGAAGTATTCATCCGACTGCCTGCGCCGCTCCCGTCTCCGCAGATCGATAGGCGGCGAAGACCACCCGTAGCGCCTGCAGTCCCTCGGCCGCCGTCACGACGGGTGGTTCCATGCCGCGGCACGTGTTGATCGCCGACTGCGTGAGGGCGAGGTACGCCTGCAGCGCGAACCGGCCGGGCTGGACGGCTTCATTCACCTGCTTGCCCGCGCGCTTCGAATGCCAGCGCAGCCGCTCTCCGGGCTCCAGCCGGAGCCAGCCGTCCGATCCCCAAATCACAATTTCGTTCGAATAACCGGAATCCAGATAGTAGGCCGACTGCAGCGTGCCGAGCACTCCGCCTTCAAAGCGAAGGTTCACCACGGCCGCATCCTCCACATCCAGCGGCTGACCGCCCACATTGGCCGTATAGGCGGACACCTGCTCGATCCTTTGCCCGGTGATGAACTGAATCACATCCAGATAGTGCAGGCCCAGCCACATCAGGTGTCCTCCGCCGGCTTTCGCCTTGGAGGCACGCCAGGAGCGCTGATACTCCGGTAGCCCCAACCGTGTCTGATCGGCCAGAAAGCGCATCTTCACCGCGTAGATCTTCCCCAGGTAGCCGCCCTGGATCAAAGACCTCGCCTGGAGGACGTCCGGATACAGGCGGGTCGCCAGAGCCAGCATCAGGTGGCGTTTACGGGCATCGGCGAGCCGGGCCAGCCTTTCAAAGTCTTCCGCGCGCACGCATGCGGGCTTCTCCGCCAGCACGTGGCATCCGCCTTCGAGCGCCTGCTCGATCGGACCCGGCGCGCGGTGCGCCTCCAGCGTCACGATTGCCAGATCCGGCCGGAACTCGCGAATCATCTCGTCATGGTTCGAGTATGCGCGAAGATCGGGATAGCGCGCGCCAAAGATCTTCCGCGCTTTGGCCGCGTTGCCGCCCTGCGTATCCGAGAGCGCCACCTGCTCCACGTATTGGCATTTCGCCAGGGCCTCGAGAAAGAAGTTCAGGTGAGCGCCCCATCGCTCCTCGGCGTCGGTCATCAGGCCGACTTTCACAGGTTTGACGGAGGAGGCCGCGGGCGTCGCAAGCGGCAGGAGGGCAACAAGGTCACGTCGGCGCATCATTCGTTCTTTCCGGCAATCGGGGGTAACTCGGGATCCGGGAAGCTCCCCGAGCTAGTCCCAGAGCCAGCTTATCTTTTGTAACAGAATCGCGCGGAAGGCCGGGAGTGCGATACCTTTTGGGTGATCGTATGCCGCGCTCTTTGTTGTTTCTTCTCCTCACGGCGTTGACCGCCGAAGCCGCCTGGCAGGCCGGGGCCTCCAAAGTGGACATCACTCCCACTGAGCCGGTTCCGCTCGCCGGGTACGGCGGCAAGACGCGGATGTCGAATCGCATCCTGCACCCGATCTGGATCAAGGCGCTCGCCCTGCGCGACGATTCCGGAGCCACGTCCGTGCTCGTAACTTCCGATCTGGTCGGGCTGAGCACGAAGATGGCCGACATCATCGCGAAGCGGGCCAAAGACAAGCACGGCATTCCGCGCGAGCGGCTGGTGCTCAACTACTCTCACAATCACAGTTGCCCGGTGACCGCGGACGTGTTGTGGCTCTACTACGACCTGTCTCCGCCGGAAGCCGCCGCGCGCGACCGGTACACCAACCGCCTCTACGACCAGTACGACGAAGTGATCGGCAAGGCGCTGGCCAACCTGGCGCCGGCGGAGATGTCGTTTGACCAGGGGCTTGCCGGCTTCGCGGTCAACCGGCGGCGGTCCCGTCCGGGCGGGCGCAAGTTCGGCGGCCAGGTGGACCACGACGTGCCCGTGATCGCCGCGCGGGCGCCTGGTGGGCAGTTGCGAGCCTTCGCTTTCGGGTACTCCTGCCACACCACCGCGCTCTCCGGCGAAACGCTGAATGGCGACTATGCCGGATTCGCCCAGATCGAACTGGAGAAGAGCTACCCGGGCGCGGTCGCGCTGTTTGTGCAGAACTGCGGTGGCGACGCGAATCCGCTGCCCCGCGTGATGCGGTCGAACGGACCGGAAGCGATCGGGCTGGCGGAGATGTACGGCAAGATTCTGGCGGAAGGGGTACGCCAGGTGCTCGACCGTAAGATGCAGTCTCTTCGGGGGCCGATTCGCGCCGCGATGGGCGAGACTGAGATCTTCTTTCAGAAAGCTCCCACGCTTGAAGAACTGCGGCGGAAACTACCTACCGTCGAGGACCGGCGGAAACGCGAGGTGCAGCACCTGATCGAGACCTACCAGACCAAAGGAAAGCTGCCGGACGGTCTCCCGTACCCGGTCCAGGTCTGGCACTTTGGTCCCGAACTGACGTTCATCGCATTGTCCGGGGAAACGGTGGCCGACTACTGCCTGCGCTTCAAACGAGTGTACGGGTGGGACACGACGTGGGTCGCCGGGTACAACAACGACCTGACCAGCTATGTCCCTTCGTTACGCGTGCTGCGGGAGGGCGACTACGAAGGCACGACGGGCATCTATGAATATGGTCATCCCGCGCCGTACTCGTATTCGGTCGAGGAGCAGATCGCCGCGAAGGTCGAGGAGTTGGTGCAGCAAACGAGAAAATGAGGCCCGGCCGCGGGAGGACTTGCGCTCGGCGCGCAAGCCCTCCCTGGTGGTCGGGTCGGACGCAAGAACTGCTAGAAGCTAAGTTTCAGTCCAAGCTGGATGTTCCTTGGAAAGTTCGCCTGACCCGTAAGCTTGGTGTAGTTGGGGCTCGTAACGCCGGTATCCAGGCCGCCAAACCACACACGGTTGAACGCATTGATCATCTCGAACCGGAACTGGAGCTTGAACCGCTCCTTGTACACCGTAGTGTTCTTGAGGAACGCCATGTCCCAGTTGTTCATGGCCGGTACCCTCAGCCCGCCCCAGTAGAACGGCAGGGTCCTTCCGGTGAAGGCCGGCATCACCGACAACGCCGCGCCGTTGAACCAGCGGTCGATGGTCGGATTATCGATTTCCGGGCTGGTGCCGGTGGCCACTGCCGCGGGTAACCCGACCGCCTGGCCGGTCTGGTAGATGTACAGCCCGCTCCATTGCCACCCGCCGATGAGTTTGTTCACCGCGCCAACGCTCGATTTCATCGGCTTGCCATCGCCGAACGGCAATTCGTAAATGACCGCCGCCGACACCCGGTGCGGGTTGTCGAACTGGCCCGTCATCTGAGTGGTATCCCGATCACTGGGTTCCACGTAGCGCAGCTTCTCGAGTTGCTTGGAAAACGTGTAGGCGAACTGGCCACTCAGGCCGTGGCTAAAGCGCTTGTTTGCGCCGAATTGAAGTGAGTGGTAATTGCTGGTCCCCCCCATCGTCCGGATGAGGTTGATGCTGGCGAAATGCGGGATGGGCATCAGCAACTGGGAGACCGTGATGGTATCACCCGCAAGGGCGCTCGGCTGAGGGATGAGTCCTCTGAACGGATTGGGAATTCTCGCGTTCAAGCGGGAGCCCAGCGAAAAGTATCGCTGATCAAAGGTGCCCCCCGTTCCGTTCCCGCCGCCGCCGGATACGATCCGGCCGCTGTCGCCGGTCCCCGTGCTCAGCAGCAATCGGCTGGCACGCTGGCCAACGTAGTTCACCTCGACCTGGAGACCGCTGGTGAGCTCATGTTGGAAACCGAAGCTCCAGCGGTTGTTGCGAATGTTCTTGCGATCATAATCGTAGAGCGACAGGCTGTTCCCAAGGAGCGTCCGCAATCCCTGGCTGGAGCCCGTGGGCGGCGTTTTGCCGTTCGGGAACGGATTCGACAGGGTGTCCGCAGGGGTCAGTCCTCCATCCAGGGTCGAAACCATATCGGTCTGGTTCGAAAAACCGACGGAACTAACGAACGGTTGCCACCAGACCGAGTAGAAGATGCCGGCGCCGGTTCGAATCACCGTGCGGGGGAAAATACGGTAGGCCAAGCCGATCCGCGGCTGGAAGTTAGTCTTGTCGGCGATCACGTTGCGCCGGTTGTCCGGCGTCGCGTAGACCAATCCGCCCTTCACATTGAAGTTCCCCGGGGCCAACTCGGGGATCGGGTTGGCAGCATAAGCCGCCTTGGCGGCCGCCTCGATGGGGCTCGCAACATTGAAATCCAGCCCGAATGCATTCTGGTTGAAGCGCTCGGTGATGCCCAGCATCAGATCGTAACGCAGGCCGAGATTCAATGTCAGTTTTGGCGTGATCTTGTAGTCATCCTGGATATACCAGCCATACCAGGGAGACTGCGGGGTGGTGGCCGCGTTGGTGCTGATGAAGCCTGAAGCGGGATTTCCCAAGAGAAAACTCGCGATCCCGTTGCCCAGGTTGTTCCCCGGCGTGAACGCGTTCGGCTGGGTGAATGCGCGACTGAATGTGTACTGGCCGGTCGGACGGTTCGCCGGGATCGAGTTGTTCTGCTTCACCTGGCCCTGAAAGCCGAACTTCATGTTGTGGCTGCCGGACATCCTGGTAACCCCTACGTTGTAGGAGTAGGTGTTCGTGTGCTCGAACCAACGGCCTTCCGAAGCGCCGATGTAGTACATATCCGCGCCAAAATCGAATCGCGGGAACGTACGCTGTTGCATCTGGCTCACCAGTGCGGCCGGGAAGCCGAGCGTCGCCGGATCGAACTCGGGGTGAATGCCTTGCTGCGTCCAGCGCGTGAAGCCCGCTTGGCCCGTGATGACCGTAGTCGGGCTAAGGACAAAGGCGTCGCTGAGACCAATGGACGTCTGAGCGCGGTTGTTGCCTTCCAAAGCGCCCACTCCTTCGCCGCCGATATCCCAGGGAGCCGGGCTTCCCGGGAAGCCCTGATTTTGCGACCAGCGCACGAAGAATCGGTGCTTATTGAAGTTCGGATCGACGCGCACCGAGTAGTTCTCGCCGCCGTAGGGAGCCGGCACTTCGCTGAAGTAGTTGTTGGCGCGTGTGAAGGGATCGCCAGGCTGATTCGGGGCGGGATATCGGGCGAGGACATTCCTCGCGATGGTATTGTGCCGGGAGGCGGGAATCCGGTTCTGCGCAAAGAGCGTCCGGGCCCCGGCCGGAGTCGTGGTCAGAGGATCGGCAATTTGAAACGGTGTCCCGGCTGCGTTAAAGGTCTCCGAAAAGTCTCCTTGGCGCTGCAGCTCTGTCGGCACCGTAAACCGGTATTGCCTGGGCGTTTTTTGGCGAAGGCCCTCAAAGTTGAAAAACCAGAAAACCTTGTTCTTCACAATGGGCCCGCCGGCGGTCAGTCCAAACTGGTTGAACCGGAAGACGGGGCGTTTGGCGCCGGCCTTGTTCGAGAAGAAGTTGTTCGCGTTGAGCTTGTCGTTGCGGAAGAACTCGTACAGGTTGCCGTGAATTTCATTGGTGCCGCCCTTGGTGGTAATGTTCACGTACATTCCGCCGCCATGCCCGTACTCGGCGTCGAGAGCATTCGTCTGGACGGTAAACTCTTCCACCGCGTCCACACCGGGGATGTACGCCACGCGGTCCGACACGTTGTTGGGGATGCCATCCATCAGAAACTCGTTCGTCCGGTTGTTCGCTCCGGAGGCCGAAGTATAGGAATAGCTGTCGATGTCGATCAGGCCGTTCGATCCACCGCTGGGCGAATTATTCGTGATCCCCGGCGACAGGTTGATCAGCATGAGTACATTGCGGGCCAGCAAAGGCATATCCGTGATGACTCGCTTCTCAACGTTCCGGCTGACGGCGGAAGTAGATGTCTCGAGCAGCGCCGCCTGAGCCGTCACGTCGACCGATTCGGTGACTTGGCCTAGCTCCAGGGCAAAGTCAGCCGTAGACCGGATACCGGTCCGGACCAAGGTCTCCTGAGTGCCCTTCTTGAAGCCGGTCTTTTCCGCAGACACTTCATAGCGCCCAGGATTGACCAGCGGGAAGAAAAAGTACCCGCCCTCATTGGTGGTAGCCTCCCTGGCGACCCCGGTCTCGATGTTCTTCAAGGTGACTTTGATGCCGGCGAGCAGGGCGCCGGATGGGTCCTTGACAGTGCCGTCGACGGTGCCGACGGGCAACACTTGGGCTGACAGCATGGTGAACAGCCCTAAGACGAGCAAGCAGCACGACAATCTTCGAAGCATACTCTCTCCCTCAAGCGAGTTTGTTGAAGTACAGCGGGTGTCCCAGGGATTTTCGACGGTCGGGCGGGCGCAAGCGGAGCATCGATGTCGACATCTGGGTCGCATGTATGCCCTACAGTCTGCCAGGAAAGGCCTTGCAAAATCAACAGCAAACGAAGGCGCGGACGTAAAACCTGGGACAGACATGGCGCGGCATTTGTTCCCCCGGTGAGCCGCTCGGCAGGCAAGCGCCCGGCCCGGGCGCGTCCTGGACCGGGTCACGGCGAAAGGCCGCCGGAGAGGTGGAGCGTGAAAGCAGCCTGCCGAATCGGGTTGACGAACCCCTTCGGAGTGCACTGGATTCGCGCGCCGCACTCTCCTCGCGTCAATACTGCTGACTTGGAGAACTACGGCGGTTCGGAGAGAGTCCAGGGCAACCGGCAAATGGTACCCCGCCTGCGTCCGCGAAAAGTGACGCGGGATGAACGGCCGGCATCTGTTACCCCTGCGATTCGACTCTCCGGCCTTCGAGGCCTCAATAGGAGAACAAAAAAAGGGCAGGCCCAAGGCCTGCCCCCGCGGTTGAAGTTGTCAACCGGTCAGAAGGTGAGCTTCAGTCCGAGCTGGATATTCCGTGGATAATTCGCCTGCCCCGTCAACTTGGTGTAGTTGGGGCTCGTGATGCCGGTATCCAGCCCCCCGAACCATACGCGGTTGAACGCATTGATCATCTCGAACCGGAACTGGAGCTTCACGCGCTCCCTGTACACCGTGGTGTTCTTGAGGAAGGCCATGTCCCAGTTGTTCATCGCCGGTACCCGAAGGTCGCCCCAATAAAACGGAAGGGTTCTCCCGGTGAAGGCAGGCATCACCACCAGCGCGGCGCCATTGAACCAGCGGTCGATCGTCGGGTTGTCGAGTTCCGGGCTGGTGCCGGTGGCCACCGCAGCGGGTAACCCCACCGCCTGGCCCGTCTGATAGATGTACAGGCCACTCCATTGCCATCCGCCGATGATCTTGTTCACCGCGCCGATGCTCGATTTCAACGACTTGCCATCGCCGAACGGCAACTCGTAGATGACCGCCGCCGAAACCCGGTGCGGGTTGTCGAACTGGCCCGTCATCTGTGTCGTATCCGCATCGCTGACCTCCACGTAGCGCAGTTTCTCGAGTTGCTTCGAAAACGTGTAGGCAAATTGTCCACTCAATCCGTGGCTGAAGCGCTTGTTGGCGCCGAATTGAAGCGAATGGTAGTTGCTCGTCCCACCCATCGTTCGGATGAGGTTGACGCTTGTGAAATGCGGGATCGGCATCAGCAATTGGGAGACGGTGATCGTATCACCCGCCAGGGGGCTCGGTTGGGGGATGAGTCCTTTGAACGGATTGGGAATTCTGGCATTCAACCGGGCGCCCAGCGAATAGTACCGCTGATCCCAAGTGCCTCCCGTTCCGTTCCCACTACCGCCGGTCATGATCCTGCCGCTGTCGCCGGCCCCTGTGCTCAGCAGCAATTTGCTGGCGCTCTGGCCAACGTAGTTCAACTCGAACTGCAGTCCGCTCATGAGTTCATGCTGCAAACCGAAGCTCCAGCGGTTGTTGCGGATGTTCTTGCGGTTGTAGTCGTAGAGCGACAGGCTGTTCCCAAGCAGCGTCCGCAATCCCTGGCTGGAACCGGTCGGCGGGGTCTTGCCATTCGGGAACGGATTGGACAGTGTGTCTGCCGGAGTCAGTCCGCCGTCCAGAGTGGAAACCATGTCGGTTTGGTTGGTAAAACCGGTGGAGTTAACAAATGGTTGCCACCAGACCGAGTAGAAGATCCCGAAGCCGGTTCGAATCACGGTGCGAGGCAGGACGCGGTAGGCCAAGCCGATGCGCGGTTGCCAGTTCGACCAATCGGTCTTGACGTTGCGCCGGTCTTCCGGGGTGGCGTAGACCAGTCCGCCCTTCACGTTGAAGTTCGCCGCGGCCAACTCTGGGATCGGGTTGGCGGCGTAGGCCGCCTTGGCGGCCGCCTCGATCGGATTGGAGACGTTAAAATCCAAGCCGAAGGCATTTTGGTTGAACCGTTCGGTCAGGCCCAACATCAGGTCGTAGCGCAATCCGAGATTCAAGGTCAATTTCGGTGTAATCTTGAAGTCATCCTGGAGATACCAGCCATACCAGGGAGATTGCGGGGTGGTCGCCGCGTTGGTGCTGATAAACCCCGAAGCGGGATTCCCCAACAGAAAACTTGCAATGCCGTTGCCCAGGTTGTTGCCCGGAGTAAACGAGTTCGGCTGGGTGAATCCTCGATTGAAGGTGTACTGACCGGTGGGACGATTCGCAGGAATCGAGTTGTTCTGCTTCACCTGCCCCTGGAAGCCGAACTTCATATTGTGGCTGCCGGACATGCGGGTGACGCCGACGTTGTACGAGTAGGTATTGGTGTGCTCGAACCACTGGCCTTCTGAGGCACCGATGTAGTATATGTCCTGGTTGTCGAACCGCGGGAAGGTCCGCTGTTGCATCTGGCTCACCAGCGCGGCTGGAAAACCGAGTGTCGCCGGGTCAAACTCGGGGTGAATGCCCTGCTGGGTCCAGCGCGTGAAACCCGCTTGCCCCGTGATGACGGTGGTTGGGCTCAACACAAAGGCGTCGCTAAGACCGATGGAGGTCTGGGCCCGATTGTTGCCTTCCGGAGAGCCCACCCCAGAGCCGCCGATGTCCCAAGGAGTCGGGTTTTCCGGGAAGCCTTGATTCTGCGACCAGCGGACAAAGAACCGATGCTGCCGGAAGTTGGGATCCACGCGCACCGAATAGTTCTCGCCACCGTAGGGAGCCGGCACTTCGCTGAAATAGTTATTGGCCTGAGTGAATAGATCGCCAGGCTGGTTCGCAGTGGGGTACCGGCCGATCACGTTCCTCGCGATAGGATTGATCCGGTTGGCGGGAACCCTGTTCAGCGGGAACAGCGTGCGGGCCCCGGCCGGCGTCGTGGTGAGGGGGTCGGCGATCTGGAATGGAGCCCCCGCCGCGTTGAAGGTCTGCGAGAAGTCTCCCTGGCGCTGCAACTCCGTGGGCACGGTAAAGCGGTATTGCCTGGGGGTCTTCTGGCGAATCCCCTCAAAGTTGAAGAACCAGAAAACCTTGTTCTTCACGATGGGCCCGCCCGCGGTCAAGCCGAACTGGTTGAACCGGAACACGGGGCGCTTGGCGCCGGCCTTGTTCGAAAAGAAGTTGTTCGCGTTGAGCTTGTCGTTGCGGAAAAAGTTGTACAGGTTGCCGTGGATTTCGTTCGTGCCGCCCTTCGTGGTCACGTTCACGTACATCCCTCCGCCATGCCCGTACTCGGCGTCGAGAGCATTCGTTTGGACCGTGAACTCCTCCACCGCATCCACGCCCGGGATGTAGGCCACCCGGTCGGACACGTTATTGGGGATACCGTCCATCAGGAACTCGTTGGTCCGGTTGTTCGCGCCGGAGGCGGACGTGTACGAATAGCTGTCGATGTCGATCAGGCCGTTCGATCCACCGCTGGGCGTATTGTTCGTGATCCCCGGAGACAGGTTGATCAGCATCAGGACATTGCGGGCCAACAAAGGCATATCCGTGATGACTCGCTTTTCAACGTTCCGGCTGACGGCAGACGTGGAGGTCTCGAGCAGCGCCGCCTGAGCGCTTACCTCGACCGATTCGGTGACCTGACCTAACTCCAAGGAGAAGTCAGCAGTCGACCGGATACCGGTTCTGACTGTGACCTCTTGCGTCCCCTTCTTGAACCCGGCCTTTTCGGCCGAGACTTCATAGCGGCCCGGATTGACCAGCGGGAAGAAGAAGTACCCGCTTTCGTTGGTTGTAGCATCCCTGGCGACCCCCGTCTCGATGTTCCTCAACGTGACTTTGATGCTGGCGAGCAGGGCGCCGGATGGGTCCTTGACAGTGCCGTCGACGGTGCCGACCGGCAGCACTTGGGCCGACAGCACGGCGAACAGGCCTAGTAAAAATAAGCAGAACGACAATCTTCGAAGCATGATTCCCTCCCTGAAACGACGTTGTTGAATTGCGGTGGGGACCACGGGTGTGGGTGGAGAGCCAGAAATCCCGACGCGGGTTTTCGTCCAGGCACCCCTGCCTTCTTCCGTGAATTGACTAGTCGAGATCACAGTTGGCACGCGCACTTGGCTCCTGATCCCCCAAAAAGTGCCTTGCCGAAATTGCCCACAGGTACGCTACTGCTATTTGGCGTTTCACCGGCATCCCAACACACTTCCAAACGGTCCTCGCAACCCTGCCGGCCCGAGTACCGCGGAATCTTCCTGGGCAGAGATGCAATCGCCTCTGACGTACTCCCCGTCCTTACCGCAGACAGGTAAATCCCCGTTTGTCGTTCGCGTACCACCTGAGCAACTCAGCACCTCCTACATAGACCAACCAATCATCGGAGTCAATCCACCTCCGCGTTTCGCCGGTGCACCTCGGCTTCGAACCGCGGGTGTAAACCCGCTGCGGGTTCTTTCGGAGCGCGACCGTCGGGGAGCGGTGGCTCCTGGGTCAACATGCATCGCCACCGCTCGCTCACGCCCGCGGCTCAGAAGGTTGAATGGGCGGCGCCCGTTCTCTCGCAGCCATCCCCGAGTTGTGCACACCTTCTCGCGTCCTCGCCCGGAGCGGTCTGCTGGCGCCCGCACCCGAAAACTGTAAACAGTATGCTATTGACGATTTACCCAGCCGTCTTCTATATTGGTCCGAAGCAGGCCCGATGGCCGGACTTCCTCAGCTTCGACCGGTCTCCATGCGCCACAACGTCGTCGAGGCGGTGCGTCAGGCGCTGCTCGACGGCCGCTTCGAACAAGGACAGGCCCTTTCGGAAGCCGCCTTGGCCGCCGAGATGAACGTGAGCCGGGGCCCCGTCCGCGAGGCTCTGCTGGTTCTGTCGCAGGAAGGGCTGCTCACTCACTCTCAGAACTACGGCTTCTCCGTTCTCCGCTTCACCGAGCAGGACCGGACCGAGATCCGGCAGGTTCGAAACCCGCTCGAAGTGCTGGCCCTGACGCTGGCCCGCGAGCACATCCGCGCGGCGGACCTGGCGCGCTTGAAGGAATGCATCCGCGGAATCGTAACCGCATACCGCCAGGGACGGCGGGCCGATTGCACCACCTTCGACCTGAACTTCCACACCGACATCTGGGACTTGAGCGCGAACGCCCGCCTGGCGCGCATGCTGAAGACCCTGATGTGCCCGTACTTCGCCTACGGATCCGTATATGATATGTCGCAGCCCGATCTGACCGCGGAGTTGCTTGAAGAGCAGCACGAGGCGTACGTGCAGTTTCTTCGCGGAAAGGGCTCGCTGACCGCCGAGTCTTGTGTGCAGTTTCATCTGGGGGGATCGTGATGTCGAAAGTCGCTCTGGTCACCGGCGCCCGCCGGGGCATCGGGCAGGCCAGCGCGGTCGCGCTGGCCAGACTGGGTATGGATGTCGTGCTTTGCGATGTGACGGACGAAGCGGCGGCCACGGAACAGGCCATCGCCGCGGCCGGGCAGCGCTCGTTCTACCAGCGCTGCGACGTCGGCGTCCGCGCGCAGGTGGAGTCGCTGTTTGCCGCCGCGGTCGAGCGCTTCGGCCGCGTCGACGCCGTGGTCAACAATGCGGCCATCAATATTCGCAAGCCCCTGGTCGACCTCGAGGTGGAGGACGTCGAACGCGTGTGGGCCGTCTCGCTGTGGGGCGTCTTTCACTCGAGTCAACTCGGGGCCCGGCAGATGATCAGGCAGGGTGATGGCGGATCGATCGTGATGATCAGCTCCGTCCATGCCGACCGGGCCTTCGCGGGCTCGACGGCGTACAACGGCGCGAAAGCCGCGGTCAATCAGATGGCCAAGACCTGGGCCGTGGAACTGGCCCCTTCCCGAATTCGCGTCAATGCAATCGAGCCGGGCTGGACCGACACGCCCGGCGAGCGCACCTTCTACAGCGAAGACCAGATCGTGGAAGAGGGGCGCAAGCTTCCCCTGGGCCGTCTCGGCAAGCCGGAAGAAATCGCCGATGCCGTCGCTTTCCTGGTTTCCGAAAAGGCGTCTTACATCACCGGCAGCATTCTACGGGTGGATGGAGGGATTGTCCTTCCGCGCTGAATGTGGTTTTTGGGAGTAGGCTGATGGCTGCGATCAAGACACAGACCGTGCCCGCGCTGGACCGGGCCTTGTCGATTCTGGAGATCCTCGCTCAATCGCGCGCCGGGCTCACCCTGCCCGAACTGGTGGAGCAGTCGCACCTGCCGCGAAGCTCCGTGCACTACCTGCTGGTGACCCTCGAACGCCGCGGCTACGTCTGCCGGAGCGAACGGACCAGCCGCTATCTCTTCGGCTCCAAACTGCTGTCGCTGGCCAGTTCCGCGATGAGCCGGACCTATCTCCGGCAGGTGGCCGGCCCCTATTTGCAGGAACTCGTCAACCGCACGCGGCTCACTGCGCACCTGGGCATCCTTGAACAAGGCCAGGCGGTGGTGATCGCCAAGTGCGAGCCCCTGCGGGACAACCGCGTCACCACCTTTGTCGGCAAGCGCATGGACGTGCATTGCACCGCGCTCGGCAAGGCCTTGCTCGCTCACGTCGGAGCGGACGCCAGCGAGCAGATCATCCGTGAGCAGGGCCTGCCCCGCCGGAATGAACACACCATTTGTTCCGTCCGGCGGCTTCGCGAGGAGCTGACGCGGATTCTGCGTGTGGGCTACGCCCTCGACGACGAAGAGGATGAACTCGGTTCCCGCTGCATTGGCGTTCCCCTGCTCGCCCAGGACCGGCGCGGGCTGGCGGCCATCAGCCTCGCCGGCAGCACCGCTGAGATCGATCCCGCCAATGTCCCCGAATTGGCCGAGGCCCTCAAGGCCACCGCGCGGGCCATCGTGTCCGCCCTCTCCCCCGAGCGCCAGCCATCCGATAAACTGATGTACTTCGCCTGAACCCTACTGAAAAGAGGTTGACCCGTGCCCGACGCCGCTGACTGGCAGTATCTCGACTCCGACCGCGAATTCTTCGCTCGTGAACTGGATTCCTTCGTCCCCCCGCGCATCTTCGATGCGCACGCGCACCTGTACGACATGGACCATTTCAATGGCGATGAGCCCACGGCCACCAAGACCGGACCGCGCCGCGCGACCATGGCCGAATTCCTGTCGCGCATGGACCAGATCCATCCCGGCCGTCAGTGTGACGGCCTGTTCTTCGGATTCCCAAAGATCGGCTCCGACATGGAAGCCGCCAACCGATTCCTCGCGGCGGAGGCGCGGACACGCCCTCAATCGCGCGCCCAGATGCTGATCGAGCCCTCGATGGATCCGGAGTACATCCGCGAGACCGTCAAACGTGAGGGCTTTGTCGGGCTCAAGTGCTACCACGTCTACTCGGTCAGTAAGCCGACCTTCGAATCGCCCGTCCAGGACTTCCTGCCCGAACCGCACGTGCGCATCGCTCACGAAGAGGGCCTCTCCATCACCCTGCACATGGTTCGGGCGCGCGCCATGGCCGACCCTCTCAACCAGGAGGTCATCCGGGGGTGGGCATTGAAGTACCCCAACATGAAATGGATCCTGGCGCACGCCGCGCGCGGATTCAATCCGCATCACACCATCGAAGGCATCGGCGCCCTGAAGGGCCTGCGGAATGTGTGGTGCGACACGAGCGCCGTCACGGACTCGGGCGCATTCGAAGCGATCGTCCGCACCCTGGGCGTCGACCGCCTGATGTACGGAGCGGATTTCCCGGTCTCCCATCTGCGCGGCCGCTGCATCGCCATCGGCGATACGTTCCACTGGCTGTCCCGCGACAACACGAAGTTCGAAGCGAACTACGCCGAAATGACGCCGGGGTTGATCGGACACGAATCGCTGCGCACCCTGAAACTGGCCTGCTGGAATCTGCAATTGAAGGATTCCGAAGTGGAGGCGATCTTCTTCGGCAACGCCAGTCAGTTGTACTCCCTATAAGTCCCCCAGTGGCGCCGGGCGACGTTGTTTGTCGCCCCGCGCAGCCGGGTCCCTGATGTACGCGCCCGGCCGCGCGAGTAGAAAACGTCGCCCAGCGCCACTTTGAGCGGTTTACCACCTATGAGTCAGATCGACCGTCCTTTGTTCGGTCGCGCGTAGCGTGCCGCGAGTGCCGCCGCTTCCGTCCCGAGTTGATCGATGTGCCGGTCGAGTTCGTCGATCGATTCAAACTCCCTCACCTCACCCCGGTCAATCTGGTCGATCCCGTCTCTGACGGCGCCGCGCAACCATTCCAGCTTGGCCCGCTCTTCCAGCCCCCCGCGTTGAAACTCCGTCATAGCAGCCTCCGCGGCTCCGACACCGCCCACCGCTTCTGAAAGAACGGTTTGCCGTTCTTCGTCACATTCAAGTGAATCGTCAGGTGAAATGTGGTTTCCGTCGCGCGGATGGTGCTCTCGGCGCTGACCTCGATCTCGTCTCCGTCCCGGATCAGCTTGTACACGTGGTTCCCGGTAATGTGCGACTGCGCCGGGTTCCGCGACGATGCCGTGCACTGGAACGTGCTGCGATGGTCCAGCAGTCCCGTGACCCCGTCGAGCGCACTCGCGCCGGCCGAGTCGTTGGTGACGCTCACCGTCCCCTCGATCTGGTCCACCACCACGCGCTGCGAGGGCGGTTTACCATAGGAGGCCCCGAAACTCCGCAACGCCGGTGGAGCCAGGAACTTCGGTTCGGCCAGCTTGGAGTCCGCCACCGCCGGCAGAATCAGGCGCGAGGCATGCGGCCCGCCGCGATAGATCCGGTTGCGCGCGCGTTCCGGCGTCGGCCAGAGGTTGGGAAAGTCCGAACTGGAGATCGCCAGCCGGATCCGGTGCCCGGCCCGTACGATCCACCCCGTCGGCAGAATCGGAATGTTCAACTCGTAGACTTTGCCGGGTTCCAGCGGCTTCGGATCGGTCAGCGAATCCCGCCGCGTCGCGTTCAGCGAGCCGTCGATGATGAGCGCGGACGATCCGTCCGGCCCCACATCGGCAAGTTTGGCGACGAACGTCACCACCTTCGCCGTCGACGAGGCGTGCAGCACCACCTTGGGCCAACCCAGCAGGTGCAGGTCCCGCTCGAGAGGTTCGCTTGTGTACACCACCGAATAGGCTTCATCGGCCCGCTGATCGTCGGGCAGGTAGTACGTCATGCCGCCCGCCGACCAGTAGCCGTTGGCCGTGCCCACCGTCGCCAGGTAATCGTACTCGTCCACGCCTTGCTTCGACTCCGGCGACTTCGCCAGGCGCCCTCCCTCGGCCAGATGCAGCGTCAGGCCCTGGCTGGTGTCGAGCGACCGGTCGTTGCGCCATTTCCCCGGCGTGATGTCCAGCGTCCGGTCCGGCTTGTGATGCTCCTGCATGTAGACGGTCAGCGACGGCTCGCTCATGAAGCCGGTCTGCTCGCCCCGCAGGTGCTCGCCGAAGAAACGCGCCATCTCGTGGATCCAGTCGATGCGCGGGCCTGGCACGGAGGAATGCGGGCGCGAATGAACCCACGGTCCCATCAACAGTTTCTTCGGTCCTTTCAACTCCTGGTACATGCGCAGCATCGCGTTGGCGTAACCGTCGCGCCACCCGCCGATCAGAAACACCGGAATCTGAATGCGGTCGTATCCCGGCCGGAGAGACGCATTCCGCCAGTATTCGCCGTGGACCTGGTTCCGGATCCACGTGACCAGGTACGGCTCGTTCTTCTCCAGACGCTGCTTCCACATCTCCGCCCAATCCGGCCCGCTCAACTCGGGCCAGGGGGGCAGGGCATTCATCGCCACCATGTTGCCGCCGTACGTGCCGACGTCATAATAAAGACGCATGCTGCCGCCCGGCGTATAGTGGCAATCGTCGGTGTAGCGGTCGTCGGTCGCGTACATCGGAGCGATGGCCTTCAGGTGAGGCGGCCGGTGCATCGCCACCTGGACGGAAGTGAACCCTCCGTACGAGGTCCCGAACATCCCGACGTTGCCGTTCGAGAACGGCTGCCTGGCCAACCATTCGACGGCGTCGTATCCGTCGGTCTGTTCGACCGGCATGTACTCGTCGGTGTTGACTCCCTCCGACCCTCCGGTTCCGCGAACATCCAACCTCACCGAGACGAACCCTCTCTCCGCCAGGTAGGCGTGGATGCCGTGACCGCCCCGCGACCCATCATCTTTTCGATAAGGATGGTACTCGATGAGCACCGGGAAGCGTCCCTCCGTGTCCGGACGGATCAGGTCGGCGGACAGGTGGGCGCCATCCCGGGCCGGAATCCGGATGGAGCGATCGACCCGGATCTTATAAGAAGCAGCTTCAGCAGACATAAGGCAAACCAGGAGCGTGACGAGGCGCATGCCGTAGTGTAGTCAACTGCATCGGCAAAATCGATAGGTTTCGCTTTATTTTCGCCATTGCGGCCGATGAAAATCCGGTGCACACTAGTAACTCGCGGTTAATAGCGGCACGCAGCGGCACAAAATGGCATTAGAAATTACGCCCCGCATCCCGCTCCCGGCCCCCAACGGCATGACCGAAGTCCGGGTCGACGAGAAGGGACGTCTGACGCTGCCCGCCGGCCACAAACGCTTTCTGGAAAGTCTGGACGAAAACCGCCTCTTTGTCACGAGCCTCGACGACCGCCGCGTACACGTGTTTTCCCAGTCCGTGTGGCGTAGCCGCCAGGAGCGCATGATCGCCGAGAGTTCTCTGCAGGAGGTCGTGCGCCGCTTCCTGTTCCGTGTGCATCGTGTCGGCGCCGACACCGAGATGGACAAACAGGGACGCCTCGTTCTTCCGGCCCGGTTGCGCGCCCGACTGCGTCTCGAGGACACCATGGTGGCCGTGTGGGCGGCCATTGACCGCGTCGAAATCATGCGCGACGACGAGGCGGAAGCTCTCGACCGCGAGTTCAACTCCACTCGCGAGTCTGACTACGCTCTCCTCGAAAACGCGAATTTGATTTAACTCCGGATTCGGACCACAAGATTTAGTAGGTCGAGATTCGATGGTAGCAATGGCTGGATATCGAGAATTGCTCAAAGAATCAGCGAGAAAGCCCTTGCAAAAATTAGGTATCCCGGGTTACGATCGATCGTGGTCGAAAGTGGTCAGAAGTGGCCACTCCCAAAAACAAGATGCCGGACGAGCCCCAAGCTGGTACCGCCGAACCGTTGGACGCGCCCAATGGCATGTTCAGCGCCTCGGTCGACCGCAAGGGCCGCCTCAAGCTGCCGGTGCTGTTCCAGCGGTACCTGCGCGGCTTCGGAGAGCAGAAGTTGTTCGTCACCAGCTTGGACCGCAAGGTTGGACACGTGTACACCGCCGAGGTCTGGAAGAAGAACCGGCAGATGGCGTCCGGCACGGGCGTCGATGCGAAGGCCGCGCAGCGGTTGCTGTTCACCGCGAACGATCTCGGTGAAGATGTCGCGATGGACAACGAAGGACGCATCCTGCTGCCGACGACCATGCGGCGGGAACTGAAGTTGGAGGACGGTCCGGTTCGCGTGTATGTGAATCGCGGCCGCATCGAGATTCTGAGCGAGGCCGTCTACGAGGAGCGCAGGCGCGTGGCGGCGGAGAGTTCGGAAGAAGATCTGGCATCGCTCGAGAGCGCGGGCTTCCTGTGATGCACCACCCGGTAATGCTCCGGGAAGCTTTGGAGAAGCTGTCGATTCGGCCGGATGGGATTTATTTGGATGCAACGGTGGGGCTGGGGGGCCACACCGCGGAGATTGCCCGAAGACTCGAGGGCGGGCGGGTGCTGGCCAACGACCGCGATGCGGAAAGCATCGAACTGGCTCGGGCCAACACGGCGGAGTGGGCGGATCGGATCCGGTTCCATCAGGGAGATTTTTTTGGACTGCGCGCCGCGCTGGATCTCAACGGCGTGACGCGGGTCGACGGGTTGCTGGCGGACCTGGGCGTTAGCCGTTACCAGTTGACGACGCCGGCAAGAGGTCTATCGATCTTGTCAGATGGGCCGTTGGATATGCGTCTGGATCGCAACCAGGAGCTGACCGCGGCTGATCTGATCAATCACGGTGCTGAAAAGCAACTTGCCGATTGGATCTACCAATACGGCGAGGAAAGGAGGGCGCGGAAGTTAGCCAGAGCAATCGTTCGGGCGCGGCCGATCCGGAGCACAGCACACCTGGCCGGTGTGTTGGAGAAGGCCGTGCCCCGAACGGGCAAATTGCACCCGGCAACGCGCGTCTTCATGGCTCTTCGCATCGTGGTGAATGACGAACTAGGGCAACTGGATCAACTGTTGCGCGTGGCGCCGGAGCTGACCAAGACCGGCGGGCGGGTGGTCGTGATTTCGTTCCACTCGCTAGAGGACAGAAAAGTAAAGGAGCGGTTTCGCGAGTTGGGCCGCGAAGGCCGCGCGGCAATTCTGACGAAGAAGCCGGAAACGCCCAGCCTGGAAGAAGTGAGGGAGAATCCTCCGTCGCGTAGCGCGAAATTGCGCGCGATCGAGATTCTCGATCCCGCGGCCTGACCGCGGCGGATTACGGGACAAGGCCGCGGGGGCGGCCTCCACACGATTCGGCGCGTGATGCCGCGGCCGGCGTGGTCCCGGAGGAGTGAACACCAGTTAGAGAGGAAAGCCATGGCGACACTGGCAATGTGGTTGCGGAGAGCGGAAACGGCGGCGGATTCGCGGCAGGCGCAGGGGGTTGTCTCCCCGTTCGCCTTGCGCTCGCTTCCTTACGAGGATTTGTTCTTTTACCGGAAGCCGGTCGACAACTCGCGTCTGGTTCGCCAACACGACCCGCGCGAGTCCGGCGAGTGCTGGTCCACGATCGGCGCGGTCTGCGCCGTCACCATGGTCCTGATCACCACGCTCGCGCCCGGTGTGGCCAGCCTCCTGGCGGGCTACCAGATCCAGGAACTGGAAGCCGAGCACCACCGCCTCGTCAACGAGCAGCGGGTTCTCGAAGCGCGCGAAGCGGAGTTGCTCAACCCCGAGCGTCTGGAACAGTGGGCCGCCCGCCAGCAACTCAAACCGCCGGCCCCGGGCCAGGTGATCCACCTGCAGCAGGCTTCGGCCGGCACCGTGGCCCTGAACCTGGACGCCGAAAAGGGCGCCAAAAAGGAGTAGCTGTGTTGGCCGGCAGCCACGGCGCGGCTTCGGGGGCTCCATGCGATTTCGGCCCAGGACCCAGGAAGAATCTCGACTCCTAACGCTTTCCGCGGGCGCCGCCCTCTGGTGCGGCGCCATTCTCTTTCAACTCTTCCAACTCGAGGTCGTCCGTCATGACGAATTGAGGCGGCAGGCGGAAAACCAGCAGCTTCAATCCGTGGAAGTGCAGGCCCCCCGCGGGACCATCTTCGACCGCAACCGGGAACCGCTCGCGCTCAGCGTCAAGGTCGAGTCTGTGTTCGTGAATCCCAGGCAGGTTCCCGACCTCGACGTGGCCGCCGACCTGCTCTCCCAGATCCTCGGTCTCGACCGCAAGACCCTACACGATCGCCTTTCTCTCAAGGTCGAGGTTGGAAAACCTCCCGCCAAGGAAAAGGTGCTGCGCGGATTCGTTTGGGTCAAGCGCAAGGTCTCTCTGGAAGAAGCCAGCCAACTCAGAAGCCTGCGTCTCGACTGGATCGGCTTTCAGAGCGAGAGCCAGCGCCTGTATCCGAAGGGCGAGTTGGGCGCCACCGTGGTCGGCGGCGTGGACTTTGCCGAAGAAGGCAATGCCGGAGTCGAACTCAAGCTCAACAGCATGCTGAAGGGACGCAATGGCACGGCCCGTGTCCTCACCGATGTCCGCGGCGCCTCCATTGAATCCGTGGTTACGGAAACGCCCAAACCCGGCGCCAATCTCGTGCTGAGCATCGACGAGCGCCTGCAGTTTCTTGCGGAAAAGGAACTGCGCGTCGCGTGCGACGCCTCGGCGGCCAAATCGGGGACACTCGTCATCCTTCGTCCCGATGACGGTGAGGTCCTCGCCATCGCCAGTTACAACCGGGCCGACCCCCAATCCCGGCAGAACCTGGCGGTGATCGCCCCCTTCGAGCCCGGTTCGGTGTTCAAGGTGTTCACGATTGCCGGCGCGCTGGAAGCGGGCGTCGCCAGGCCCGAAACCGTGTTTCCGTGCGGCGTCCTCGCCATGTTCGGCCGAGTGCTGCATGAGGCCAAGCATGCCTATGGCCCGATGGCGGTGATGGACATTCTCGCCAAGTCGAGCAACGTGGGCGCGGCCCAGATTGGGCTCCGGCTTCGCGAAGAGCGACTAAGCGAGTTTGTCCGCAAGTTCGGCTTCGGCGCCAGGACCGGGATTCTTCTTCCCGCGGAGGAAGGCGGCTGGCTGCGTCCGGTCAACAAGTGGAATCGCGACACCATCCTCTCTATCCCGATGGGCCATGAAATCAGTACCACGGCGATCCAACTGGCCCAGGCCTGCGCGGTGATCGCCAACGGGGGCTTCCTGGTCCGGCCGCGCCTGGTGCTCGCCAAACAGGCCGCCGACGGGCCGGAGGAGACCATCCCTCTGGGCCGGCGCGAGACGGTCCTGTCGCCCGACCGCGCCCACCAGATGCGGCAGATGATGGAGGGTGTGGTGTTGAACGGAACCGGCAAGGCCGCTCGGCTGAACGGCTACACTGCCGCCGGAAAGACGGGCTCCGCGCAGATCTACGACGACAAGGTGGGACACTATACTCATAGCTACAACGCTTCGTTCATGGGCTTCGCGCCCGTTACCAAGCCGGCCATCGTTGTGGTCGTAACGCTGAATGGAACATCCGGCGGCTCCGCCGGGTACGGTGGAGTGGTCGCCGCTCCTCTGTTTCGAAAAGTGACGCAAGAGGCCCTGCGCGTCCTGGAGGTGCCCAAGGATCTGCCGGAGACGCTGGCGCCCCCGGAGGCCCTGCCGCCGGATACCAACATCGAGGACGTAACGTCGGGACCCGAGCCTGCGCCAGATCATCAGGTGCAAACGGTCATGATGGCGGAGGCCGCGCGTCCGGCCCTGCCGATCGACCCTCCCGGGGTCGTCGGCCCGCGTGTACCCGACTTCACCGGCAAGTCCGTGCGCGCGGTGATGGAGCATGCATCGGCCATCGGCATCCCGGTGGTGTTGAACGGAAAGGGTCGTGCAACCATGCAGATGCCGCCCGCCGGGGCGGTTTTGCCGCCGGGCCACAGCGTGAAAGTCCAGTTTTCGCGGTAGCGTCCATGGCGCAACCCATTCCACTCCAGCGCCTGTTCGAGGGGATCGACTGGAGCGACACCGGCTCCGGCCTTGCGCCGAACCTGCCAATCCTCGGACTCGAGTTCGATTCCCGCCGGGTCGCTCCCGGGGGTTTGTTCTTCGCGTTCCAGGGCAAATGGACCGATGGCCGCCGCTTCGCCGTCGATGCCCTGGCTAAGGGAGCGGTGGCCGTCGTTGCCGAATCTGCCCGGCCGGAAGGGTTCCGCGGGCCCTGGATCCGGGTTCCTCACTTGCGCCGCGCCCTCGCGGTGGCGGCGAAGGCGTTCTACGGACGGCTGGATGAAAAGTTGCACCTCACGGGCGTGACCGGCACCAACGGGAAGACCACCACCTGTTTTCTGATCGATTCGATTCTGCGTCGTGCCGGATTCCGGACGGGTCTGGTGGGCACCATTCAGTATCGCGTCGGCGAAGAGATCCTCAGCGCCGTGAACACGACACCGGAATCGCTGGAACTGCACCGGCTACTGGATCGAGTCGATTCGATCGGAGGCACTCACGTAACGATGGAAGTTTCTTCGCACGCCCTGGAACTGGGGCGCGTCTATGGGGTGTCCTTCGAGGTTGGGGTATTCACCAACCTGACCCGCGACCACCTGGACTTTCACGGCGACATGGACCGCTATTTCGCCGCCAAGCGCCGCCTGTTCGAGGGCGCCGGCGCGCCGCCGCCGCCGGTCATGGTCCTGAACGTCGACGATCTCTATGCGAAGCGGATTCCCCTTCCCGCCGGTTCGAGCGCGGTGTGGTACGGGTTAGGGAAGGAGGCCGCCGTGCGGGCGGTCGATGTGACGCTGAGTCTGGAGGGATTGCGGTTCGAACTCGAGCGCGAGGGCCGCCGCACCACCGTGCGCTCGCCCTTGGCCGGCCGTGTCAACGTCTATAACATCCTGGCCGCCTGGTCGGCGGCGATGGCGCTGGACGTGAGCGAGGATGCCGCGGCGGCGGGGGTCGCCGATTGCACGGCCGTGCCTGGACGCTTCGAGCGCGTGGACGAAGGCCAGCCCTTTGGCGTCTTCGTCGACTATGCCCACACCGACGATGCGCTCCGCAACGTGCTCGCGACCGCTCGCGAGCTGACCCGCGGCCGCGTCATCACCGTCTTCGGCTGCGGCGGCGACCGCGATCGCGAGAAACGCCCGCTGATGGGGCAAGCCGCCGGGCTGGGAAGTGACTTCGTCGTCCTCACGAGCGACAATCCCCGGTCCGAAGACCCCCTGGCCATCATCAACGACGCACTGGTCGGCCTTCGCCGTACCGACGTGCGGCATGTGGTGGAACCCGATCGCACGGCCGCCATTCGCAAGGCGATTGGCGAGGCCTCGGCCGGCGACGTCGTGGTGCTGGCGGGAAAAGGCCATGAGAGTTATCAGATCCTGAAGGATCGCACCATCGACTTCGACGATCGCGACGTGGCCCGCGGTATTCTGCGCGGCTTCGGCTTCGGCAGGGAGCGCGGATGACCCTGGATTTGACGGCGGCCCTCGGCCAGCCGGGTCTGCCGCTTTCGGTTTCCGGCTGGAGCATCGACACCCGTACCCTGGTTCCGGGCGATGCCTTCTATGCCCTCTCCGGACCGTCTCATGACGGACACGACTTTGTGTCCGAGGCGGCACGAAAGGGCGCGGCGGCGGTCGTGGTCTCCCGCGCGGCCGATCCCGGCGTTCGTTCGTATCCGGTTGAGGATACTCTCTCCGCCCTCCAGCAGACGGCGCGCTTTGGTCGTGCCCTATGGAATGGCGACGTGGTTGCCCTCACCGGGAGTGCGGGCAAGACCTCGGCCAAGGATGCTGTCGCTCACCTGCTCGCGGGAGAACTGCCGGTGGGGAAGACGATCGGGAACTTCAACAACCATGTCGGCGTGCCGCTGTCGATCCTGCGGTTGCCGGACGATTGCCGCGTCGCGGTGCTCGAGATGGGCATGAACCATGCCGGCGAGATCCGCGAGTTGGCGCGCCTGGCCCGCCCTCGGGTCGCGGTCATCACCAACGTCGGCTACGCCCACATCGAGAACTTCGACTCGATCGACGGCATCGCTCTCGCCAAGAGGGAACTGGTCGAAGAGCTTCCCCCAGACGGCGTGGCCGTGCTGAACGCCGACGACGAGCGCGTGAGCCGGTTTCGCGACATCCACCCAGGCGCGGTCGTGGACTATGGCTTCTCCCCGAATGCCGCCGTCCGCGCGGACCACTATCAGCCCGGACTGGAGTCGAGCGTCTTTGCCGTGGATGGCGTGCGCTTCGAGATCCCCATGGCCGGCCGCCACAACGTGATGAACGTGCTGGCGGCCATCGCCGTGGCAAAGGTCTGCGGGATTCCGGTCGAACGCCTTCCCCAGCGCGCGAGGTCGATCGCGCTGGCAAAGATGCGTGGAGAGCGCCTGACGGTTCGCGGCATGACGATCTGGAACGATTGCTACAATGCCAATCCCGCCGCCGTCAAAGCCATGACCGATGTCCTGGCCGCGACTCCCGCCCGCCGCCGTATTGCCGTCCTCGGCGAGATGCTGGAATTGGGGCACGCCTCGCACGCCCTCCACCGGGAGGTCGGCCGCTACGTCGCGGCCAGCGGAATCGACCTGGTCGTCGGCGTCCGAGGGGCGGCGCAGTGGTTGGCCGGCGAGACCGGCGGGCCGTTCTTTGAGACGCCCGAAGAGGCGGGCGATTATGTTCGAACCATCGCCCGCGAGGGTGACGCGATCCTCTTCAAAGGGTCGCGCGGCGTACGCGTGGAGTTGGCGCTCGATCGCGTGGTGAAGGAGTAAGCGCGGTGTTCTACTATCTCTTCTACGAACTCGGCTTCTCCTACCTGAGCGCGCTCCGCATTTTCCGCTACGTGACCTTCCGCACGGCGGCGGCCAGCCTCACGGCGTTGTTTCTGTGTATCGTCCTCGGCCCCTGGCTGATCCGCAAACTCCGCCAGTTTCAGATCGGGCAGCATATTCGCGAGGACGGGCCGAAGTCGCACCAGAAAAAGGCGGGCACCCCCACCATGGGCGGCGTCCTCATCATCCTGTCCACGCTGGTCCCGACTCTATTGTGGATGGACCTGCGCAACCTCCACGTGTGGGTCGCGGTGTTCGCCATGGTGGCCTTCGGCGGGATCGGGTTCATCGACGACTACGCGAAGGTGCAGAGAAAGCAGAACCTGGGACTGACGGTGAGGGGCAAATTCGGGCTTCAGGTGCTTGCGGCCCTGCTCGTCGGAGTCGTCTTGCTGGTCATGCACGCGGCCAATGTGTACCGGACCAACATCAATGTCCCGTTCCTCAAGGACTTCAAGCCGGACCTGCTGATCTCCTCGCTGCTCGCCAACCCGTGGACCTATCCGTTGGCATTCGTGCCGTTCTTCCTGTTTGTCGTGCTGGTGGTGGTCGGCGCATCCAACGCGGTCAACCTCACCGATGGCCTCGACGGCCTGGCCACGGGATTGATGGTCATCGCTTCCGGCGCCCTGACCCTCCTCACCTACACGAGCGGGCACGCCGTCTTCGCCGACTACCTCGGGCTCGACCGGAATCCGCGTGCCGCCGAGCTGACGATTTTTTGCGGTTCGCTTACCGGCGCGTGTCTGGGCTTTCTCTGGTACAACGCCCACCCGGCGGAAGTGTTTATGGGCGACGTCGGATCGCTGTCGCTCGGCGCGGCAATGGGCACGGTGGCGGTTCTGCTGAAGCAGGAAATTCTGCTCTTCTTCATCGGCGGGGTGTTTGTGCTGGAAGCCCTTTCGGTGATTCTCCAGGTGGGGAGTTACAAGCTGAGGAAGAAACGCATCTTCAAGATGGCGCCGCTACATCACCACTTCGAGGCGCTCGGCTGGCAGGAAAGCAAGGTGATTGCGCGCTTCTGGATCGCCGGACTGATTCTGGCGCTGTGCGCGCTCACGACGTTGAAGGTGCGATAACCACGATGGACTTTTCCGGACGCAAGGTGTTGGTGGTCGGGATGGAGCGCTCCGGCGCCGCCGCCGTGGAATTGCTGGCCGGCCGGGGCGCACGCGTCACGGCCACCGATGTCAGGACGCTCGCCGATCTTCCACTGGCGGCCTCCCTCGTCGAGCGTTTGGGCGTTCGGTTTGAACCGCAGTCGCACGAACTGTTCGACGAAGCCGAGTGGATTGTCCTGTCTCCCGGCGTGCCCGCCGGCTTGCCGGACATCGCCGCCGCGCGGGCACGCGGCGCGGTCGTGGTCGGCGACGTGGAACTGGCCGGGCTGTTCCTGCGAGGGCCCAGAATCGGCATCACCGGCTCGAACGGCAAGACCACCACCACCGCCTGGACCGGGCATTTGTTGCGCAAAGCGAACATTCCCGTTCAGGTGGGCGGCAACATCGGCACGCCCGTCTCCACCCTGGTCGACTCCTCGTGCGACGAACAGTGGAATGTGCTGGAGCTTTCCAGCTTCCAGTTGGAGACCACGCGGTCGTTCCACTGCCACACCGCTTCCTGCCTGAACGTCACGCCCGATCACCTCGATCGCCACACCACCTTTGAAGCGTATGCGGCCGCAAAGGGATTGCTCTTCGCCACCCAGACCCCTTCGGACTTCGCGGTCCTGAACGCGGACGATCCCACCTGTGTGGCTTTTGCCGCCGGCGCCCGGTCGCACCCGTTCTGGTTCAGCCGAACCGCCCCTCACCGTCCGGGCGCATGGCTGGAGGACGGCGCGCTGTGGATCGAAGGAGAGCGTCTCATCGGAGTGGACCGGATCCCCTTGCGCGGTTCCCACAACGTCGAGAACGCCCTGGCCGCCGCGTCGATGGCTCATTTGGCCGGCGCGCCGCTCGAAGCCATCGCGTCCGGCATTATCTCCTTCGGCGGAGTGGAGCACCGCCTCGAACACGTGAGGACGCTCGACGGGGTCGACTATTTCAACGACAGCAAGGCGACCAATGTCGACGCAACGCTCAAGGCCATCGATGCTTTCGACGGCGGCCTCTGGGTGATTCTCGGCGGCAAGGACAAGGGCAGCGACTACACCCCTCTCGGCCCGCCGCTGGCCCGGAAAGCCAAGGCTGTGCTGCTGGTGGGCGCCGCGTCGGCGAAGATTGCCGCCCAACTCGAACCTTACACCGTGTTGATCGACGCCGGGTCGCTCGATCAGGCGGTGGGCATCGCCCGGGACAGTGCGGTTCCCGGCGACACGGTTCTGCTCGCGCCGGCCTGCGCCAGCTTCGATCAGTTCCGCAACTATGAGCACCGGGGACAGGTTTTCAAACAACTGGTGATGAGTCTGAAGGAGAATTGAATGCCGCAACTGGCCAAGACCGACCGGACCTTGTTCTACACCACCGTCGTGATGACCTGCTTTGGCCTCCTGATGGTCTACAGCGCCTCATCGGTCATGGCGGAGCTCAAATACGGGTCGGCCAGCCATTTCGCTCTCCGCCAGGGGCTCTTCCTGCTGTTGGGCCTGGCCACCATGATGCTGTTCAAGCGGTTGCCGTACCGCCTGTTGCAGAGCCCTGTGGTCGCGTTCGCCGCCTTGGGCGGAGCCATCATCTCGCTCGGCGTCGCCTACGCTCTGGGAGCCAAACACCGCTGGCTGAATCTCGGCTTTGGCATCAACCTGCAGCCTTCGGAGTTCGCCAAGCCCGCGGTCGTGATCTTTCTTGCGTACTTCATCGCCAAACGGGCGAGAGCGATCAACGACAAGCACACGGTGCGTCCGGCCTTCCTGGCCGTCGGACTGATCATCCTGAGTGTGGCCGTCGCCGACCTGGGTTACGGCGTGCTGATTGCGCTCACCGCGGCCGTCCTGTTCTACGTGGCCGGTCTCGACCGGCGCTACTTCCTGGCGCTGGTTGGCTTCAGCCTTCTCGGCGGCGGCGTGCTGATTGCGATGAAGCCCTATCGCCTCGCCCGCGTCATTCAGTTTGTAGACCCCAGGTACGAGTTCGTGGCCAAAGTCGACCGCTTCGGCTGGATTCGCGGCCACCTGCGCAAGGCGATGTCCGTGAAAGACACCAACTACCAGGCCGAGCAATCGAAGATCGCGGTCGGCGCAGGCGGCGTGGCCGGCCTCGGTCTGATGCAGGGCAAACAGAAACTGCTCTATCTGCCGGAAGCCCACACGGACTTTATCTACGCGGTGATCGCCGAAGAGTGGGGAATGATCGGCGCGGTGGGAGTGTTGGCGGGATTTGGGTTCATTCTCTGGCGGGGGTTTCGCATCGCCCTCGACACCGAGGACGATTTCGCCCGCTATCTGGCGATTGGATTGACCACCATGGTGGTCTTGCAGGCGCTGATCAATATCAGCGTCGTTTTGGGAATGGGGCCGACCAAAGGATTTCCGCTGCCCATGATCAGCGCCGGCGGCAGTTCCCTGGTAGCCACCATGGCGGCAATGGGGATCCTGATGAATGTCAGCGAGCATTCCTGATGTGGTGGGGCGGTCTTCAGGCCGCGGCGGGCTTTAGTCCGCCCCTGGAGTTTGGCTTCTTGCACCCGGACTGTAGGGGCCGAAGGCCGGCTTGTGAATCGCATATCCGTGGCGCAGACTCTCGAGTCTGCCGCGTCGAGACTCGTCTCGACGCTCGGTGGCGCACGCTTCCAGCGTGCAGGGGAACTTCAGTTCCCCATGGCGGGCGAAGCCCGGCCTTGCCGATCGAAGGGCCGTGTATTGGTAGAGCTGGCGGACCGCTCGGAAGGGCGTGGCGCACAGCCTGCCTTTGGGTACTTGGTATCTATGTCGGACGGCGCGAGTCTCTGTTTTGTCATGGCCGGCGGCGGAACGGGCGGCCATGTGGTTCCGCTGGTCGCCGTCGCCAGCGAATTGCGGCGGCGCGGCCACGAGTGCCGCTTTGTCGGGACCCGGGACGGGTTCGAAGCACAATTGGTTCCCCGCCACGGCTTTCCCCTGGAGTTCGTTGGCATCGGAGGCCTGATGGGAGTAGGCTTGGCGCGAAAGGTGAGAACGGCGGTCCAACTCCCGGCCGGCGCCGCCCGCATCTGGCGTTGGCTGGGGCAGTGGCAGGCGGCCGGCGTGTTCAGCATGGGAGGGTACGTGGCCGGGCCGACCGTCATCGCGGCGTTGTTGCGCGGGGTGCCCGTCGTGGCCATGGAGCCGAACGCGAAGCCGGGAGTCACCAACCTGCGCTTGGGCCGGCATGTGGCCAAGACGTTGATCGCTTTTGAAGAGACGGCGCGAGACTTCCCGCCGGGCAAGTGGGAACTGACGGGTCTTCCCGTGCGGGAGGAGTTCTTCTCCGTCGCGCCGAAAAAGCCAGGGGACTGGCTGAACGTGCTGATCACCGGCGGAAGCCGTGGGTCCCGCACGCTGAACCGGGCGGCGATGGAGAGTTGGCCGCTCTTCCGCCAGTCCGGCTTGCGCCTGAGGCTGGTGCACCAGACCGGCAAGGACGAATCCGCCTCGATTCGCGAACGGTTCGCGGAAAGTGGCGTGGAAGGAGAGATCGTGCCGTTCATTGACGACATGCCGAACGCTTACGCGGCGGCCGACCTGGTGGTCAGCCGTTCGGGCGCCGGCGCGGTCGCGGAACTCGCGGCCGCGGGGCGGCCCTCGGTTCTCGTGCCCTTTCCGTTCGCGACGGGCGACCACCAGCGCCACAACGCCGCAGCCATGGAGCGTGCCGGGGCCGCCCGCATGGTTCTGGACGCCGGCATGACCGGCCCGCGGCTTTTCGAAATCGTCTCCGAATTGGCCGCTCAGCCGGATCGGCTCGAGTCCATGGGCCAGGCCGCGCGCCGTCTGGCGCGCCGGGGGGCGGCTTCCCGTGCGGCCGATTTGCTCGAATCCCTTGGGCGGGGCCGATGAATAGCCGTTGACAGCGACCATCGGAAGCCGGAACAATACTTCAAAGAAATGTTTTTTCGTCCCCAGCGTCTGCACTTCACCGGAATCGGCGGCATCGGCATGAGCGGCATCGCCGAAGTGCTCCTGAGCCTGGGGTACGCCATCTCCGGCTCCGACCTGAAGCGAAGCCCGATTACGGCCCGTCTGGAGTCGCTCGGCGCGACCGTCTCCGAGGGCCACTCGGCCGCGAATGTGACCGGCGCGAAGGTTCTGGTGGTCAGCTCCGCCATCGATGAGCGGAATCCCGAGGTGCTGGAAGCCAGGCGTCTGGGTATTCCCGTCATCCCGCGCGGCGAACTGCTGGCGGAACTGATGCGCCTCAAATACGGCATCGCCGTCGCCGGCAGCCACGGCAAGACCACCACCACCTCCATGGCGGCCACGGTTCTGGATCAACTCGGCCTGGATCCGACCGTCATCGTCGGCGGGCGCCTGAGCACGATTGGAGGGACCAACGCCCGCGTCGGCAAGAGCGTGTTGCTGGTGGTGGAGTCGGACGAAAGCGACGGCTCGTTTCTCAAGCTCGCCCCCATCGTTGCCGTGGTCACCAATATCGATCACGAGCATCTCGACCACTACAAAGACTTCGCCGCCATCCGCCGCGCTTTCTCCGAGTTTGTGAACAAGGTCCCGTTCTACGGCGTTGCGGTGCTCTGCCTCGACGACCCGAACGTGCGCTCGCTGCTGCCCGAAGTTCGCCGCCGCGTGGTGACCTACGGCCGCACGGCCCAGGCGGACCTGGAGATTTCCTCCATCCGGAGGGAAGCGTTCGCGAGCCGGTTCACGCTTCGGACGCGAGACCGGGACCTGGGTGAGTTTAAGGTCAACGTGCCCGGTGAGCACAACGTGATGAACGCGACCGCGGCTGTCGCCGTAGCTCTGGAACTGGGGCAGGAACCCGACAAGATCCGGACGGCACTGGAAGCCTTCCGCGGCGTCGACCGCCGTTTCCAGATTCGCGGCCAGGCCGCCGGCGTCACCGTCGTGGACGACTACGGCCATCATCCGACCGAGATCCGCGCCACGCTGGAGACCGCTCGCGGCTGTGGGTATCGCAAGGTGCATGTCCTGTTCCAGCCCCACCGGTACACGCGGACGCACTTACTGATGGATGAATTCGCCGGCGCCTTTCACGAGGCAGACCATGTCTACCTTACCGAGATCTATGCAGCCTCGGAGCCGCCCATCGAAGGAGTCACCGGCGCGGCCCTCGCCGAGCGCATGAGGGCCTTCGGCCATCGCTCGGTCGAGTTCGTCGGCACGCTATCCGCGGGCGTCGAGGCCGTGGCCGCCAACGTCCGCGAAGGCGATCTGGTAGTCACCCTGGGAGCCGGCAGCATCTCCCAGGCCGGAGACCTGATCCTCTCCAGTCTCACGTCCGCAGCCTCACCCGCCCCGGGCCCCAATACGTCATCCGTGCCGCGACCTTCTGAGCCGCGACCGTCAGGGAGCGGGCCGGCGCTTTCCTCCGACCCGCGCTCCACTACCCAATCTGACCCGCGGCCTTCAGGCAGCGGTGGCGTCTCTGGTGCTAGCGCAATGCCTTCAGATCCAAACGCCCGAGCCCTGCCGAAACCCGTGACTCGCTCCCCCGGAGTCCTCTCATGACCACCCCAAAGAAGAAAGATCCCCCCCGCTGGGGCTGGCGCGTCTGGCTGAAAGCCGGAATGTGGTTCTCGGTTGTCCTCGCCGCCCTGCTCGCCGTGCGCGCTCTCCAGGCCTACGTCCTCGACGATCCGCGCTTCATCATGGTCGGCTCGCCTTCCGAAGCTTACGAATCGGCTGACTTCATCGTGCAGGGCGTCGCCTACGCCTCCCGCGACAAGATCATTCAGGTCTTCGCCGACGATTTTGGGAAGAACATCCTTCTGATGCCCATCTCCGAACGCCGCCGCCACCTGCTCGCCGTCGACTGGGTGGAAGACGCGAGCGTCTCGCGCCTGTGGCCCAACCGCATCGTGGTCCGCGTCAAAGAACGGACTCCGGTCGCGTTCGTGCGCCTCTCCGCCGATCCGGTCAAGTCCAAGGCGGCCCGGCCGGCCCTGATCGATCGCGAGGGAGTGATTATGCAGCAGCCCGACCGCGGGAACTTCTCCTTCCCGATCCTGGGCGGCGTCCACGAACGCCAGACCGAACCCGAACGCCGCGAAAAGGTGGCCCGCATGCTCCGTCTGCTGAAAGACTTCGGTCCGCTGACCAAATCGCTGACCGTCACCGAGGTCGATCTCGCCGCCCGCGATGTCCGCGTGTCGGCGGAGATCGGCGACAAGGAAGTGGAGTTGCTTCTTGGTGAGCGCAGCCATACCCGGCGGCTCGAAACCTTCCTTGCGCACTATCCGGAAATTCGCAAACGCACTCCGGAGTTTGACTGGTTCGATCTGCGGCTCGACAACCGCATCATCGCCAGAAGATCGCATCCGTCCGAGTAACGAGGCAAATCGATGTCGAAGTCACAGAAACAGGTTCTCGCCGTGGGGGTGGATCCCGGAAGCGCGTTCACGCGGTGCGTGATCGGTGTTGTAAACAACGGAACCCTGCGCTTTGTGGGACACGGCCAGAGCCCTTCCGACGGATGGGTGAAAGGCCGGGTAGCGGACCAGCGCGCGGTGGCCGATTCCATCCTGCACGCCGTTCGCGAGGCGGAGCGCGAAGGCGGCGTCTCGGCCGAAGGAGCGGTCCTCGGCATCGCCGGGCCGACCGTGCGGGGCGGCCACAGCCGTGCCTATCTCGACTTCGGACGCCGCCGCGAGATCGATCTGCGCGACATCGGCCGCGTCACCCAGCGCGCCGCCAAGGTCAGCCTCAACGAAGACCGGATGGTGCTGCACGTTGCCCTGCAGGACTTCACCGTCGACGATCATCCCGGACACCGCGATCCGCGCGGCATGCAGGGTTCCCGCCTCGAAGCCCACGTCTACGTCATCACCGTGTCTGAGCAGGAACACCAGTTGCTGGTCGGCGCGGCGAATCTGGCGCACCTCGAAGTTCAGGAGACAGTCCTCGAGCCCATGGCCGCCTGCTTTGCCTCGGTCATGCCCGACGAGCGCCGGGAAGGGGTCGTCCTCATCGACATCGGCGCGCACACCAGCGACATGGTCGTGTACTTCGGCGATTCTCTGTTTCTGGTGGGCACCATCCCGGTGGGCGGGCATCATTTCACCACCGATGTCGCGTACGGCCTTCGCACGACCTCGGCCGACGCCGCGTTGCTGAAGGAAGAATACGGATCGGCGCTATCGGCGCAGACACCGGACCGCACGTTGATCGAGGTCCCGTCGCGCGACGGGCAGGAAGCGCGGGAAGCACCTCTGCGCAAGCTGAACGCCATTCTCGAGTCCCGCGCCGCCGAGTTGTTCCGCCTGGTCCGCCGCGACCTCGGCGAGGCCCAACTCGATCAGTCGCTGCTCGGCGGAATGCTGCTGGCCGGGGGGACCGCCCGCCTGGCCGGCCTCTGCGACATGGCGGAGGCGGTGCTGCCCTGCAGTGCGCGCAAAGGATTGGCAAACGGGGTGAAGGATTGGCCGGATGAAATCGACGATCCGGTCTGGACGACCGCGGCCGGGTTGATGATGTATTCGGCCAAGCTCGGGTCGAGGTCCGAAGAAGAGCGGAAGCGCAAACCGGTGCTGCCCTGGCTGGCCCGCGCCACCGCACGCTGACGAAACAAGGAGAGTACATGAACTTGCTGGATCCTCAAATGGACGCGTTGAAGTACGAAATTCAGGAAGAATTCCGCGGCGCGCGCATCAAGGTGATCGGCGTCGGCGGGGGAGGCTCCAACGCCGTCGCGCGTATGGTGGCCGAAGGCGTGGAGGGCGTCGAGTTCTATGCCCTCAATACGGACATGCAGGCATTGCTTGCCACCAATGTCCCGAACAAGATTCAGATCGGCGGAAAAATCACCGGGGGCCTTGGCGCGGGCGCCGATCCCAACGTCGGACGCCAGGCCGCCCTCGAGGATACGGACCGGATTTGCGAGATGCTCGAAGGTACGGATATGGCCTTCGTGACGGCCGGCCTGGGCGGCGGCACCGGCACCGGCGCCGCTCCGGTGGTGGCTTCCCTGGCCAAGGAACTCGGGGCTCTCACCGTCGCCGTCGTGACCAAGCCCTTCCGGTTCGAAGGCTCTCGCCGCATGCGCTCGGCCGATGCGGGCCTCGCCGATCTGGCCGCGACGGTTGACACCGTCATCGCCATCCCCAACGACCGGCTCTTGAGCCTTGTGCCGAAAGGCACCAGCTTCACCGAGTCCTTCCGCGTCGCCGACGACATCCTTCGCCAGGCCGTTCAGGGGATCAGCGACATCATGGTCACGCCCGGCATGATCAACCGCGACTTCTCCGACATCAAGGCCACCATGGCCGGCATGGGGTACGCCGTCATGGGGACTGCCACCGCTCGCGGCGAGACAGCAACCGTGGAAGCGGCGCGCCGCGCCATCAGTTGCCCCCTGCTCGAGGACTCGCGCATCAAGGGCTCGCGCGGCATCCTGATCAACATCACCGGGTCGTCGCAACTCGGCCTCCACGAGGTCAACGAGGCCTGCGAGATCGTCCGCTCGGCTGCCGAGTATGAGGACGTCATGGTGAACTTCGGCGTCATCATCAACGAGGCGATGGGGGATGCCGTCAAGGTGACGGTGATCGCCACCGGATTCCAGCCCGAGACTCATCCCGTGCCGTCCCGCAAGACCGCGACGCCGGAGATCAAGGGAAAGTCCGCGGCCGCCGCGGCATCGTTCAACAGCGCCGCCACGGTCGAGGTTCCGGCGGCGACTCCGTTTCCCACGCCGATGATGGCCCAGGAGGAGGCGCGGGAGCCCGAACCGCCAGCGCCCGAACCGGCCTCCATCGAACTCGACTTCGACCCCGACGACCTCGAAGTCCCCGCCTTCCTGCGGCAGGGCCGTTTGTTGCAGTAGATGCATCTCGACCGCGAAATCGCCGTTGCCGGGCGCGAACTGTGGGTTCGCGGCATTCCCGCCGGAACGGCCTCGCCGGTTCTGGTCTTTCTCCACGAGGGGCTCGGTAGTGCGGAGTTGTGGCGCCGTTTTCCCGATGAGGTTTGCGCCGCCGTCAACCTGCCGGGCTTGGTGTACGACCGATGGGGCTATGGGCGGTCTTCGGCCCGGCCCCTTCCCTGGCCCGCCTCCTATCTCGAGGAAGAAGCGGCGGTGCTTCTCCCGGAACTGCTCGCGGCCGTCGGTGTCCACGATGTCTATCTGATTGGCCATAGTGACGGCGGCACCATCGCCCTGAGGTTTGCCGCAGCGCCGCCCCGCGAGGTTCGGGTTCGCGGCGTGGTGACGGAGGCAGCCCACGTCTTTGTCGAAGAATTCGGTCTTTCCGGCATTCGCGACACGGTGCATCGCTACCGGACGACCGATCTGCCCGAGCGTTTGTCCCGGTATCACGGCGAAAAGGCGGAAGCGGTCTTTCGGGGATGGTCTGAGACCTGGCTCTCGTCCGGGTTCCGCGAGTTCCAAATCCTCGACCGTCTCCCGCACATCACCTGTCCGGTGCTGGCGATCCAAGGCCGGGACGATGAGTATGGAACGGAAGCGCAACTTGATCACATCGCACAAAAGGTTCGCCTCGGCTCCACGCTCTGGATCGCCGGTTGTGGGCACACCCCCCACCGCGAAGCTCAGCCATTGACCCTCGCCGCGATCTCCGGCTTCATCCGCCAGATGCAATCGGAGAAGCACCAATGACCGACGACCCCCGCGAACCGCTCCTGCCCTGAGGGGTCTCCGGCCGCGGTCAGGGCCAGGCTGTGGAAGCGCGTTCGGCGCTCGATGGAGACTGTCTGCGGCCTCACTAGACCACCGCTGTACCCGGCACCAGCTTCTTCTCATCGAGCCAGGGATCGATCCAGTCAAACCTCGAAAGCTCCGTGCACAGTAAGCGCACCGCCGCCGTTGGCCGTTGCCGCGATACAGGCGCGCGATGCGAACATTGATCGTGGCGCACGCGTGAGCGTGCGAGGGGACTTTGGTCCCCGCTTTGGTCTCATTTGCGCGACCAACGTGCGCGTACACTGGAAACTGATGAAGCGCCTCCGCGTTCACGCCGACACTTCGGTGTTTGGAGGCTGCTATGACGATGAGTTTCTGGACGCAAGCCGCTCGTTCTTCGATGAGGTGTCCGCCGGTCGCTTTAAGCTGGTGACCAGTGAGTTGGTCCTGCGAGAGTTGGCACTGGCGCTCGAATCGGTTCAGGCGGTTTTGGGGCAGCTTGATCCCCGATCCGTGGAGATGCGGAGGAAGTAGGCCGACGAGAGATCCGAATTCACTCACCGAGAGAGGTTATCGAGCATGACACGGGCGAAGGAATTTGACTGCACGGAGATGAAGACGAAGATCCAACGGCAACTCCTTGAAGAGCGAACCCGCTTGGGGGAAGAGGAGGCTCGGAAGCTCCAGTGGGAACGCGCACTTGGGAATCCCCTCATCCGCAGGTTCCTGGAGCAGATGCAAAAGGGTTCCGAGGCTGCCTGACCACCCTTGTTGTTTGTCATTGGCTGCTAGGAGAACAAGACTCTGCTCGCATCCGGCTGGAGTCCCACCGGCCGGCGTGATGAAATGGCGTCATGCGCGGCGCCTTTCTGCTGACCTCTCTCCTTTCGTTCGCGACCGCCGTCGCGGCTGAAGAAGGCGTCCTCACCTTCGAGAAGATCTCCAAGTTCGACCGGGCCGCCGAACCCGTCGCCTTCGGCATGCCCTTTCCCAAAGGACTGTTGCGCGACGCCTCGCAGTTCGGCTTGTTCGACGGCTCGCGCGCCCTACCGGTGCAGGCAAGCGTTGCCGGACGGTGGCCCGACGGCGCCATCCGGTGGATGTTCGTGCGCAGCTTCGTCGACCTGCCGGGCAACCGGGGCAAGCAAATTTCCTGGCGCACCGGGGCCGCGTCTCCCTCCGTCACCCGAAACCTGGTTCGGAAGCGCGCCGACGGCTCCCTCGAAATCGACACGGGTCCGCTCCAGGCCAGCATCACAGCGAACGGCTTCTTCCCGCTACTGGACGTGCGCCTCCACGGCAAACCCGTCTGGCAGCGTTCGTCGGGCTTCACCCTTCGCATCGCCGACCGCAACTTCTCGACCGCGGACGCGGGGCCGGTCAAACTGGAGGTCAAAGAATCCGGACCCCTCGCGGCCGTCGTCCGGGTCAGCGGCCGCCACGGAACCGCGGAAGCGCCGTTCGACTTCAGCGCCGAGTTGACTTTCTGGGCCGGCAAATCCTACGCCACCCTGGACTACCGAGTGCTCCTGGCGCGAGGGCCGAAGGAAACCCTGGTCGACTCCTGGGACTGGAACGCTCCGTCTCCCGGCGGGAACGCCCGGCTGAGAATGGGCCATGGCCACTACGCCAGCACCATCAAGGAATCCGCGAGCCCGCTCTCCTTCAGCTTCGGTCCTACCGAGTTCCGCTTCCACGGCGTCGAGCACGCGTTTCAATCGTACTGGGGCGATTTCTGGTCCGCCTGGACGAACGGCGATGCCGGCCTCGCCGTCACCCTCCGCCAGGCCCAACAGAACTTCCCGAAGGCGATGGAGGTGACGCCCGGCCGAATCCTGTTTGCGTTCTATCCAGCGCAGAAGGAGCCGCTATCGTTCCCACTCGGCGCCGCCAAGACCCATCAGATGATGTTGCATTTTCACGCGCCGGACATGCCCACGGCGGAGATCTCGTCGCGCTCCCTGCAATACCAGATCCCGGACATCCCGCAATTCGAACCCTCCTGGTTCGAGCGCTGCGCAGTGTGGGACGACCGCATGTTCGGCGCACCGGCTAGCCGCCGCATCGACGCTCTTGTCTACGACATCCTGGACAATCGGCCCGTCGGCACCGGAATCTGGAATTTCGGCGACGAGGTCGATTGGGGCTACACCGGCCAGGGCCGCGGCCGCGGCGACGTGGTCTGGCTGAACAACGAGTACGACTTCGCCCACCACCTATTTCTGCAATACGCACGCACGGGAGAGCGCCGCTTCCTCGACTACGCCTTCGCCAACGCGCGCCACTGGCGCGACGTCGATATTGCTCATGTCTCGTCGCGGGACGACCTGCGCGGCGGCCACATCGCACACTCCGCTCGGCACGTCACCGGTAGCGTCGGCCCCTCGCACCAGTGGGTGGAAGGCCTGATCGACGCGTATCACTTTTTCGGGGACGAGGAGGCCCTGCACGCGGCGCTGGGAATCGGGGACAACATTCTGCGGTTTCTTCGGTTGCCGCGATATCGCGATCCGGCACAGTCGAGCACACGCGAGTTGGGATGGGCCATGCGAGCCATGCTGGCCTTGTATCGCGAGACCGGCGACCGGAAGTATCTGGACGCCTGCCTGCCCATCGTCGACGTGTTCAAGCGCTGGCGCCAGGACTACCCCGGCCTGATCGAGCCCTACACCGACCACAGCCTGGTGCGCGTCCTGTTTATGAAGAGCCTCACCCTGGTTTCCCTGGCTCGCTACTACCGCTACGTGCCCGATGAATCGGTCAAGAGGCTCGTGCTGGCGGAGACCGACGACCTGATCGCGAACGGGCGCAACCGCAACGGGGTGTTCTATTACAAGGAACTGCCCTCGCTGAAGCACCAGGGCGCCACGTGCCTGGTTCTGCAATTGCTCGCGGAAGCCTACGAGCTTTCACGCGACCGCAAGTACCTCGACGCGGGCCTGGCGGAACTGGAATACCAACTCGTGAACCTGAACGGGCGTTTCGAGATCCACACGGGAGCGGCCGAGAAGTTCGCCCATTCCGGCGGTGGGTACTCCCGGGTCCTGCTCTACCCTCCCGGCGGCAAGTATCTGGGCACGAATCTGGCGCCGATCCTGGAGTTCCTCCGCGCGGCACGCGACACGGATTTGGCCAAACAGGTCGACTGGCAGTTCAAGCTGCGCTAGCCAACGATGCGACCAATCGGTAGTGGCGGGAGGTTATGTTGGTTGGTTATGCAGGGGCTTGGCGGTTCACTTGAGTGGCGGTCTCAGGGGTTGGGGTCCCACAGAAGAGGATACCCTGCGAGGTATTGGCTTGCCCCACAAGTTCGAGCAGTATTGCTTGATCTCGTTCTTAGTGTGTGGCGACAGCAGAAGGCCATCCTCAATCCGCTCCAGAAGACTTGGTGAACACGGGGCGTGAATTCCTGATCGGGGCACCTGTCCCGCGACTGCTTTACAAACCCGTTGCAGATTGATGTGGCGCGCGTCGGAAAAGAAGACAATGGACTCTTTTGTGATGAATGGGTGGTCACCCATCGCCAGAACGACAGTCGTGTCGCAATGCACAACGCGGCTTGTGATGTTCACGCAAACTGCAGAGCCATCTACTTGCGGTTCCGTCAACACGACCCACAAGTGCTCGACTTGATCAATACTCTTAGGCAGAACAAAGGTGCCGCCACGCCCAAGAATTGTGGTAGCACCCATTTCAGCGCGCTGCAAACCTCTCGTCAATCTTGGCCAGAGCCCGCAGGCTCTTCTCAACTTCAGTGGCCTCTGCTGCAGAACGGCCCTGGGCTTCAAAGATTGCCCTCAGGGAGATCGGCGAACGTCCGCTGTCTCGACGTTCCCACTCGGGCAGAATCTCGTGCAGCAAAGCCGCAAGGGCGAATGGGTCATAATGTCCGTACTCTTCGTAGATCTTGTCCAGTAGCCTCTGCTCCGCCTCCGACAGTTCGCCGTCGCCAGGATCGGCCTGCAGGCACACGTAATACCGGCCGGTCTGAACGATGTGATCGGTCCAGAACGACGGCTTCACCTCTTCTGGGTCTGTATTCACGAGTTCGAGAACTTCACTCAGCACTGGGCCTAGTTTCATGGAAAAGTACTCGCCTCCGGCAATTGGGCGACCCCATGTCACCAAGGCTTCCCTGTCAGCCAAGTACAGGAGCTTGATCAGAAGCATGTACTTCATTGTTTCCCCGTCCGCACGGTGAAGGAGATGCGCTGCCGCCTGCGTTGCCTTCTTCTCGTCGAAAGTGGACAGTGAGAGAAAGGACAGGTTCACGACTACGAGTATACGTCGAATCCAATCTCATGGCGATTTAGCCCCTTACGGCCTATGCGGTCAACAGGTTCGCCATTGTCCACACGCGATCAGTGATGCCAGCCGCCACCGCAGGTGTCGTCTTGATGGTCTGGTGCTTCCGGCAGAAGTTGTAGTAGGCGAAGTGGAGCGCCAGAGCCGCCTTCAAATTCTCCCACTTCTTGGAGAAGGCATTGGTCAAGCGGGTTAGGCGGCGCATGCACATCCGCATCGTGAGGTTCTGCCGTTCGATGTGCGATGTGCTGATCCGCGCCTCGTCGGGGTTCCCGTAAACCGGTGTCTTGTGCGCCTCAGCGAACTTGGCGGGGCTGTAGCGCCGCTGGTTTTCCGGGGTTTCCTGCGTGTAGACTTTGACCAACTGACTGTAGTCGACGCGGTCGCCGAGAACGGTTCCCACGGCGTAGTTGTAGGCGTTCAGTCCGTCCGTGGTGAGTTGGAATCGCTTGCTCGGGTCCGTCGCATCGGCCAACTTGTGCATGAACCGAGTAGCGGACGAGATCGTCCGCTTTCCGAGTTCGTAGGCCAAAACCAACTTGGTCCCGCGTTCCATCCCAACAAAGATCCAAGCATCACCGATCTCGGCAAAATTCTTCTCGCCGCCGTGACGATTGGTCCGCTTCTTGGCCACGAATCCCCATAACTCGTCCGTTTGAACGTCGTCGACCGGGACGCTACGGATTTTGGTCGCCAGTAGCGCTTCGCACCGCTCACCGGCCCTCACGAGTAAGTTTAGGACCGTGCCCCGGTCGAGCCCACTGATCCGCGCCGCTGCACGCAGGCTGTTTCCTTCGACAATCAGGCGGAGCGCCAGAAGCGCCTTCTCGTTGTCGATCTGTTTATGTCCGATCACACCAAAGTCCTTGGGTTCGCTGAAAGTCTTACTGCACTGAGGGCACCGGAACCGCTGGAGCCCGTCCGGGCGCTTTCCGTTCTTCCTGGCATCGATTCGGCAGTTGTGGCAGGTCATTCTGGCCTTGCTTTCTTCGGGCGAAGCAGCCAAAATGACAGTGGGTGTAGCAACCCTGCCTTTGGCTCCGGCCCGAGGCTAGGCCCTGTTGGAAGTAGCAGCTTCCAGCGGGGCTGACTAATCTGGTACCCCCGGTCAGACTTGAACTGACGACCTTCCCGTTAGCAGCGGGAAACTCTATCCGGACTGAGTTACGGGGGCAAGAAAAAGCGAAGGCCAGCAGTTCCGGTTTCACGACTAGGGGCTGTTGGCCTTTTGTTTTCATCTCAATAAAACCATTGTCAGGATTTCCTGACGAGTTGTCAAGAGAAAAGAGTTTGCTCTCGTCAGGATTTCCTGATAGCATGAACACGTGGACGTTTTACGACTTCTTGGACGGGCGTGGAGGCAACCCCATTCGGGCGTGGCTAGACTCGCTGCCGGTGAAGGCAGGTGCCAAGATCGATGCGCGGATACTCTATATGCGCTCGGTACCGGTATGGCCAGAGCAGTACGTTAGCGCGCTGTCTGGCTGGCCCGATCTCTTTGAGCTGCGGGTCGTTTCCGCTGGGTCGCAGTACCGCCCGATCTGTTTCTATGGCCCCGCCAGAAGAGAAGTAACCCTTCTATATGGCGCGATTGAGAAAGGTGTTCTACCTTCGAGAGTTCTGAAGAATGCAGATGACAACAGAAAGCTCGTTCTCTGGGATCCCAGACGAATCACTAGGCACGTCTTCCGTAGGCAGCCAAATCCTTGAAAACTTCAAGGATAGTAAAGAGTATCGCGATGCATTTGTCGAAGAAACAGTGCGCACGCAGATCGCCGCCCAAATCCGGGCTATCCGGGAGCAGCGGCGATTGAGTCGGCCCAGTTTGGCGCGGAAAATGGGGAAGTCCCCGTCATGGGTGTTCCGTCTCGAAGACCCGAACGAGGCACCTCCTACCGTCACGACTCTTCTTCAGGTGGCGCGAGCATACGACGTGAATCTTGAGATTCGCTTTTCACCATTCTTGACTTTGATCAACGGTCTCGATGCCGACGCACTACCCTTGGAGGTCCCGAGTTTTGAGGAAGAACTAGAAGCGCTGTCGCGCATCGATCCCAAGGGCACAGTGGACACCGCCATGGCGTCGGGCAATATTGTGTACACCACCACGGCAAAAGGGCGATTAGCTAAGAACATTGCGGATTCAGGAGCACCGCCCCAGATTCGCTCTGTCGTCACCGTTACCAACAATCCGGAGTGTAAATATGCCTGAAGACAACAGCAACGCCGATCCTTACGGCCCCAAGGAGTCCGATGAGGAAATCTTGACCATGGTGAAGGTCCCAGAGGTCGATCTTCTTGGGCGTGTAAAGTACGCGTACTGTAGCGTTGCCCAGATCAGCTCAAATGAACAAGACGTACGTATCGCCTTGGGTGATAGGCTTCCGCCGGATGGACGCGTTGAGCCACTGTTCGGTATCACATTAACACGCGATCATGCCAGGCGATTCCTGAGCGCTCTCGCCCAGAACCTAGAGAAGACTGATCGGTATTTGGCTCGCATACGTGCAGGCGAGCGACCACTTGTGGTTCCCATGGCGCTGCAGGATGGGAAGGCATTCCGTATAACGAAAGACGCATCTGGATCGCCCGTATTACATGTCGTTTTGGCTGGCGGAGGAGAACGCATATTGCGCGGTGAAAACTTCACTGATGAGGTCCAAGCGTTCATCGCTTCTAACTATCCAAAGGCCCTTGCCGATGGGCCCAATGAGGGGTCGACCGACACGTAACGCCTTCCTGCCCCCACGAAGTGTTTCTGATGCCGGGGCTGAGGGGCTCAACCAACTTTTAGCGGACTGCCTCCCCACCCCCCCCCCGCATAATCAACCTCCCGCCACTACCGACCAATCGGTGTGGTATATTTATTCATGGAGATGAATAATTAACCAATGGCCGTCCGGGCAGGCATTGTCGGTTTTCGAGGCTACAGCGGCGCGGAACTGGTGACGCTTCTCACCCGTCACCCCAATGCAACTCCAGTCTTGCTCGAGCACCGCGCGGATGCGGGCGACCGCCCGCAGCCGATCGGAGTGCGCCAGCCGGAGCGGGCGCCCTGCTCCGCCGAAGCGGTGAAGTCGCACAGTCTCGACGTCGTATTCCTGGCCACTCCGCCGGAAGTCTCCATCGAACTCGCGCCGGAAATGCTGGAGGCCGGCGCCAAGGTCATCGACATCAGCGGCGCCTTCCGCCTGCGGACCGTGGAGCGATACCAGCGCTGGTACAAGGAGACGCATTCGCAGCCGGCCCTGCTCGACGAAGCCGTGTACGGCCTGCCCGAGGTCAATCGGGATCAGGTGGCCAACGCCCGCCTGATCGCCAATCCAGGCTGCTACCCGACCGCCGCGAACCTGGCGATCCTGCCCGTGGTCAAGGCCGGCGTCGTGGATCTGGACGCGGGCATTATCTGCGACGCCAAATCCGGGGCCAGCGGCGCGGGCCGCAAGCCCAGTCTCAAGACGAGTTTCTGCGAGGTGACCGGGAACTTCTCCGCGTATTCGATTCTGCATCACCGCCATGTGCCGGAAGTGCTGCTGGTGTCCGGCCTGGAGGAGAGCCAGTTCTGCTTCACGGCGCAGTTGCTCCCGCTCGATCGCGGCATCCTGGAGACGATCTACTTCCGGGCGCCCGGCATCGAGTCCGCCCGCGACCTGCTCGCCGTCTACGAGAAGGCCTATGCCGGCGAGCCATTCGTCCGCCTGTACGCGGCCGGCCACGCCCCCGATCTGCACAGCGTGCGGGGGACCAATTTCTGCGACATCGGCCTGGTCTTCGATCCGGCCACGCGGCGGGCGGTTGTCGTCAGTTGCCTCGACAACCTGGTGAAGGGCGCGGCAGGCCAAGCCGTCCAGAACATGAACCTGATGTTCGGGCTGGACGAGACGGAAGGGCTGCTGTGAAGATCCTGGTGAAACTAGGGGGGACCCTGCTGGACGATCCGGCATCGCGGCGTCAGTTGGCCTCGCAGATTGCTGAGACCGCGGAGTCCGGCCACGCCGTCGTTGTCGTTCACGGAGGCGGCAAGCAGATGACCCGGTTCCTGACCGAGCGCGGTATCGAAAGCCGCTTTGTGGGCGGGTTGCGCGTGACCACCCCCGAAACCATGGACGCTGTCGTCAAGGTGCTGGCCGGTTCGGTGAATCACGAACTGGTGGCCGCCCTCACGCAAGCAGGTGCGCGGGCGGTCGGCCTCTCCGGCGTCGATTGCCGGCTGGTGGACGCCGAGCCGATGGATCCGGAACTCGGCCTGGTGGGCCGGGTGGTGCGGTCGAACCCGGAGTTGCTGGCCCTGCTCACGTCGCACGGCTACACCCCCGTGGTTGCGTGCATGGCCGGAGACGCCGCGGGCAACCTGTACAATGTCAACGCCGATCAGATGGCGGTGGCGTGCGCTTCGGCTTTTGGGGTCGACCGGCTGATCTTCCTCACCGACGTGCACGGCGTGCTCGACGAAGAGCGTCGTCTCCTCTCTGCCCTGACAATCAAGGAGTGCCGCCGATTGATCGAGGCGGGCGTGGCCACGGGCGGGATGCAGGCCAAATTGAATGCCGCCATTTCGGCCATCGAACACGGGGTCGGTCAGGTGAGAATTGCCTTTGGAGCGGAACCGCGGGTGCTGCCGCGGCTGATCTCCGGGGAAGAAATCGGCACAAGCCTGAGGAGTGACGGATGATCAGCGGACTGACGGAGGAAACGGTCGCGCCCGCGACGTCGAAGTTGCCCGGTGAACTCGCCGTCCGCAAGGCCACCATGCGAGACATCGCGCCGATTCTCGAGTTGATCAACGGCTACGCCGCAAAAGGCATCATGTTGCCGCGGACCGAATTCGAGATGTCGGAGAATATCCGCGATTTCACGGTCATCTACGCAGGCAGTCGCCTGGTGGGCTGTGGGGCCTTGCACTTCTACAGCCCCACGATGGGCGAGATCCGGTCGCTGGCCGTCGATCCAGGCTCCAAAACGCTAGGCGCCGGCCGAAAGTTGATCGAAGCTCTCGTGGACGAAGCCGGCCGCCACGAACTCGATGCCGTATTCGCCTTCACGTACGTGAAGGAGTTCTTTCGCAAAGTCGGTTTTGAGGTGGTGGAGCGGGGAGTATTGCCGCTCAAGGCCTGGAAGGACTGCTTGCGCTGCCCGAAATTTCAGAATTGTGACGAGGTCGCCGTGCTGCGAGTGCTGCGGCCCGAGCGATGGGCGTCGTCCCAGCACACCTTTGGCCTCGATTTCGAATCGGGGCCGGTCATGTTCCCGATTGTTCGCTCCTGACGGCCGCGGGGCAAATCCAAAATGCGGCTCTCCAAAAGGGCGAGGGGGCAAGCCTGCGCTTGCCCCCACCCGCCGCGTCGAACAGAATTGACCCCGTATTTGTGGTTTCCTGGTCCCCTTCGAAACGGGGAGGGCCGATTCACCGCGGCAACTTCAGCATAACAAAAAAGGGCGCGCGGTACAGGGACCGCGCGCCGACCGACGCCAATTCAATTTCGTGGGCGGAGCCTACAGCACCGCCGGAAGGCTCAAACTGGCTTTCGCCAATGCCTTGTCCAGCAGCGATTCGGCTTCGGGCGCCTTGACTCCGCGGGCGATGGAAACCTCGCTCACCAGAAGGTGCCGGGCACGGTCCAGCATCTTTTTCTCCCGGAACGACAAGGGCTTCTCCGCCTGCAGAAGCAGCAGTCCCTTCAGCACCTCGGCGACTTCGAACAGGGATCCGTTTTGCATCTTGTCCGAGTTCACCTTGAACCGGTACTTCCAGTCGGCGGCACAATCGCACTCGCCGGTGGACAGGAAAGCCAGAACTTTCGCGACATCGTTGGTTCGGGTGATCCGCCGCAGGCCCACCGACGACACCGTCGAGAAAGGCACCATGACGGTCATGCTCGTATACAAGAGACGTAGGAGGTAGAATCGCTCGAACTGAGCCCCGAAGGAGCGGGTGCTGATGTTCTCGATCGTCGCTACACCCTGATTGGGATACACTACTTTTTCGCCGATCACGAAGCTCATCATGTCGAGTCTCCCCCTTGCCACTGGTGGCAGGTGCTTAAATTGTTTACCGTCTGTGGAAACTCGATAATAAACGAAGCCGTGATTTTCTGTCAACCATTAGATAACACAAAACGCCCATTTGAAGCCACTTTTCGCCAACGATGGGCCTCGGCCCTAGCTGACCTGCCAATTAGCGGAAGAAATGAGATGTGCTCCAACTCCCGGAGTACCACTGACGATGGTGGCACCGTTCGGGACTCTGGTCAGTCCGAACCGCATTCAATTTTTGCAGCCTGTTCTAAACAAAGGGATAACTGTCGACAGACACACATGGTGGCGGGGTGGCAAGGATCGATTGCTGTATACAGCTGGGAAACTCGGGTTTCTGCTCGTCCATGCGATGGACGACCCGGGACCGGCGGCGACCGAACCTAGTCGGCCGGAGTTGCTTTCCGGGCCGCCGCGGCGGGCCGCGGACGGCGCTCATCCAGAAGTAGACGCCTCAGGCTTCGTAAGTCGTTGAGGATACGCCGACTATTGGTCATGTGACCTTCGAGCTTGAACAGGTTGTAGGAAACCAACAAGAGAGCTTGTTTGCGCCGGTCCGCGCCTTCGATGTCCGCGAGCGCAATCTCGGCCTCGACATCACGCCGCGCTTCGGCGATTGCCTCGGCGAGCATGTCGACATACCGGTGGGAGCCCTCAATGCTGTCGAACGGTGTTTCGGACTCCAAGGTACCTCCGCTGCTGGATTATAGAACAAAACCCCCACAGGGTGTTCACATTTTTTCCACCATCCCCCTCGATGGCCGGGCCGCGCCTATGCGTATAATAGCGTTCGACATGCGTTTGATTGCACTTGCGGCGCTGTGCCTCCTCCGGGCCGTTCCGGCTCCCGGGCAGCCGGCGGTGACCTACGAGGGCCGGCCCGCCCTCCTGCTGGCCAACGACAAGCTGGAACTCACCGTCTTCCCGAAAGGGGGAGCCTATGCCCGATTGCTCCTGAAGGAGGACCCTCAGAAGATCAACCCGATGTGGGACCCCCTTCGATACGCTCGCGAAACCGGCAAGGACGCCTTTGGCGACTCGGTCGGGCACTTCCTGTGCGTGGACGGCTTTGGACCCACCTCCCCGGAAGAGAAGGCGGCCGGCCTGGACGGGCACGGCGAGGCGCACCGTCTGCCGTGGAAGACCCGGTTCTACGAGAAGAAGGGCAATACCCTGACCCTCACCCAAGCCGTGACTCTGCCGATCCTCCAGGAGAACTACGAGCGCACCATCCGCCTCGTGGAAGGCGAGCAGGTGGTTCAGGTGCAAAGCCAACTGGAAAATCTGCTGGCTTTCGACCGGCCGGTCAACTGGGCCGAGCACGCCACGATCGGCGCCCCGTTCCTGGAACCGGGTGTGACCGTGGTCGACATGCCGGCCAAACAGGCCAGCACGCGGCCGTACGTCGAGGGCTGGAAGGTCAACCACCGCCTGGCGTCGGGCAAGCCGTTCAAGTGGCCGATGGCGCCCGGCCGCGAGGGCGGGAAGGTCGACATGCGGCTGACCCCTTCGAAAATGGGCTCGGGCGACCACACCACCACCCTGCTCGATCCCGCCCGCAAGCTGGTGTGGGTGACCGCCCTGAATCCCGCCAAACGCCTGATGCTCGGGTATGTGTTCCGCCAGGAGGAGTTTCCCTGGCTCCAGACCTGGGAGCACTACCCAGAAGACGGCCGCTCGGCGCGAGGCCTCGAGTTCTCCACGCAGCCTTATGACGTGCCCAGGCGCGAAGCCGTATCCACCGGTACCATGTTCGGCGCTCCGGCTTACCGCTGGCTTCCCGCGAAGTCGAAGATCGAGGCGCGTTATTTGATCTTTTATACGAGGACACCCGAAGGGATGCGGCACGTCGACGACGTCCGGTGGGAGAACGGCGCCCTCGTGATTGAGGATAAGAAAGCCAGGCAGCAGATTCGGCTGGCGGCGTCCCTCGGCCTGTAAGAGGCGGTAGCGGCCAACCCGCGGCCATCAGTTCGCCCGCAGCCGTCGAATCCGCAGATTGCGGAACCAGACCGCGTCTCCGTGGTTTTGCAGACCGATCGGGCAGTCCTTGCGCGCCGGTTCGGCGTACAACTTGTACATCTCACTACCGGCTCCCCACCGCCGCGCGAATGCGGTTTTGTGCCTGGTTGTATTCAGGTCCGCGTCCAGCACCTTGGCGCCGTTTAGCCAATGCTCCGCATGATCGCCCCGGACCACGATTCGGGACGAGTTGAATTGTCCCGCCGGCAGGATCTGTGGGTTCACCGGGGCGTCCAGGTCATAGAGCGCGGCCGTCACGTGCGATCCTCCGCGTTTGGCGTCTTCGTGCGCGCCGTCGATCACCTGGTATTCGAAGCCGGCCACCTGTTCCCAAAGGCGGTCGCCCGGCGCCAGGCGCGCCCGATCGACCGTCCGGTTTCTGAGTTCGTCGTTGAACCACTGCTCCCAACTGCGATTCGGCGTTCGGGTCGATTCGGTGATGCGGACACGGTCCTGGATGCGATACTTCACGCCGCTGTTGCCGCCTGGCGAGATCTTCCACTCGAACGCCAGCTCAAAATCGCGGAAGGCCGCCTTCGAGAGCAAGTCCTCGCGGATTCGCGCATTGGGCCGCCCTTGGATACAGCCGTCTTCAATCGTCCAGGAGTCGCCTTTGGGACTCCACTTGCCAGGGTCGTCCCATTCGGCGAGGGATCGTCCATCGAACAGCAGGATCCACCCGGCATCTTTCTCTTGCCGGGTCAGCGCGTTGGGGCCGGCGCCCGCGGCAAGAGCAGGCAGGAAAAGGAGCACCCGAAGGAGTCGCATCAGCCACAGTGTAGCTCGCGCGCCCTGTCGCCAGGCCATTCAGGCGGACCGGGGGATCGCCCCGCAGGTTGTGCGCCGGGCGAGTCGTGGCAGCGCGACCAGCGTCCCCCCAAAGCAGAGCAATGACACGGCCATGGTCGCGGGAGTCCCCTGGTGAAAATCCTGGAACAGAAGCTTCAGTCCCACCAGAGCCATCAAGGGGTACAACAGGGCGGTCAGTTCAGCTCGGCAAAAACGGCTGCCCCCCCAGGCGGCAAGCGCCGCCAGCGAGGTCAATAGGATCGTCCGCAAGGTGGTTGCCCACCCGTCGCCGTCGCGAATCAGCCACGCTGAGACCAGGCTGGCGGTCGCCCAGCACCCTCCGGCGCTTAGGGCCATGGCGGGAATCCGGTCCGCGATCCGTTCCGGACCGCCGCGGCTGGCGGCCCAGAAGACTCCGTACGTGAGGAGGCACCCGATCGCGGCCAGCGTCGCTTCGCCGGAGAGAGGCGTGGATCGTACGCTGGCCACCGAACTCCAGCCTTGGGCCGCCATGCCGGAAATCATAGCCGTCAGCCATAGGTAACACGCTCCGTGCGCCCGCACCGAACTGCGATCCGCGCGGTTGCCGATCCAGGTAGCGGCCATTGCCAGCAGGCTCCACGTCACGGCCAGCACCCAGTCGGACATCATCAGCCGCGTCCCGGCCAGAACCAGCAGAAGACCATAAGTGGAGTACGTGTAAAAATTGGCGTCACGGCGGGCGTGGCGATCCAAGAAAGCGAAGGCGACCAGATAGCAGGCGATTCCGCCGAACAGGCAGAACCAGGCCACGGCCGCGCCTCCCGCGATGCTCTCCCTGACGACACGCAAGGCGCCGCCCATGGAGATCGCGAAAGCGGCCGCGGTTTGGACAACTTCGAACGCGCTGATGTGAAGACCGCGCAGCAGCGTGCGCACCACGGTGCTCGCCAGGTAGACCAGCAAGAGACCGACCTGGACGCTGAGCACCATAGGCAGCGTTACCGGGGCGTATCCTTCCGGTAGTCCTCCGGGCCGGGTCACAATGAATGTTGTCAGCAGGACTGCCAGGTCGGCAACCATGGCCGTGATGGCCCGCAGGCTCAGCCAGTGATCGCGGCAGGCGCAGGCTTCCACGGCCGTGGCCATTACCAGGATGGCCGCCGTGAAGGGAAACAGATGAGACGTCGCCACCAGCAACGCCGCCGATGTCCCCAACCCGGCGAGGATGGTGATCCACACGACCTCTCCGAGATTCCTCGGCCACGCCACGGCCAGCCCGGCGGCGGCGAAGGCCGCCAGCACCGCGGCCGCCGCCGACGGTGGCATGGCGTGAAATCGCACGGTTGTTTCCCATACCATCGGGTAGATCACCAACACCGCGGTCACGACGTGAGCGCCGGCCAGCAGGTGGCTTTTCGCTGCCAGCCGGGCCGAGCTGATCAGCCACCAGAGGGCATAGACGACGGCCGCCGCCTTGGCCGCCAGTTGGGGGACTGCCCCGGATTCGGCCGCGGCGCGCAGGATATAGGCGCCCGCGATGCCAAGCAGGGCCCTGCCGGCAATCGGGGCGATCCCGGGCGGCTCGGCCTCCACGCGAGGCTCTTCGGTGGATCCTGATGATCCGATCGGCCCATTGGACAGGCTGAGTCCGGAAACCGGTTCCGGAGGAGACAGGCCGACCGCGCGCTCGACCGCCAACATCCGCCGCTTTAGCTCTCGAACCTCGCGGCTCAACGACTCGACTTCGGAGGCGTGCTCATCCATGGAGTCCCCCTCGCGCTCATGCGGACGCCTTCTCCGGCCAGGGCGGCAACAACTTGACCAGACCCCACAACAGCAGAAACGGCAGGATCATCAAAGCGACGGCCGGCAGCAGCCCTTCGCGGGTCACGAACTGGAGCTTGTACGTGGTGTAGCCGAGGAAGCTCTTCGAGAAGAGCTGGCCTCCGATCACGACGTTCCAGCGCATGGCGAAGATCCCGATCAGCGTCAGGACGGCCGACCCCAGGTAGAGATTGCGCCTCCACGTGTCGGAGAATCGCCGCACCTGCGTAGCGGCCAGCAACCCCAGCGGCAGCAGCGTTCCGAGAATGATCTGGATCACCACTTGTGAGACAAACAGGCGGGTTTGCACCATGAAGTCCAGGCTTCGGAAGGATTCGTCAGCCTCATAAATCCGGTGGATGAGGTCGAGCATCTCGAGGGAGAAATCGATGACAAATGCATAGAACAGGTATCGTGCGATCGTATCGATACACGGCATGTCGACCGGTAAGCCTTTCAACTTCATCGACAGGATGTACAGGACCAGCACCGCGGCAATGCCCGAAACGATCGCGGAAAAGAGAAAGACGATCGGCATGAGGGGCGTCGACCACCAAGGGTTGGCCTTGACCGATCCGAAAATGAACCCGACGTACCCGTGGAGCAGAAAGGCCGAAGGAATGCCGATCACCGTGATCACCCAGCCGGTGCGGTCGTCCACCCGAAGGGCGCCTTCGCTGATATTGTCAGAGCCCAGGGTCAACGCCTGGTAGACCCGCTTCATCGCCCCGGTGCTGCGCTGGGACAACAAGACGATGTCTTTCCGGTAGTCGAGCCAGATTTCCATGAGCAGAACCACCATCAGGTACCAGAGATAGACGAAGCCGAACATGGCCATTGCCGATGAACGGTGCGGTGTCAGGTACATTTCCAGCGAGCGTTCGGGGTGGCCGAGGTGCAGCTGCAGCGGCAGGGGAGCGACCAGCAGGAACGCGAGAGCCGTGAGCAGGGCCAGCCGGTAGGTCGGCTTGACCGCTTCGACTTTGAACACCCGCTCGAGGGATGCCAGGATGAACGCTCCCGCGACCAACCCCGTGATGTACGGGTACAGGACGATCAGGACACTCCACTGCAACTCGATCTCGTTCGGGTACATGAACCCTTCGACTCCGTGGGGCATTGCACACTCCTTCTACCGGACCGAACCGTCGAGGCCGGCGTAAAAGACTTTCGACCCGGTCGCCATGTGGGGCTTCAGCACCTGAACGCTATGGCTGCGCAGGAACTCGTGCACCGGATCCTTGGGATCCTTCAGATCGGCCAGTTGGCGGCTGCCGGTCGGACAGACCTCGCAGCACGCCGTCGTCAGACCCTTGGAAATGCGGTGATAGCAGAGCGTGCACTTGTCCACGGTCTCGGTCGCTGGATTGATGTACCGGCAGCCATACGGACACGCCTGCACACAATAGCGGCAGCCGAGACAGTATTCCTTGTCCACCAGCACCAGACCATCGGGCGTCTCGAAGGTGGCCCCGACCGGACACACCTGCACACAGGGCGAGTGTTCGCAATGATTGCAGAGTTTGGGAACAAAGAAGCTCTTCGATCCCGAGGCGCGTGTGGTCTTGAAGCCGTCGCGGCCGCCGTTGGGTGAATCCACTTCCGGATGCTCCGATTGCCAGGAAGGAATCCGGTATCGCTCCACCCACGTGCGGAAGTAGCCTTCAGGTACTTTGTTTTCCTCGCCGCACGCCTTCACGCAGTTGCCGCAGCCGATGCACTTGTCGATGTCGATGATCATCGCCCACCAGTGCTCCTGCTCCTGATAACCGGGCGCGGCTTCGACCTTGCCGGCCAACACGTACTCGAGTGCCGCGGCCGCGGCCGACGTCAGCAGGATCATCTTTCCGGACTGGGTGAAGAATTCACGCCGGGTGGTATCCATCGTTAACCTCCGATCCTGGGTTGGTGTGGCTGGTGACAGGAGCCGCAGCTTGCGCCCCCGGAATGTTCTTCGAGGACCACCTGCGGAAAGCGCTTCGGCCGGGCCGAGTTGGCCTCGTGGCATCGGGCGCATAGCACGGCCGTATCCGGAAGCTGCGGCTTGGTCGAAGGATCGTCGGCGTGCTTAGCGAGAGGGCCATGGCACGCTTCACAGCCGACTCCGGTATGGCGTCCCTTCTTCTTCGCGATGACGATTTCTTCATGGCACGGCTCGCACGCGGCGTGGCCCGCGTAGTTGAGCGCATGGGCGCGCCCTTCGGCGAGGGAGGCCCCGCGATAGTGCCCGTACTGACCGAAGGTCTTCGGTACCAGCGCACTCCGGAGGACGAAGAACGCGGCGAACGCGATCACCAGGACCACCGCCAGGCGAATCAGGTGAAGCGCGTCCTTGAACGAGGAGTGCATCCGTTGACTCCTTACCGGTTGAATTGGCTGCTTCTCCGGCAATTCGATGGCCACACGCGTTCTGGATGCCTGTCCCGAACTCCGGAGGCTCGTTTGGCGCAGGCCGCCCCAAGCTAGGTCATCGTTCCGAGACAGGGGCCCAGCAGGTCAGGATCCGGACTTGGGGCGTTGCACTACAGTTTTCGGGTGGAAGCGGACCACGGCCGCAGAACAAATTGCGCGTTCCTTGCACACGCAGGGATGCGTAGCGCAACTCCGCGCTATGGGTGTGTCAAATACCGCCGGATCTTCCGGCACCTGGTGACCGGGCTGTTGAAGTTCCCAGTACCCTAACCGGTATTGGGATTCTCAACGCGCAAGTTCTGCGCGCACCGGGTGCCCGTATTCTTTCAGAACCCGCGACGGTCAGGAAGCAGACGTTGGCTGTTCCCGCTTCCGCGCACATCCACGTTGCGCTGGCACCCGGGCATGGGCGAGCAATGTCGCTGCGATCGTATTCAGGCTTGTCCTCGCCAGCCCAGCAACAAGCATTGACTGATGAGAGCGCACCAGCCCAGAAAGAGTGCGCCGAGCAGGATGACGATGCCCCAAAGCGCTTTAGGCATTGCCGGACCTCCTTTTCGGGAAGTGACTTGCCCAGCAGTCTGCGCCACTTTATTGCGGAAGTCAATCCGGATTCTCGCCGCGGCACTCGAGTCTCCTCGAAGCTCGGCCGCCGCGGCCGTGCCTGTCGACCGGACCCGTGGCTTAGACTGGAACGATGCACCAGTCGACAATGGGCGGGCGTCTTCAGGACAAGGTCGCCATCGTCACCGGCTCGAGCCGCGTCCTGGGTAGGGCATTCGCCGTTGGCTTTGCGGAAGAGGGCGCGTCCGTCGTGGTGACCTCGCGCAACCTCTCTTCCGCCCGGACCGTCGCGGACGAACTCGGGGCCGCCGGGCACACCGCGCTGGCCCTCGAACTGGACGTCTCCAGCGAGGAATCCGTCGCCGCGCTGGCGCGTGAGACCCTCGCCCGTTTCGGCAGAATCGATATTCTCGTCAACAACGCCGGCATCGCCACACCGTTCCGCCACCTGGTCGACATGCCGGTGGAGGAGTGGGACCGGATCTTTCAAGTCAACCTCCGCGGGGCGTTCCTGTGCTGCCGCGCCGTGCTGCCGGCAATGATCGAACAGCACTACGGCAAGATCATCAATATCGCGGCCGGCGTACACGAAGAGCGCGTGCACGTGGGGATCGGCGCCTATTGCGCCTCGAAGATCGGTCTGGTGAATCTGACGCGAAGCCTGGCGGCGGAGACGAGACCGTACGGCATCCACGTCAACGCCATCGATCCAGGGGCGGTTCGGACCGGAATGGCGGAGTCCTTTGAGGTGAGCGAGGAAACCACCGCGTGGCTGGCCAGGCAGCAGACGCTCGATGTGCCGGCGCAACTGCGGTTTCGCCCGCCCGGCGATATCGTGCCATTGGCCGTGTTCCTGGCCTCGGACGACTCCCGAGCCCTGAACGGAAGGTTCCTGCAGGCAAGTTCGCAGGGCAGCCCGAAATACCTGCAGTTGTAGGGACTTAGAAGATCAAGCGTCGTGTCGTTTTGGGAGCTCTGAAGCCGCGGCGCGCGGACTCCGAGATCAGCGACCGCTGCATCCGCGCCTGAGCCTTGATCACCTGCGCCATCATGTTGCACATGCCCAGCGAGTCCTGCAGCATCCGAAGGCCTTTGAGCTGATCTTCTTTCTTCTCCGACAGCACCAGTTGCTCGGCTTCCTTCATCATGCGGTCGATGCGCGCGCCCACCTCCGCGATGCTGTCGAACGATCCGGCCACCGGACCGACAAACGGCTGAACGTTGGCCAGGCTCGAAAGCAGGTTCTGTGCTGCCTGAACGGGCTGAAGAATCTGGCTCGAGCACACGGATTCGAGCAGGGGCCCGAGCTTGCCCGCGGCGTCGGCGATCTTCGCCCCCACCGCCTCGATTTGGGACGACACCACTTGCAGGGCGCCAAACGGTACCGGGCGCTGCGGGCACTTCGTGGGCGTGTCCGATCGGGACTGCTCGAACAGGGGCCCGAACGCCTGGCTGATCTCCGCGGCGATCTTGACGGGACCTTCCACGATCGCGCTCACCGATGGGCGCGCCGGCGTTCCCAGAACGCTGTCCACAACCGCGCCGATGGGCCCCGCCAGGACCCCGCGGGCGACTCCGCCCAATGGTAACGTCATCGCTTTTCCCCCCTGAGCCGCGCCGCTGAAGGGCCGGCCATCTATCGCCTTATCGGAGCCCAGGAGCCATAAGTTGCTATCGTTTGCCGGGTAGGGCGCCCGGCCGCTCCCTTTCCCCTTCTACGAGGACGCCAGGATCTTCCTCACGCGGGCGGCGTTCTCCCCGATCTGATCGCTATACCGGGGGTACATCCCAATGATCATTCCATCCCGTGGCTTGATGTTTTCAAAGGTTGCGCGGAAGGCCTGGTCGATCTGTGCCGGAGTATCGGTCAGCCGCCCGGCGGCCAACACCTTATAGGCCAGGCACGTCTTCTTCGTCGAGCGGATCGCCCGGAACATCCGCGGCGGGTCCGACGGCAGGTAGATCTCGCCAATCGGCCGCTGCCCCAGCGTCCTGGTCCATTCCTCCTGGCTGCGCGAAAGGTAATACAGCGCCGTCATATAGAAATCGACGTCCCAGTTCTGGGATTCGACCTCTTCGAGCAGGGTGGGATCGTGCGTCGAGAGCCCGGCCATCACCCCGTGGTCGCGAACCGCCTTCAGGAAATCGCGAACGGCGCCGAGTTTCCCCGCCCGCCGCTTCCGCTCCGCCGATCCCCCGTGATGGACCACGCCGATCGGCGACAACTTCGCCACCTCGCCGATGAGCTTGTGGTTGTTCTCGATCTCGCTGTGGCTGAGCAGAATCCACTGCATCTTTCCACCTTCGGCGCGATGTCGCTGGAGATCCGCGATGGTGCGTTCGGTGTGTGAGAACTGCCAGGTGTTGATCCCTTGCCGTTCGCAATTGCGCAACGCCTCGCAAACGCGTTCCGGCGTCGCCCATTCGGCCATATGAGAGCTGAACAGCCGGTTGAAGTGGGAATATCCGTAAAAAGGGTTGCCGCCGACAATCAACCGGCTGACTTCCCATTTTCCAAGTTGAATCCGCGGCAGCGTTCCGACCGGCGCTGGCTGCCGCGCTCCCGCGGCGGGGTTCGCCGCCAACAGGCCTGTGGGATACGCTCCACACGGCGCAGCCGCTCCCGCGGCGATGCCGGCGGCCGATTTCAAAAAATGTCTTCGCGGCTTGGACATGCCGCAATTATACGCCCGCGTTTCCCGTGCAACTACCGAAAACGCCTGGCTCTTCCCGCGCCGGTCAGTGCGACGATCCGCCGGCGGGCAGTTGGAATTGATAGAACTTCGAGATCAGCGCGATCCGCTCGCGAATCATGTTTTCGTACGACAGCTTCATCGCGCTCGGCACCGACCTGGCGGATGGCATGTGCTCGGTGAGATCGAACCACGAGTCGCGATAGTTCACCGCGTCCGAAGTGTAGAGCGTGCGGCCGTCGCCGCTAAGAACACCGTAGACGGCTGCGTAGCTCGAGGTCACCAGGTAGATCTCGCGCCGGAAGAGGCTGAGTTCCCGCGGCGTCTCGGTCACCAGGGGCCGGCCGAACAGCGGATCGGCGCTGACGGGCCGATGGCCCAGCAGGTAGTACAGCGTCGGCGTGATGTCGTTGTTGAACGCAACCATTTCTCTGTCGACGTGCATCGACCCCAGCACGGAAGGCGGCACGTGCAGGATCAGCGGCACCCGGACGATTTCCGGGTAGATCGTGTACGCGTGACCCCACCGTCCGCTTTCACCCAGCGAATCGCCGTGGTCGGCCGTGAGCGCGATGATACTCGAATCGTACAGCCCCTGTTGTTTCAGGAACCGGACAAATGTGCCGAAACAGCCGTCCATGCGCCGGATCCGGCTGGCGTACGGGGCGTAGTAGGCGCGGTAGTTGGACTCGTCGATGGCCTTCTGTCCCTGCCGGTTGATGACCGAGATGTGGATATTCTGCGGCTGTGTGTAGGCAAACACCGGCCCCTTTGCCGCGGCGTCCGGCAGTTTCCGTTGCAGTTCCTGCAGCGTGTTGCACAGGTCGAGGTTCATCGTGTCGACGCCCGCGTCCAACTCCGCCATTCCCGGCCAGGGCGTGACGACCGTGTTGAGAATCGAATCGCGGGTGATCAGAGCCTGATAGCTGTCGGTTTCGAGCAGGGTCTGCAGCGCGTTCATCGGACGGAACGGCGTCACGTACTGCTGGTGAATCATCGAGCCGCCGACCCAGATGGAGGGCTCCGACAGCCCGGTGCCGCCGTACCGCGTGAACGAGTTCTTGAAGACGATGCTGTCCCGGGCGAACGCGTTGATCTCCGGCGTGAAGTCGACGTCCGGGTTGTAGGGCGCCAGGTAGTCTCGCCGCAGACTATCGACGACAAACACGAAGATGTGAGGCCGCGCGCCGGTCGCCGGTTTCATCTCCGCCGCCAGTTTCACGTCAACGGGTTTGATTCGTGTCGACCTCGGGATATTCGTGTTGCGGGTGAGAAAGCGATAAAAGCCCGGATCGAACTGGCCGGTCGCCAGCGCGTCGTGCACGAGTTTGAACGACGGGTCGAATCCGGCGTAGCGGTCCAGAAACCGCGAGAGCGTCTGCTTGCTGGAGATGTGTTTCCATACCATCCGTTCGGTCAACTCGGCCGCTCGAAACACGGGGAGAATCGCAAACGCGAGGATGAGGATGCGCCCGGTGGCATGAAAGATCGTGGGCGCCACCGCGCGGGTGTTCCGGTAGAACCACTGGAACGCCGCGACCCAGATGAGCAGCGAGGTCAGTTTCTGAATCAGGTAATTCCAGTCGTTGAGAGAACTGTTCACAGCCAGCCATGCGGCCGTAGCGGCCAGCAGCGCGCCTTGCACGGGAATCAGCCATCGGCGCTTTCTCGCGGGAGGAGGAGACGGTAGCCACAATGCGAGCGCCAGGCCACTCGAAATCTTCCTTCCCGACGCTACAGGGATTAGCCAGATGCACAGGTGCATCAGGAACACGGTGAGGGTGAACGAAAAGAGCGCGGCGTACACGTCCGGCCACCAGCCCTGGAACGAAATCGCCGGAAACACCAGCGCCCGGATGAGAACAAACAGGATCGCCCAACCCAGCAGGTGGCAGAGGAGGAAGTGATTTCGAGGCGGCTTCTCGAACCAGCCGGCAACCACCGCGATCGCGTCCAGGGCCGCGAACAACGAAACAAAGGCGACGAGGTGCAGCAGCAGGCTGGTCAACAGCGCGAACATCCCTTCGGCGACCGTCCACTGCCCGCCTCCCCTCGACCACGCGATCAGTGAATAGACCAGGGAAACGAACACCCCGGCCCCGATCGCGGCTCGAAACACCGCCTTTACTTCCTCCACCTCGCTCTCTCTCCACGGGATCGTCTTCCAACGCTCGCGCCACACATCGGCCGCCAGCCACAGCACGGGAGTGAGCGCGCCCAAAGCGATCAGGTAGCTGCGAAAGCTGTTCTCGAGCGAGGCGATCACGGGATGAAACGACAACAGCAGTCCCAGCGGGATATGCACGGCAAAAAATACCAGCCGCCATCGCTGTACGCGCCGCCCGTGAGCTCCGGCGGGGAATGGCTCCAGCAGCCAGATGGCCGCGGCCACGAAGAGCGCAATCCAGTACACCCAGTGATTCCATGCGCCAAACACTTTCAGCGCGGGGATCAGCGAGCCCTTGTGCACCTGCTCGTAGGTGAATGGAATGAACGCAAGAAGGCTGTAGAGCGAGGTGAGCAGAAAATAGACTGTGAACAAGACCCTGAGGGCAAGCGACAATCCGCGGGCCGGGCTCATAACGCGGCCCCGGGTTCCTGCGCCGGGTTCTTGCGGCGCTGCCCGCCCAACCGGGCCAGAAGAATCCGAATGTCTTCATAGCGTGGGGAGATCCGGGCGCCTTTTTGCAAGTAGGCTCGCGCGGAAGCCACGTCTCCCTCCCGGACCGCGATCATTCCGGCCACCAGGAGGGCATCCGAGTTCTCCGGACGCCGCTTCAGCGTCGTCTGGATCAATTGTTTGGCGTTGGCCGTCCGGCCGAGTTTGAACTCGACGCGCGCCAACCCGATCGGCAGGTCCGGGTAATGCGGGGCCAGTTCGGCGCCCTTCTTGTACAGCGGAAACGCCTTGGCCAGATTCCCGCGCAGTTCGTATTCGTGAGCCAGGTAGAAAATCGAGTCCGAATGAGTCGTATCGAACTCAAAGCACCGCTCCAGCGCCTTGAGAGTCTGTTCTTCCCAGCCCAGTTTGCGATAGGCATCCGCGATCTGCGGGCACCCCTCCAGGGGAGTGGGCGAACTCTGCATGTACAACTCCCACATCGCGGCCTCGTCCTGATACCGCGCCAGACCGTGGTAGGCGTTCGCAAGCTCGATCTGGTAGATGTGGCTTTCGGGAAACGCGGCATGAAGCTCCAGGAGCGGGTTCAGCGCCTGTTCGTACTTGCGGGCCAGCATCAAAACGCGTGCCTGGTCGGCGAGTGCCCGTGCCACTTCCGGCGCGCGCGCGCCCGACTGGCTTTCCTCTTCGTCCACGAGCGGAGGATTGAGCACCAGTCCCCAATAGAACGCGTACAACACCAGGCACGGAAGCGCCGCGCGAAAGAAAGGAACCCCTAGAAGAAATGGCCGGCGTTTTCCCTGGTTAGCGATCTTAGCGTCCATGACGATCAGAACCCATAAAAGAACGAACAACTGCCGGCGTATTGCCACAGCCGCCCCAACGCAATCCGGTTCTCCTGCGCGATCCCGGCGACACAGCGGTAGCTCAATCCGCCGCGCATCCTCCAGGCGCTCTCCAGCGAAATCGCCGAAGAGTGCAGGACTTCAATCTCGTTCGCGCTCCGGACCTCGAACGGAGATGCCCCATAGCCGACGCGAACCCCAATGAAACGGTCCGGTCCGCCTGAATACCGCCGGGCGGAAAACGAAACCGACCGCGATACGCCGGTCGAGTCCGGCGTCAGATAGGTCCGAACCGAGTACAGCCACTTGCCCATGTACTTGCCGAGCGATCCGGTGTACATCGTGACCGGAACGGTCGTGGCATACCGCCGGAAGCCCCCCGAAGCCTCCATGGAGTACGGTAGCGTCTGGAAGATTTCCGCGCCGAATCGGCGTCTCAGGTACAGCGTCTGATCCGGAGAGAAACCGCCGCTCACAAACGCGTACGTTCCGTTCCGAATCCGTGGATAGGCTTCGAACTCCACGAAGTTGCTCTTGAGCCCAAAGCGCTGTGCCCGGTAGAACCGCGCGGTCACCGAGCCTTGCTCGCGCGTATGGTAGGTGAGCGAGACCGATTGCTCCCCCCATGACGAGCGCTTGTCACTGAACCAAACCTGGTTCGCATTGATGCCCGCCTCCCAGGTGATCGACGCGTCGGCCGCGCTGCCCAGTTCGCTTCGCACCGGGCGTGGCTCCGGTGGCGTAGGCCTCTCCGCCGCCGGTTGGCTGGCACGGATCGCGTCCAGGGCTGCCCGGTAATCCGGATCGGAGGGCTTCTGGACAACCGCGCGCTCGATGATCTGTTGCGCCCGCGCCGCATTGCCCGACCACCGTTCCAGGTTGAAGAGGGCCATCACCGCGTCCTTGTACTGAGGGCTCTCCACCAGTACCTTTTCCAGCATCGGTCGCCCTTCGTCGTAGCGCTTGTTCCACGAGCAGATCAGACCGTACAACACCCTGGCATCCGTGTCGTCCGGGTTGGCATCCAGGTGGGTCTTCAGCAGCCCGAGCGATTCGTCGGGGAGATCCTGCTTGGCAAGTTCCCTGGCCTCTGTGAGGACATCGTCCGCGAGGGAAACGCCGCTTCCAAGAAGGTAGAGCATCATTAGTAAAAGGGCGGCGTTCATAGTCCCGGCAAGCGCATTGGGTAGTTCGGAAGAATCCCTGCTTTTCTGTAGTCCTACGACTCCTAAACCCAGTACTCCGTAGGAGTTCCGCTTAGGGTTTGGCACTCGAGGGGGAAGGTAAACCCGGCGGTACTAAGCGAAACCCTCAGTGGCGCCGGGCGACGTTGTTGGTCGCCCGGGGCAGCGCTGGCGTGATGTCAGCGGAGGTACCGGTCGAAGAACGCCCGCACATCGGCGTCGAGCTGCAGATCTTTTACGCTGTGGCCCACCTGCGACACGATGGTGAGGCTACCGGGAACCCCGGCCTTCTGGAGGGCGGCAAAGAAGTGGTCGCTCTGCTGTCGTGGAACGAGTGTGTCGTCCCCTCCGTGAGCCACGAACACCGGCGGATCGCCCGCGTCGATGTAGGTCTCCGGATTCGCCGCGGCCAGTTTGTCCTCGTTTCCGTCAATCGGCGCGCCGATCAGGTGCGCGAACGGGTCCTTCTTGTAGCGGAACCATTCGGCTACATCGATCGGCCCGAAGAAATCGACCGCGGCCTGCACGCGGCTGGAGAATCCAACCGGGCCCAGATTGCCCTCCAACTCGGGGACATCGCCGGACGTTGCCAGAAGGGCCGCCAGGTGTCCGCCCGCCGAGGCGCCCCACGTCCCGATGCGGGAGGCGTTCCACCCGTATCGACCGGCGTTGGCCCGAACCCACCGGACCGCGGCTTTGCAGTCGTGGATCTGCGCCGGGAAAATCGCCTCTTTGGTCAGGCGGTAGTTAATGCTCACCACGGCGTATCCGAAGGAGGTGAAGTGCAGACCGGGACTGGCCTCCTTGCTGCCGCCGTGCCAGCCGCCGCCGTGGATCGAGACGATGACCGGAGGCTTGCCCTTCGGGTCTCGCGGCCGGTACACATCCAGCAACAGAGGCTTCCCGCCGGCACGGGCGTATTCGATGTCCCGCTGGATCTCGACATCGGCCGTCTGCCCGGCCAGGGAAGCGGCAAACACGGCAAGAAAAAGGAGTCGTCTCATGTGTCGTTCAGTGAGCCCCCGCCTGCTGGAGGCGGCGCGACACGGCTTCGTGGCCGTTCGCGGTAGCCGCTCCCAACGGGGTCGTGCCTTCTTTGTTGGGAGCGTTGAGGTTGGCGCCCCGCTTGAGCAGGATCTCGACCACGGGAAGCTTGCCCCACGTCGACGCCTGGTAGAGCGGCGTGGCTCCGCTCTCCGTATCTTTGCTCTCGATGTCGGCGCCGTGGTCGAGCAGCAGCGTCACCAGGGCTTCGTTCCCGCTCACGGCGGCGTCGTGCAGCGGCGTCGCGCCGTAGCTGTTGCGAGCATCCACTTTGGCGCCCCGCGCCAGCAGCAGCCGCGCCGACTCCACCCGGCCTTTCAAACACGCTTCGTGCAACACGGAGTTCCCCTGCCGGTCCCGCGAATCGGCGGAGACGCCGCTGTCGAGCAGCAACTGCATCATCTCCGTGTGGCCTTTCACGGCCGCTTGCAACAGCAGGCCGGACAATTCCGCCGGCGGCCGGCCGCTCAGCAGGAGACGGACCACCTGCGGATGACGGGCGCGGGCCGCGAGTTCGAGAGGTGTCGCTCCGGAAATGTCTTTGGCCTTCGGATCGGCGCCTTTGGCGAGCAGCAGTTTGACCACTTCGGCGTGGCCGTTGCCGGCGGCCATATGAAGCGGTGTTTCTTTGGAATCGTTGGCTCGAGTGTCCACGCGGGCGCCGTGACCGAGCAGGAGCGCGGCTACCTCCGTGAACCCTTTGAGCGCCGCGCCGGCCAGCGGTGTGAGGCCGGCATGATCGGCCTTGTTGACGTCGGCCCCCTTGCCGATCAGCCACTCCACAATCTCCAGGTAGCCGCGGTCGGCCGCCAGATGCAGAGGGGTCTCTCCCGAGCGCAGGGCCAGCTTGAGGTCGGCGCCTTTGTCCGTGAGTTTCCTGGCGGCTTCCAGGTGGTTGGTGATAATGCAGTAGTGCAACGGGGTCGAGCCCGCTTCGGCGTGAGGTTCGTTCGGGCGCGCCCCGGCGGCCAGCAGCCGGTCGATCATCTCGAGGTTCCCGCTCCACGCCGCCTCGTGCAGGGGCGTCGCTCCCAGGGAATTGTGGGCGTTGGGGTCGGACCCCTGTTTTAGCAATTGCTCCACGCGCTGCAGATTGCCGGCCTTGACCGCGTCGTGAAGATCGGTCGCACCGGCGGCGGGCGCCAGCGCGAGACAGAGCAGGAGCAGGAGGATCACGGCAGCGGCTACTCGGAGACGACGGCGCCCGTGCCCTGAATCTGGTAAATCGTCATGCCGCTTTTGATCGACTCGGCCCGGAACGGGCGCTTCTGTTCCTCCGCTTCGTGCCGGGCACGCGCAACCGCCTGCTCGCGCGTCAGTTTGATCTCCACCAGCTTGCCTTCGGCCAGCGCGATTTTGCCGATGGCCGTTTTCGGAAACACGATGTCCCCATCGTTGACCCTCACGCGGAGAGACTGTCCGCCGTCGACGAGTTTCATCCAGCAACCCGCCATCTCGCACACTTCCGTGACCTTGCCGCGCACCAGCACGGTCTTGCCGGTGTACTGCGCCGGGTGCGCCGAGATCTCGGAAATCGGTGTGGGTTGCGCCAACGTGAGCGGCTTGCCGAGTTTCTGTTCCGCGCCCGCAACCAAGCCGCAAGCGAACAAGGCCAACGTCCATCGCATACCCGAATTGTATCTCCGCGCCCGGCCGGAAAATCTGCGAAACTTCGAGGGACATGGCAAAGGTCGCTTGGATCACCGGGGCGTCGAGCGGGATCGGCGCGGAGTTCGCGCGCGCACTGGCGGCGCGCGGCTACGGCCTGGCTCTTGTGGCCCGGCGTCTCGACCGTCTGGAACAATTGGCCGTTCAGCTCAACGCGCGATCTGAATGCATTCAAGCCGACCTGACCGAAGAAGGCGATCTCGCCAAGATCGCGGGCCGCCTGCGCCATGAGGCCCCCGACCTGTTGATCAACAACGCCGGCTTCGGCACCAGGCCCGTGTTCGCCGAGACCGATTGGGAAGGCCAGCAACAGATGCATCGCCTTCACGTGATGGCGACGCTCCGCCTGACTCATGCCGCGCTCCCAGGAATGATTGCCCGCGGATCCGGCGGCATCGTCAATGTCTCCTCGGTCGCCGCGTTCTTTCGTAGCGCGGGCGGGGTCAGCTACTGCGCGACCAAAGCCTGGATGAACGCGTTCACCGAAGGGCTCCACCTCGAGTTGCGGTCGTGCGGATCGGCTGTCCAGGTCCAAGCCCTTTGTCCTGGATTCACGTACACCGAATTCCACGACGTCATGGGTATGAACCGGGCCGCGATCGATCGGCGGCTTTGGCTGAGCGCCGGCGAGGTGGTGGCGGAATCGCTTCGCGGACTGGAGCGCGGAAAGTGGCTGGTAATTCCGGACTGGAAGTACAAGCTGGTCGTTAGCCTGATCCCTCGCCTGCCCTTATTTGTCCGGGAAGCAATTCAACTACGAAGCCCGCACCGGCGTACCCGGTAAACTGGCGGCACCTGCCATTGACTCACTACCGGCAACAGGAGCGCGGTGATGTATTTCAGCGGACTTTCAGAGAGGACGCCATTGAACAACATTCACCCGCAAGAACCGGTGTTACAGTTCTCACGACCATTCCAGGAACGGGTTCCTACGAGGTCGTGCACTGGCAAATATC
>CAZGUX010000243.1:0-23544 GCA_964529305.1 uncultured Solibacteraceae bacterium | reverse complement strand
TCGAAGTCTCCGCAGTCATGATAGCAGGAGGCGGGTGGGTTACCCTCCTCCGTCAACCGGGGCGACTGGGAGGGAGTCGTCCATCTGGCACACCGATCGTTCGGCTGAATCTTCATGAAACCGGCAAAACGAAGCCAATTGTCGATGTAAGCTATTGGTAATACATAAGATCATTGGGTTCGAGCACCTGCTCTTAACAGTTGCGAGGCACCAGTCGCCCTAAGATTTTATGCGGCACCCACATATCGGTGGTGCGCATAAGATTCGCGCTTCACCTGGAGCGGCACCCGAGGACTCGTCCGTGCCAGCAGCTAACTGATTGACTCGTTAAGGCCCTCCACGATCCGATCCAGGTCCGTTTCGTCGATCGATCCCAGCCTCTTGCAGCGCCTGGCTCGTGGTCGCCATCGCGATGACCGTTTCGGATCGCCCGCTGAAAAGTTCGTGGCTGATGATCAAAACCGGCCGGCGGCCAGCCTGCTCCCGGCCCTTGCGGGATTCAGATCGGCCCAGGACACTTCGCCTCTCAGAATCCTGGCCACGAGTCGATGCCGATTCCTTCTTCGGCCATCCACCGCTCTTCCGCAGGATCGAGCTTTGCAAGCTCCCGCGCCAGACAAGGCCGCCGTTCGCGCTCGGCGAGCAGATCGACCGCGGATTGAAGCGCCCGGCTGCGATTGGAATACTTGCCTTCTCTCACCAGGCGATCGAGGTCGCTCACCGTCTTGCGATCCAGGGTGACGGCGATTCTTGGCAGCATGTTTGTAGTTTGACGATTCATCGTACCGGAATGCAACGCGCTGGGGCTGTGTCCATCGAAACGGTCAAAGCCCTGCTCGAGCCGTACGGGTTCACCCGAAAACCAGCTATCAGGTGGGGCCAAAGATGCCCGCTCCCTTCCTGGTCTGTGAAAAAACCGGTGACAGCCACTCCGTTTCTCGGTCAGCGTTTCCTGCAAGATCAACGAGTTGTGGTCGAGAAACGGAGTGACCGTCCCCGGTTTTTTCACGACTTGTTCCGGTCGCGGCTCCGACTGCGGGGGGGGGTAGAGTGAAACCTTGCGCGGTTGGTGCGCCTACAGGGAGCGGAACCAGAGCAGCAGCATCCTCATCACCAGGTACGCCAACACCAGCAACACGGCTGCCCGATGGCGGGATAGCAGACGTAACGCCTGGTCGAGTACCGTCTCCGCATGGGCCGTGACGGCCAGGCCGTCGAGGTACCGGGCGACCTCTTCCGCCAGGGACTGCGCGTTTTCGTACCGGTGCTCCGGCGCGGGGGACGTCGCTTTCGCCGCGATGGCACGGAGCGCTTTCGGTACGGCGGGATCCAGGAGGTCCCGGAGGATCGTTCCGAGGGCATAGACGTCGCTGCGGGGGTCCACCGCCTCCCCGCGGGATTGCTCGGGGGCCATATACTCGGCGGTGCCGACAATCGCCCCGTCTTGGGTGGCGGGTCCGGGCGTTGATGGGAGGGCCGGCGACTCCGGCTGATCCAGCCATTTCGCGATCCCCCAGTCCAGGACCAGCACTTCGCCGAACGCGCCCACCATCACGTTGGCCGGCTTCAAGTCACGGTGAATCACGCCTCGGGAGTGTGCGAAGGCGACGGTCTGGCAGATACGCTCGAAGACGCGCAGGCGGTCGGCCAGGGGAGCCTGGAATTCGTCCAGCCGATGACCCTTCACCCACTTCATCACGCAGAAAGCACGGCCGTCGGCGAGCAGGCCCGCATCATGAACCGGAACGATGCCGGGGTGCTCCAGTGCAGCCAGGGTCCGGGCCTCGCGAAGCATGCGCGCTACGGCTTCGGGGGACGCCATCTCCGGGTGCAGCACCTTGATCGCGACCCGGCGGCCGAGGGTGGCGTCTTCGGCCAGATAGACCGCGCCCATGCCCCCGCGTCCGATGGGTTCCAACAGGCGGTAGCGTGTGCCGGAGAGGTCGGGTTCGTCGACCACTTCACGAAGGCGGGCGATCCTGTCGGCGGGGAGACGAGGCACTGTTCTGATTTTACTGGCCAGTTGGCGCTCCGGGCCGCGGTCAGCGACCCACGGCGCGGCGTTGAACAAAATGGGGCTGTCTGGTCGCGGCTTCTGACCCAATGCAACCCCACGGCTACGCCGTGGGCTCGATGCGCAATCCATCGCTGGACGCGATGGTAGAGTACCTTGGGGAAAGACTCTCGATGGACCTTCGGACCTTGTTGGCCAAAGCGTCGCCCAGACGGTCGGGCGACGAACTCGCCGGGATCGCGGCCGCCAGCGCCGAAGAACGGGTTCGCGCCCAGATGCGGCTGGCCGAGGTCCCGCTGACGCGATTCCTGGCGGAGGCCGTGGTGCCGTACGAAGACGACGAAGTGACACGGCTGATTGTGGACACGCACGACGCGGAGGCGTTCGCGGCCGTGTCCCACTTGACCGTCGGAGATTTCCGGAATTGGCTGCTGTCGGACGCGGCGACGGCCGAGGCCCTGCAACGCCTGGCGCCCGGAGTGACGCCCGAAATGGCCGCGGCGGTGTCGAAGATCATGCGAGTCCAGGATCTGGTCGCGGTGGCGGCGAAGATCCGGGTCGTCACGCGGTTTCGTGGCACCCTCGGCCTCGAAAAGCGGATGTCGACGCGCATCCAGCCGAACCATCCGACCGACGACGCGCGGGGCATCGTCGCCAGCACGCTGGATGGTTTGCTGTATAGCGGCGGCGATGCGGTGATTGGCGTGAATCCCGCCAGCGACAATGTCTCGATCGTGGTGACGCTGCTACGGGTGCTGGATCAATTGCGGGAGAGGCTGGACGTCCCGACGCAGACATGCGTCCTGGCACACGTGACGACGCAGATGGACGCGATCCGGCGGGGCGCGCCGCTGGACCTCGTATTCCAGTCGATCGCCGGGACCGAGGCGGCGAACTCTTCGTTCGGCGTGAACCTCGCGATGCTGGACGAGGCATGCCAGGCCGCGCGGGAATTGAAGCGCGGCACGGTGGGCACGAACGTGATGTACTTCGAGACCGGGCAGGGCAGCGCACTCTCGGCCAATGCGCATCACGGCGTGGACCAGCAGACGCTGGAAGCGCGTGCCTACGCCGTGGCCCGGCGGTTCGAGCCCCTGCTGGTCAATACCGTGGTGGGGTTCATCGGACCCGAGTACCTGTTCGACGGCAAACAGATCCTTCGCGCCGGACTGGAGGATCACTTCTGCGGAAAGCTGCTGGGCGTGCCCATGGGGTGCGATGTCTGCTACACGAATCACGCCGAAGCCGATCAGGACGATATGGACACGTTGCTGACGCTGCTGGGCGTGGCGGGGTGTAACTACATCATGGGAGTGCCGGGCGCGGACGACATCATGCTGCACTACCAGAGCACCTCGTTTCACGACGCCCTGTACGTGCGCTCGGTGCTGGGGCTGCGGCCGGCGCCGGAGTTCGAGGGGTGGCTGGAGCGGATGGGCATCCTCAGCCGCGCGGGGCGGCTGAAGACGGGGACCGACGCGCCCAGGTTGCTGATGGACGCGGTCGAAGGAGTATCCGATCGTCACTGAGAATCCATGGCAGGGGCTGCGGCAATGGACGGACGCCCGCATTGCGCTCGGACGCGCGGGACACGGCTTGCCGACGGCCGAGCGGCTGCGCTTCGACCTGGACCACGCCCGGGCAAGGGACGCCGTGTACTCGGTGTTGGATCCGGCGGCGATTGGGTGTCCCTACGTGCTAGTCGAGAGCGCGGCCGGGGATCGGGCCGAGTACCTGAGACGGCCGGACTTGGGGCGGAGGCTGAGCGAAGCGTCGCGCGGACGGATCGAGCGCGGCGCTTACGATGTTGCTTTCGTGGTCGCCGACGGCCTGTCGGCACTGGCCGTTCACCGGCATGCCGGGCCGCTGCTGGAGGCATTGCTGCCAAAGCTGGCAGACTGGAACGTCGCCCCGCTCGTAGTGGCGAAGCAGGGGAGAGTGGGGATTGGCGACGAAATCGGCGAGCGGCTGGGCGCGGACCTCGTCGCGGTGCTGATCGGCGAGCGGCCGGGACTGATGTCGCCGGATTCGTTGGGCGTCTATCTGACGTGGGGGCCGCGGCCGGGCCGGACCGATGCCGAGCGGAACTGCCTTTCGAACATTCGAGCCGAGGGGTTGAGCTACGCGCTGGCGGCACACAAGCTGTACTTCCTGATGGCGGCGGCCCGAGGACGCCGGCTGACCGGGGTTGCCCTGAAAGAGGACGCCTCGCCCCTGCCGGCCGCGACGTGATACAACTCGTCACCATGTACCTTCTGTTGCTGTTGATTCCCGCGCTGCTCGGGGCCGAATACCGGATCTATCGCGCGCCGTCGAAGATCACGATCGACGGCAAGATCGACGAGAAGGCCTGGAAACGGACCCCAACCGTGGGGGACTTCACCTTCAACTGGTGGAAGCAGGGCGAGAAGGAGCAGACCGAAGGCCGTCTGTTGTGGGACGACCGTTATCTCTACGTGTCGTGGTATTGTCACGACCGTCACGTTTCGGCGAAGGAGACGAAGCGGCACGGCCCGGTCTCGCGGGACGATTGCGTCGAGTTGTTCCTGAGTCCGAATCCCGCGAAGGTGACGAACTACTATACGTTTGAGATCAACGTCATTGGCACGATGCTGAACCGGTGCAAGACCGACTGGTGGACCGGCGCGCCGACATGGGAGCCGGATGACGTGATTTACCGGACGTCCCATCACGGGATGGCGCGGAAGGACGAGTCGGCGGACGATGTCGCGTGGGCAGTGGAGATGGCCGTCCCGTTGAGGAACTTTGCGCGGGACGCGGCCCATACGCCGCCGCACGACGGGGACCAGTGGCGGCTCAATCTGAACCGGACGGGAGGCGTGACGAACCCGCAGAACAGCACCTGGTGGCCGGTCCCGGCGCCGGCGCGCGGGTTCCATACACCGGAGGCCTTTGGTCCGGTGGTGTTCGTGAACCGGACGCCGCCGTCAGGAGGCAGGTAGGGGCCAGTTCGGGTAGGGCGGCGCACATTGCTCCAACGTTTCCCGGGCGTCCGCCGAATCTGGCGTACGTTCAACGAACGTGGCGAACACTGTCTATAATTTCCGCTTCCGGCGGTCTAAGGACGGACAAGGCGGTCGTATTCTGCATGAGTGCCGATCCAAACCCAGGTGATCGTATCGGTAGCCAATATGCCGAGAGCGCGATGATGATCTCCTATGCGAACGCTGAAACGATCCGTGCTCCCCTGCAATCTACGGAAGTGGAGCGACGGATGCAGCGGGTCGCGCTGCCAGAGGTGATAGTTCTTGACTGCCAACTGCCGAACGTCACCGGGGAGTGAGTGGAACAAGGACCAGAAACGACGGGTTGCAACGGATCTCACGTCCGTGGCGGCCAGTCGCGGACCAAGCCTTGTTCGGCTTCAGCCTGTGCTTCGTTGAAAAGGTAATCCAGCTTGCCGGAGAGCGAATCCCGATCCAACTGTTCATCCCAACGTGTGTGCTCACGCGCGCGGAACCAGTCGACCAGGCGGTGGTATTCCTCCTGCGACAAGCTAGAGATCGCTGCCTCGATTTCTTCAACCCGACCCACACTCAGAGTCTAGCAGCAGGCAGATGAGTCGTCAGCGGCGCTGAGTATCATCGTGGTAGACGCTGAGGTCCTGAGCAGAATCATTGGAAACGCACGCGACCGATGTGACCCCTTGGCATGTCAGTAACGGAAGCCCTCCCTTGCGGTCAGGCCTCGGATTGGCCGAGCTATTTGAGAATGCTGAACAGGTTGCTGTAGTCGTCCGTCCAAAGGCGGAGCGGCTTCTCGGGCTGGTAGGAAGTGGCAACGCTTTTGAGGGCGGGGCGCTCAAACAGCGCTCCATCGGAAGAAGCCAGCATCCACGTGCAGCCGAAGACCGACGCATCGGCCTCGTCATCCTCGGTGTCGATCAGGGTCAGTTTTTTACGTTGCCGGCGGCAGATCGAGTACACCACCGGCCGGAGGTCGAGGTAGCGGTTGGACACGTGCACCGCCAGCACCCCGCCCGGCTTGAGGTGCCGGAAATAGAGCTGAAAGGATTCATCGGTGATCAGGTGGACCGGAATGGAATCGCTCGAGAATGCGTCGACGGCCAGAACATCGAACTGTTGCGGCGGTTCGGCTTCGAGTGAGAGGCGGGCATCGCCGAGGACGACATCGACGTGGGCCTTGGATTCCCGCAGATAGTAGAACTGCTCGCGGGCCAGGGTTTCGACCAGCGGATTGATGTCGTAGAACCGGTAGCGATCGCCCGTCTTGCCATATGCGGCCAGCGTCCCGGCCCCCAGGCCGATCACTCCCACGTGGAGCGGCGCGAGGTGGGGAATGTGGAGCAGCGTGCGGCCGATCCCGGAGTCGAAGCCATAGTACGTCAGAGGCTTCGCCCGGCGTCCGTCTTCGAGGTACTGCTCACCGTGCGTGATGGTGCCGTGCGTGAGTTTGCGGAGAGGTCCGTTGGTGTTTTCGTCGTCGACGCGGAGGCCGCCGTAGAAGTTGCGGACCGCGACACGGGCCGTCCGGATCTCACCCATCTGAGCCAGAAGGAACAGGCTGAAGCCCGCCTGAACGACCAGGAACATGATGGCGAACGCGCGGCCCTTCTCGGCGTGGAAGGGCAAGGAAGGGTCGCGCAACAGGATGATCAGAACCACGGTGGTGACGGCGGAAAGGGTGATGGGGAATTCGAAATAGCCGGAAAAGAACCGCGGGGCGATGACGCCCACAAAGAGTCCGCCGAGCGCGCCGCCGAGAGCGGTGGTGACGTAGAACGTCGTGAGGTGTCTGGGATGCGGCTTCAGGCGCACGAGTTCGCCGTGACAGACCATGCAGCAGACAAAGAGGCCGATGGTGAAGAGCGGCAGTCCTACCTTGAGTGGGAGGTTGTGCGATGCGGTATCGAGGGCGTGAGCCATGGACCCGACCGCGACGGCGAACAACTGCAGGAACCATTTGCGCGCATACCAACCTTCGGCGTCGAAGCAGAGGATGAAACTCAGCAGGTAGAGGGCGAGGGGCAAGACCCAGAGGAAAGGAATCGCGGCGACATTCTGCGACAAGTGGTTGGTGACCGCAAGCAAGAGGCTGGAGGCGCAGGCCGTGAGCGCGGTCCAGAGGACCTTCTGGGACAAGGACGGCGGCGGTTCGGTTGAGGTCGAGTTGCCGGAACGCCCGGGGGAGGATCGTCCCTGCCAGGCAATGGCTCCGCAGAGGACGGCAAACACGGTGTACGCGCCGGACCAGAGCCACGCCTGTCCATGACCGCTCAACCAGGGTTCGATGCCGACCGGGTAGCTGAGCAGGGCGAGCATGGAGCCGAGATTGGAAAGCGCATAGAGGCGGTAGGGCGATATGGTTTGTGTGCGCTGGTCGCGGGCGAACCAGGCCTGGATGAGAGGGCCGGTGGTCGAAAGGAGGAAGTAGGGGAGGCCAACGGTTACCCCGAGCAGCGCCAGGATGCGGAAGGTCGGCTCGTCGAGTGGCGCGGGCTTCCACCTGGGGGAAGGCACGATCGGCAACACGGCGAGGCTGAGCGCCAGCAGAGTCAGGTGAAGGAGTGATTGTCTCCGGGGAGACAGGCGTTTGACCAGGCCGTGGGCGTAGGCATAGCCGCCCAGCAGCAGGAGTTGAAAGAAGAGAACGCACGTGGTCCATACTCCCGCGGCCCCCCCGAACCACGGGAGAATCAGTTTGGCAATCAGCGGTTGAATCTGAAACAGCAGAAACGCGCTGAGGAAGATCGTGGCGGCGTAGAGGAGCACTTCAGTGACTACCTGTAGGCCGGAATGCCGGTGACCCGCTCGCCGATCACGAGCGCGTGAATGTGATCGGTGCCCTCATAGGTCTTGACGGTTTCGAGATTGCAGAGATGGCGCATTACCGGGTACTCCTCGGTGATGCCGTTGGCGCCGAGAAGATCGCGGCTGAGGCGGGCCACCTCGAGGGCGATGGAGACATTGTTCCGCTTGAGCATTGAGACATGGGCAGGTTCGAGCTTACCCTGATCCTTGAGACGTCCGCCATGGATGGCAAGTAACTGCGCTTTGGTGATTTCTGTAATCATCCAGGCCAGTTTTTCCTGCACCAACTGGTGGGAGGCGATGGGTTTGTTGTCGAACTGCTTCCGAAGGACGCTGTACTGCCTGGCGGTTTCGTAGCAGTCCATGGCGACCCCGACCGCGCCCCAGGCGATGCCGAAGCGGGCCTGGGTCAGGCAGGCCAATGCGGATTTGAGCCCGATCGCGGAAGGAAGCATGGCCGAGTCGGGAACACGGCAATCGGCGAGCGAGAGGCTGGAGGTGACCGAGGCGCGCATCGACCACTTGCCGTGAATGTCGGAAACGGCAAGGCCGGGCGTGCCCTTCTCTACCAGAAAGGCGCGGATGCCTTCGGGTGTGCGGGCCCAGACGAGGGCGACGTCGGCGATGCCGCCGTTGGTGATCCACGTCTTCTCGCCGTTGAGGACCCATCCCCCGCCGTCGGGCTTTGCGTTGGAGAGCATGCCGCTCGGGTTGGAGCCGAAGTCGGGTTCGGTCAGACCAAAGCATCCGATGTACTGGCCAGCTTGCATTCCGGGCAGCCAGCGCTCTTTCTGCTCCGCCGAGCCGAAGGTCAGGATAGGGTACATCACCAAGGCCCCTTGGACCGAGGCAAAGCTGCGAAGGCCGGAATCGCCCCGCTCGAGTTCCTGCATGATCAGGCCGTACTCGACGTTGGACATTCCGGCACAGCCGTAGCCCTCGAGATTGGCGCCAAAGAACCCGAGGGTGGCCATTTCGGAGACCAGGCGCCGGGGAAATACGGCGTCGCGGTAGGCCGCCCGGATCACCGGGGCGACCCGGTCTTCGACAAACTGCCGCGCCGTTTGGCGGACGAGGAGTTCCTGATCGGAGAAGAGAGAGTCGATGTGGAGGTAGTCAACACCACGGAAGGGCTGCATGGGCTTGTACGCGAGGAGTTCCTTCCATTTTACGTCCTGACGGCGGGAGCCCGGTCAGGGAAGGAGGCAAGATTTCCTGCGAGAAAAACCGCCGTGGAGCCACTTTATTTGTGTAGCGACGGCGGTGAGCCATGCGTTTTTGCCTTTTCTTCTTTGTCCTATTGATTCCTCCGGGGTACGGTCAGCCGGAGACCGGATCGAACGACATCCTGCGGCGAGGCTATGAACAGCTTCAAAAAAGGGAGTACGAAGAGGCCGTGAAGCTGTTTGAGGAAGTCGTGAAAGGTGCGCCGCGGCGGTCGGCCGTTCGCAAGGACCTGGCGTACGCGTACCTGAAAATCGGCGAGAACGAAAAAGCGCGAGAGCATTTCGGGGAACTCATGCGGGCGAATCCGGCAGACCTGCAGGCGGCGCTGGAGTATGCGTTTCTGTGCCACGAGACGGGCGAACGGATCCGGGCGCGACGGGTGTTCGATCGCGTGAGGAAGCAGGGAGATGGCGAGGCGAAGGTGACCGCGGAGACCGCTTTCCAGAACATCGACCGCCCCCTGGCGGAAGGGATCGCGCGGTGGTCGAAGGTAGTGGAAGGGACGCCGCAGGACTTTATGGCTCACCTGGAACTGGCCAAACTGGCCGAGGAGCGAGATGAATCCGAAGTGGCGGCGAAGCACTACGAGGCGTCCTGGAGACTCCGCCCGGCGGAACGTCATTTGCTGGTGAGCCTGGCGCGCGTGTGGCGATCGTTGAACCAAACGGACCGGGCGACGGCTGCCCTGCTGGCGGCATCTCGCGGGTCGTCAGCGCGGGCGAGCGAGGCCGCGCGGGACCTGCTTCCTGGCCGCTATCCGTATGTGTACGAGTTCCGGCTGGGTTTGGAGCTGGATCCGGCGAACATCGAGTTGCGGCGCGAACTGGCGTATCTGCTGCTGAGTATGGACAAGCAGAGCGAGGCCGAGAGGGAGTTTCGGGCTCTTCTGGAGCGGACCCCCGACGACCCGATGGCGAATGCGCAGCTAGGGCTGCTGCTGATGGCTCGCAACGATCGCGCGAAGGCGATGCCGCTGCTCGAGAAGGTCTTGAAGGGGTCGGACAGCGTGCTGGCGAATCGGGTACGAGCGACGCTCAAGCTTCCGCTGGAGCAGAAGGTCCAGGAACCTGCCGCGGGATCGAGCGACGCGAAGGTGCTGGCGCAGAAAAGCCTGGAGAAAGGGTTTCTTCGCGACGCGGTTCGCTATCTGAAGGCGGCGCACGAAAACGACCGGGAAGATCCTTGGGTGATGCTGAAACTCGGATGGACCTATAACGTGCTCCGGGAGGACCGGGAGGCGATCCAATGGTTCGAGAGAGCCCGCCATAGCGGCGACCCGGCGATCTCCGCGGAGGCCAGGAAGGCCTACGAGAGCCTCCGACCGGAGTTGGCCCGTTTCCGGACGACGGCCTGGACGCTGCCGATCTTCTCGTCCCGATGGAAGGATGCTTTTTCCTATAGCCAGGTGAAGACGGAGATCCGGATGGGGTCCCTGCCGTTCCGGCCGTATCTGTCGCTACGCGTGAACGGGGACGTACGGCAGACGACGGGCGGACCGCTGCCTGAGTTCCTGTCGGAGAACGCCATGATCGGAGCGGTTGGAATGGGCACCCGGACCTGGCATGGGGTGACGTTGTGGGCGGAGGCCGGCAGGGCGTGGAGTTTCCGGAGGGTGCAGCCGGGAGTGGGCCGGTTATCGCCGGACTACCGGGGCGGCCTTTCGCTGGTCCGTGGCTTTGGGAACGCAATCGGGGGGCGCGGTTGGTTCTACGACTTGAGCGCCGACGCGGTGTATATCAGCCGGTTTGATGACGATGTTCTGGCCTACGTTCAGAATCGGTTCGGTTGGTCGTTCGCCGAGGCGGGGATGTTGGGCGGAGTGCAATCGCAGTTGTATCTGGCTGGGAATCTGGTGACGGACACAAAGAGCGCTGCGTGGGCGAATTTCGGCGAGGCGGGCGCGGGTCTCCGATTCCGGTGGCCCTTCATGCCGAAGGGGACAGCCTTGTTTGTGGAGTACGTGCGGGGTGGATACGGGATCCCGCAACTGGGATTGAGGAAGGCGAACTACGGGGACCTGCGAGGGGGGGTCTGGTATGCGGTGTCGCGCTAGGGCTCTGTTGTTCCTGTGGTCGGCCGGAGTAGGACTCGGCGCAACGTGGGCTTTGCCGGGTTCGTCGATGCGAACCGGCTTTTCGTTTGCGGTTGAAGGAAAACCCGCAGGCTCGTGGCCGGCGGTCCTGGGTACGATCGGGTTGCTGCCGGGGCCGGTGGAGTCGAGCGCCGTGGTGGTGCTGAGACCGGGTGCGGACGCGTCGCCGCGGTGGCAGGAGATGGTGAGCCGTGGCAGCTACGTGATCCTGGAGGGCCAGAGCCTGGCGAGTGAGATGTTCGGCTTCCGGGCGACGCCGAAGCCGGTCAGAGTCCGGCGGCTGGAGGATTCGCGATCGGCGGTGGAGATCGTGTGGGCGACGGAGGAGGCGTTGCCGCGGTTCGAGGTTCCGGCGGAGGCCAAGGTGTTCACGCGTGAAAAATGGACGGGCGCGCCGCTGGTTGCGGGATTTCGAAAGGGCGCCGGAGCGGTGTTGTGGGTGGCGTCGGGCCCGGGCGAGCGCGGCTACGAGCGATACCCGTTTCTTCCGCTCGCCTTGCGCGACTTGGGGTTTGCGCCGCCGTTCGAATCACGGAGACTGTGGGCGTTCTTCGATTCGTCGTACCGGCTTCGGGTGGACACGGATTTCTTTGCGAAGCGGTGGCGGGCGTCAGGAATCGCCGGCCTGCATGTGGCCGCATGGCATTTCTTCGAGCCCAACCCGCAACGTGATGCGTACTTGAAAGGACTGATTTCGTCGTGCCACCGGAACGGGATCGCCGTCTACGCGTGGCTGGAACTGCCGCACGTCAGCGAGAAGTTCTGGCTTGACCATCCGCAGTGGAGAGAAAAGACCGGCGACCGGCGAGACGCTTACCTGGATTGGCGGAAGTTGATGAACCTGTCGAACCGGGACTGCTATCGGGCGGTCGTAGCCGGAGTAAAAGAGCTGATGATCCGGTTCGATTGGGACGGCGTGAATCTTGCAGAGCTGTATTTCGAGTCGCTGGAGGGGGCGGCGAATGCGTCGCGGTTCACGCCGATGAACGACGACGTGCGGGCGGAGTTCCGCACGATCGGGGGGTTCGACCCTGCAGAGTTGTTCCTGGGCAAATCCGACGCCGCACGGCTTCAGCGGTTTCTCGAGTATCGGAGCGGGTTAGCTAGAAACATGCAGGAGGAGTGGTTGGCTGAACTCGAGGCGTGCCGGCGAGACCGGCCGCACCTGGATCTGGTGCTGACATATGTGGACGATCAGATGGACGGCCGGATGAAGGCGGCGATCGGAGCGGACGCGGCGGCGGTGCTGCCGATGGCGCAGAAACGAGGAGTCACGTTCCTGGCCGAGGATCCGGCGACCGTGTGGCACCTAGGCCCTGAGCGTTATCGCGAAATGGCGGCACGGTATGCGCGGCTGGCCGTGAAGGAAGAGAGCCTCGGTGTCGATATCAACATCGTGGAGAGGTACCAGGATGTGTACCCCACGAAGCAGCAGACCGGTGTAGAACTCCTGCAGTTGATTCGCGCCGCAAGCGTCGCGTTCCGGCGCGTGGCTCTGTATTTTGAGCGCTCGCTGCAGGCAGAGGATTTGGCGTTGCTGCCCGCCGCGGCAGCGCTGGTGGACAGGGCGCAGGAAAGAGACGGCGGATGGGAGGTGGACGCGAGGATGAGCGTTCACCATCGATGGCGCGGCTCGGCTCGGGTGAACGGGAAACCCTGGCCCGTGGGCGATGATGAGTTCCTCGTGTTGCCCCCCGGGGTCTCTCGAATCGAACGGGGTGTTGCGTGGGAGGGTACCCGGATTTGGGACTTCTCCGGCGAGCTGGAGAGTGCTGAGGTGTTGCCGAACGGCTCGTGCCGGATCGTGTACGAGAGTCAGGCGAGGTCCATGGCGCGGGTGCGTAAACCGGTGCTGTGGGCGGAGGTCGATGGTGTGGCCGCACCGCTCCAGGTTGACGGTGTGAACGGAGATTGGTCCGTTCTGCTGCCTGCGGGAAGACACACGGTTGTACTGCAAACAGAGGAGGCGAAGACTCAGTCCGCGAGAAATGTCGATTGACAAGGTTGACGATCACGGGAGTTTTCCGTAGGATGCGATTAGGTCCATGGCAGACGCCGCCATCCATCCCCGGCCCCAGGAGATCCCCGACAAGCTGTACTTTCGCATTGGCGAGGTGAGCCAGATTGTGGGTGTTGAGCCGTATGTTCTTCGTTACTGGGAGACCGAGTTCGGGAATCTGTCACCGAAGAAGTCTGGTACGGGTCACCGGTTGTATCGAAAGAAGGACGTCGAGCTACTGCTGAAGATCAAACACTTGCTGTACGAGCGGCGGTTCACGATCGAGGGGGCCCGGCAGTGGATGCAGGAAGAACCGAAGGGATCGGCCCGAAAGCGCGCGGAGAAGGCGGCTCGCGTTCAGGCCAACCTGTTTTCGGCGGAGCCTTTGACGGAAGTCCGAAGGGAACTGGAGTCGATCCTGACGCTAATGAGTTAGCGGGCCTCGGCATCTCCTACAATCGTAGAATAAATGCGGTCGAGATCTTCGACCGAATAGTATTCAATTTCGATTCTACCGCTTACGCCGCTTCTGGGGAGAACTCGGACACGAGTGCCTAAGGCCCTTTCCATCGCCTCGACTGCGGCACGGACGTTTGGGTCGAGGGCGGCCGATTCCTTAGCAGTTTTGGCACGGCGGGGTTCCGTCAGCCGTTGCGTCAAGCGTTCTGTTTCCCGGACGGAGAGGCCCTGGGCAACGATTCGTTCCGCGAGTTGACGTTGATCCTCGGACGCCAAGCCTAGAAGGCATCGGGCGTGTCCCGGGGAGAGACGACGCTCGGCGATCAGTTGCTGGATATCCGCAGGCAACTGTAACAATCGCAAGAGGTTGGTGATGGTTGTTCGGTCTTTGCCGGTTCTTTGCCCGACTTGCTCCTGGGTGAGTTCCAACTCCTGAATCAAGCGTTGAAATGCTAACGCGGTTTCGATTGGATTGAGGTCTTCCCGTTGGATGTTCTCAACCAGCGTGACCTCGAGGAGATGGTCGTCGGAGATGTCCTGGACGACTACGGGAACGTGGTTGAGGCCCGCGAGTTGGGCCGCGCGCCAACGGCGTTCTCCGGCAACGAGTTGATAGCGGTCGGCGCTCGGCCGGACGACCAAGGGCTGGAGAATGCCATTGGCGCGGATCGACTGGCTCAATTCGTCAAGGCGGGTCTGGTCAAAAACTCGCCTGGGCTGGAGAGGATTCGGGTCAATCGCGTGGATCGGCAGGGAAGTGGGGAGGCTTGGGACGCCGGGCGGCGGTGTGTCCGGGGAGGGTGTCCGCGGAGGTAGCAGGGCGCTCAAGCCCTTACCGAGCACTTTGCGAGGTCCGTCGTGCGGTTTGTTCATTGTGGAGGATCTCCTTGGCCAAGCGGATGTAGCTTTCAGCGCCGCGTGAGCGCACGTCGTAGGTCAGGATGGTCTGGCCAAAACTGGGCGCCTCGGCCAGTCGGATGCTGCGGGGTATGACGGTTTGAAAGATTTCATCGGCAAAGAATTCCTTCAGATCATTGGCGACCTGACGGGCGAGGTTGGTCCGGTCATCGTACATGGTGAGGAGAATGCCTTCGATCGTGAGGGGATGCCCGAAGGAATTCTTGATGCGGTCAATGGTGGCGATGAGTTCGGAGATGCCTTCGAGAGCGAAGAATTCGCATTGAATCGGGATCAGGACGCTGTCGGCGCTCGACAACGCGTTGATTGTGAGGAGATCGAGGGCTGGAGGGCAATCGATGAAAATGTAGTCGTAAGCGTCACGGCAGGATGCCATGGCGGCGCGGAGTTTGAATTGGCGTTCTGGGAGTTCAACGAGTTCTATGTTCGCGGCTGCGAGGTTCTGGTCTGCCGGGAGGAGGGAGAGTCCTTGAAAAGAGGTGGGGATGATGGCCTGTGTGGCCAATACCGAGCCCAACAGGACATGATAGGTGGTTGGTTGATCCGGGAGTTTGTCGATACCCAGGCCGGTGGTCGAGTTCCCCTGGGGATCAGAATCGATTAGGAGAATGCGAAGGTCGTTGGCGGCAAGGGCGGCGGAGAGGTTGATCGCAGTTGTCGTTTTGCCAACTCCGCCTTTCTGGTTGGCGATAGCGATGACTTTGCCCAAGCCAACATGCTAGCACACGAGTTTTGGCGGGAGATGACTTGAAGTGCGCCGCGCCGATGTTTCACGTGAAACCCCTTATGGGAATGCAGGTTCGCCAAGCCGGTTCACGTTTCACGTGAAACATGAACCAAAAGGCCGGAACCCGCCCAAGGCAGGGGCAGCCGTTCTATCTCGCCCTTGATTCGGTCCTCGCGGGTCAGCAGAGCAACCCGAGGGGCCAGGCGAAACGCAAACTTCTCCAGATCCCTCCAGGCCACCGCCCGGGAAACCAACCAGTCGAACTGGTCTGCGACCTGCTCACCACGACTGGCTACGACGCGAACGTTCGGCAACAATCGTGCCGCCTCCCTAAGGAATGCTGCCTTCCGTTGGTGGGATTCCACCAGCGTTACCCGCAACTCCGGCCGCAGTATCGCGATCGGAACCCCGGGAAACCCACCACCCGAACCTAAATCAATAACCGACGCATTTCCCGGTCTCAACCAACGCGCAAGGAACGCAGACTCCCCGTAGTGCCTAATGGCAGCGTCTGCCACCCCCACGATCCGTGTCAGGTTTATCGTCTCGTTCCACCGCAGCAACAGTTCAAAGTGCTCCGCGAACCGATCGATATCCTCGTCCGACAAAGACACCACCGGACAAACCAACTCACGCAACGACTTACGAAGCACGACGCAAGCTCAGATACACGTCCAAAATCGCCACCGCCGCCGGGGTCACCCCTGGAATCCGGCCCGCTTGTCCCAATGTCCTGGGGACGACCCGCTCCAGTCTCTCGACAACCTCTCTCGAAAGCCCGGGCACCGACCGGAAGGCGAATTCCTCAGGAATCGCCCGGTCCTCGGCTCCCTTCAATCGCTCGATCTGCCGATCCTGCTGCGCAATGTAACCGGCATATTTCGCCTCGGTCTCCGCAGTCATCAACACGCCGCGGACAGGTTCCTCGCCGAGAACCTGGCGCACCCACTCCGCCAATTCGCTGATTCGGGCCTCCGGACGCTTCAACCATTGCCCCTGCCTGCTTGCCTCCAGCGCTCTCGAAAGCGCCAACCGCTGCTCCTGCTTCCTCTGATACCGGACCCAGCGATCATCGGTAACCAACCCCGCTTCCCTACCGATCGCCGTCAATCTTTCATCGGCATTATCGATCCGGAGGTGTAGCCGGAACTCCGCCCGCGACGTGAACATTCGATAGGGCTCATCGGCTCCCTTGCTGATGAGGTCGTCAATCAGGATACCCGCGTAGCCCGAAATTCGATCGATCCTCATCGGCGGACGGTTCCGTAGGCGCAGCGCGGCGTTCATCCCCGCCACCAGTCCCTGACATGCCGCCTCCTCGTACCCTGAAGTGCCGTTGATCTGCCCAGCCAAATACAGGTTCCGGATCGACTTCACCTCCAGGCAGTGATTAAGCTCACGCGGATCGATCGCGTCGTACTCGATCGCATACCCGGGCCGGATCATCTCGGCTTCCTCCAAGCCGGGGATCGACCCTACCATCGCAGTTTGGACATCAATCGGCATGCTCGTCGACATCCCGTTCACATACACCTCGTGCGTGTCCAACCCCTCCGGTTCTAGGAAGATCTGGTGCGTCTCTTTGTCCGGGAACTTCACAAATTTGTCTTCGATCGACGGGCAGTAGCGAGGCCCCACCCCTTCAATCTGACCGCTGTAAAGCGGTGACCGGTGAATCGCCTGCTGCAGGATGCGCTTGGTCTCGGCTGTCGTCCGGGCGAGAAAGCAGCGAACCTGGGGCCGGTCGATCCGATCCGTCAAGAACGAAAACGGCGTCGGGTCCGCATCCCCTTCCTGGGGTTCAAACCGGCCCCAGTCGATCGTGCGCCCATCCAACCGTGGAGGAGTGCCCGTCTTCAACCGTGTCCACTTCAGGCCCAACCCCCGCAACTGATCCCCCAGCACGTTGGAAGGCGCCTCTCCGCTGCGGCCGCAGCTGTACTTCTGCTCGCCGACATGAGCTAGTCCGTTCAGAAAAGTGCCTGTCGTGACAATCACCGCGCCGGCCCGCATTACCCGACCATCTCGGAGTTTCAGGCCTGAGACTCTTTTATCCCGGGTTTGCTCGAAGATCAGTTCCGCGACCTCGGCCTGCCGGATCCTCAGGTTTGGCTCCTGCTCCAGCACCTGGCGCATTTTCAGCCGGTATTGCTTCTTGTCGCACTGCGCGCGGGGCGACCACACCGCGGGTCCGCGGCTGGTATTCAGCAGACGAAACTGAATGCCGACCGCATCGGTGACCTCACCCATCACTCCACCCAGAGCGTCGATCTCCCGCACCAAGTGGCCCTTCGCAATGCCGCCCACGGCCGGATTGCACGACATCTGCGCAATCAGGTCCGCGTTCATCGTCACAATGGCCGTCTTCAATCCCATCCGTGCACACGCGCGCGCCGCCTCGCAACCGGCATGACCTGCCCCAACCACCACGACATCGTACTGATTCTGCATCGGAGTTGATTATGCTTATTGTATCGCCATGAAGATCTTAGTCCTCGGCGGCGGGGGCCGCGAACACGCTCTGGCCTGGAAACTCGCGCAGACCCCAGGCGCGTCCGTGTTCGCCTCCCCCGGAAACCCGGGTATTGCCCAGGTCGCCACCCTGGTCCCCGCCGCACGCGGCACCCCAGCCGATTTCCTGGAGATCGCCCGGACCATCCAACCCGACCTGACGGTCGTCGGGCCGGAGGCGCCACTCGTTTCTGGTGTCGTGGACCTCTTCCGCCAGGAAGGCTTCACCATCTTCGGACCCACTGCCGCCGCTGCCCGCCTCGAGGGCAGCAAAGTCTTTGCCAAAACCTTCTTCCGTGAACACCACATCCCGACCGCCCGCTTCCGCGCTGTCGCAAACCGCGCCGATGCCGTCGACGCCCTTCAGGATTTCACCTTTCCGATCGTCCTCAAAGCCGACGGCTTGGCCGCCGGCAAGGGCGTCATCATCGCAGCCACCCGGCCGGAGGCCGAGGACGCCATCTACACCCTGGGCGACACCCTGGTGATCGAGGAATTCCTGGAAGGAGAAGAACTCAGTTTCATCGCCATCTGCGACGGCAAGCAAGCCTTGCCGCTCGAGCCCAGCCAGGACCACAAACGCGTCTTCGATCTCGATCAGGGCCCGAACACCGGCGGCATGGGTGCCTATAGTGATTCCAGACTCTTGACGCCCCACCAGACGCAGGAAATTCTGGACACCATCATGCTCCCAACCGTCCAGGCGCTCCGCTTCACCGGCTTTCTCTATGCCGGGCTGATGATGACGGCCGACGGTCCCAAAGTGCTCGAATTTAACGTCCGGATGGGCGACCCGGAAACCCAACCGCTTCTGCACCGCCTGCGTTCCGACTTTGCTCAGACTCTGCTCTCGGCCGCTTCGGAACAATTCGCCTCCGCCCGCCTGGACTGGGGTCCCGATCCCTCCGTCTGCGTGGTCATGGCTTCGGGCGGCTACCCCGGCGCCTATTCAACCGGGGAGCCGATTACCGGGATCGCCGAGGCGGAAGCCACGGGCGCGATCGCCTTTCACGCGGGTACCCGGCTTTCCAGGAGCGGCCTCGAAACCGCCGGCGGCCGCGTGCTCGGCGTGACGGCGTCCGCCCCCACCCTGGAGGACGCAGTCGAACGGGCCTATCGCGCAGTCGCGAAAATTCACTTCGACGGCGTCCACTACCGAAAGGACATTGGCCGCCGGGGACTAACCCGGTACAATAAAGGTGCGCAAAATGGCCTGGGGACGTAGCTCAGTTGGATAGAGCGGTCGCCTCCTAAGCGACAGGTCGGCAGTTCGAATCTGCCCGTCCCTACCACGAGCCTCCACGCACTCGCCTGAGAGACAACCAGCATGCCCAAACCTTTGTCTGACATCGGCTTAGCCGGCCTAGCTGTGATGGGCCAGAACCTGGCTTTGAACATCGCGGACCACGGCTTTCAGATCTCCGTCTACAACCGGACCACCGAAACGATGGAGAAGTTCGTCGCCGCGAATCCGGACACTCCTGGCGGCCTGCTAGGCTGCCGTACCCCTCAGGAGTTTGTCCGCTCCCTGTCGCGGCCCCGCAAGATCATTATCCTCGTCAAGGCGGGCGCGGGAACCGACGCCGTCATCGATGCCTTTGTCCCGCTGCTCGAGGCAGGCGACATCCTGATCGACGGCGGCAACGCGAACTGGGTGGATACCATCCGCCGCGAGAAGGACTTGGCGGGAAGAGGTCTCCGGTTCATCGGTTCCGGTGTCTCCGGCGGAGAAGAAGGCGCTCGCTTCGGTCCGTCCCTGATGCCAGGTGGCGACCCTGCCGCTTACCAGGAACTGGAACCTATCTGGAACGCGATCGCTGCCAAGGTGGATGAAAAAACCGGGAAGCCGCTCACCGGCGCAGGCCCCGGAAAGCCGATCCTGGGTGGAGTTCCCTGCACGGCGTACATCGGCCCGAATGGAGCGGGGCACTACGTCAAGATGGTGCATAACGGAATCGAGTACGGCGACATGCAGATGATCGCCGAAGCCTACTCTGTCCTTCAGGCGGCTTTGGGCTGCACCGCGGATGAACTTGGTGACATCTTCGCCCGGTGGAACCAAGGTGTGCTCAACTCCTTCCTGATCGAAATCACTGCCGATATCTTCAAGCAAAAAGATCCCGTTACCGGCAAACCGTTCGTTGATATAGTGGTCGATGCGGCTGGCCAGAAGGGGACAGGCAAGTGGACGTCCATCAACGCACTGGACATGGGTGTTCCTGCACCGACAGTCGCCGAGTCGGTTTTTGCCCGTTTCTTGAGTGCTGTTAAGGAAGAGCGGGTTTTCGCTTCGACTCTCCTCCCGGGACCTGCGGAGCACGTGGTCGGAAATCTCGAAGATTTCGTTCAGGCAGTTCATGATGCGCTGTACTGCTCCAAGGTCTGCGCCTACGCGCAGGGCTTTCAGCTCATGCGTGTAGCTCAGGCTGAGTATAAATGGACGTTAAACTTCGGTGATATTGCCAAAATCTGGCGCGGAGGTTGCATCATCCGGGCTGGCTTCCTCCAGAAGATCACTGAGGCCTATCAACGCGACCGCGAGCTTCCGAACCTGCTACTAGATCCCTACTTCCGGTCCGAAATCGACAGATGTCAAGCGAACTGGCGGAAGGTGGTCGCTTCGGCCGCTGCCATGGGCGTTTCCGCTCCCACCTTTTTCTCGGCACTTGCTTACTACGACGGTTATCGTTCTGCGCGCCTCCCAGCCAACCTCACCCAGGCGCAGCGCGACTATTTTGGTGCCCACACGTACGAACGTGTCGATCAGCCGAGGGGTAGATTCTTCCACCTCGACTGGCCGGAACCGGGCCGCCCCCAGTACGACATCTGACTCGCCCGCCTACACTTTTCCTTGCGGGTCGAAAAACTCCTTGGCTACAATCCTTCAATAAGGTGTAGCCTATGTCTACAGAAGGAGCGGCCTGACCATGTTCCGATTAGACGCTGACAAGGCGGTTGAGTTCTGCGACGGTTTGCGGCGGCGCGACTTCCTTCACGCCGGTTCGCTATCGTTTCTCGGCCTGGGTCTGCCCGGCTTTCTCGCCATGAAGGCGCAAGGCGCCATCGACCGTTCGAAGGACGTCAACTGCATCATGCTCTTCCTGGTCGGAGGCCCGTCCCAGTTGGACACCTGGGACATGAAGCCGGACGCCCCGGTGGAAATTCGAGGGCCCTACAAGCCGGTCAAGACCAACGTTCCCGGCATCGAGATCTCGGAAAACTTTCCGCGAATGGCGAAGCACGCCGACAAGTACGCGATCCTTCGCAGCGTCTACCACACGGCGGCCGCCGTGCACGACACCGGGCACCAGATGATGCAGACCGGCCGTTTGTTTCAGGGCGGCATCGAACACCCGCACATCGGTTGTGTTTTGGCGAAACTGCGCGGGCCCAAGGGGGACGTTCCGCCGCATGTGCTGCTCCCGCGGCCGATCGGCAACACCGGCGGCAACATGCCGCACGGCCAAAACGCCGGCTACCTGGGGAAGACCCACGACCCCTTTGTCTTGAACTCCGATCCGTCGGACCCGAACTTTCGGGTACCGGATATGCTCCCGCCCGAGTACCTCTCCGCACTGCGCGTCGACCGGCGCCGCAACTGGCGGGAGATGATCGATCGCACGGTCAGCCGCTTTGAGACCTCGCAGGACGCGCGCCTCTTAGACTCCACGTTCCACCAGGCCTACACGCTGATGTCCTCGCAAAAAGCGCGCGAAGCGTTCGAGCTTTCGCGCGAGTCCGAGGCCGTTCGCGAGAAGTATGGGCTGAACCGCTTTGGGCAAAGCTGCCTGCTGGCGCGCAGGATGATCGAAGCCGGCGTGCGCTTTGTCACGGTCAACATGTTCGAGACGGTGTTTGACGAAATCACCTGGGACATTCACGGGTCCAAGCCCTTCAGCCCGATTTCCTGTTACCGCGACTTGGTCGGCCCCATGTTCGATCACGCCTACAGCGCGCTGCTCCAGGATTTGAGCGACCGCGGCCTCCTCGGCAACACGATGGTCGTGGCGATGGGCGAATTCGGGCGAACGCCCAAGGTCAATCCCGCCGGTGGCCGCGACCATTGGCCCAACTGCTGGTCCATGCTGATGGCGGGCGGTGGGATCAAGGGAGGCCAGGTGGTCGGCTCCTCCGACGAGATCGGCGCCATGCCGAAGGACCGCCCGACAACCCCGGCGCAGGTTGCGGCGACGATCTACCAGGCCTTGGGCATTCCGCTCGATCACGAGTTGCCTGGCGCCCAGGGCCGCCCGATTCGCGTGGTGGACCACGGCGTCGAGCCCATCCGCGAGTTGTTGGCCTGAACATAAGATAACAACGATGCGCGGCCCCGCCCGCGCCTGATGGTTCACCAGATGAAGAAGCTCCTCCTGGTTTTGCTCCCTTCGTCGCTGGCGTTCGCGGCAACCGCTCTTCAGGTGTTGCCCAGCGCCGCGGAACTTCGCGGGCCGGAAGCTCGCCACCAATTCCTGGCGCAAGCCTCGATTGGCTCCCTGCAGGAAGATTGGACGCGGCAGGCGAATTGGAGCACGTCCGACGCCAAGGTGGCCACTGTCGACTCGAGCGGTCTGGTCACGCCCGTCGGCGATGGCCGGGCTTCCATCACGGCGAAAACCGGCGCCTTCATGGCGTCGGCCGAGGTCACGGTCAAAGGATTCAAAACTCCTTTTTCGTGGAGCTTTCGAAACGACGTCATACCGGTTCTGACTAAGGCCGGATGCAATCAGGGCGCCTGTCACGGAGCACTCGCAGGCAAGAACGGCTTCAAGCTGACGCTCCGGGGGTACGATCCCGACGTCGATTTTCACACCCTGACGCGCCAGTCCATCGGCCGCCGCGTTTCCTTGTCGGAACCGTCGGATAGTCTTGTCCTCCTGAAAGCGTCCATGTCCATTCCTCACGGCGGCGGCAAGCGCTTCGACACCGGCTCGCTGGAATACCGCGTTCTGGCCGAGTGGATCGCCGCGGGCACGCCTCCGCCTTCTGACAACGACACTCGTATTGAATCCCTACGCGTCCACCCTGCTAGTGCCGTACTCAAAGCGGGCGCGGCACAACGCCTCGTGGTGGAAGCGCAATACTCGAACGGCGAAATCCGGGACGTGACGCGTTGGGTGAAGTTCGCGTCCTCCGACGAAGGAGTCGCCACGGTCGACGACAACGGCTTCGTGAAGATGACCGGCCAGGGAGAAGCTGCTATCACATTGTGGTATTCGAGCAAGGTTCTCTACTCCCGCCTCACGGTCCCGTTCGATCACAAGGTCGACCCGCAGGTCTATAGCCGCTTTGAGAAGCGCGGGTACATCGACGAACTGGCCGCCCGGAAATGGCGGGCGCTCAATCTCGCTCCGTCCAGTCTCGCTTCGGATTCGATTTTCATCCGGCGTCTCTACCTCGACACCGCCGGGATCCTGCCGACCTCGGAAGAAGTCGAGCAGTTTCTCGCCGACAAGACGCCGGACAAGCGGCCAAAGCTGATCGACGCTCTCCTCGAGCGCGACGAGTATGCCGACTATTGGGCCTACAAATGGTCCGACCTGTTCCTGGTCTCCACGCGCAAGCTTCGCTCGAACGCGATGTGGAGCTTTTACTATTGGATCCGCGACAGCGTGAAGCAGAACAAACCCTGGGACCAGATGGCGCGCGACATTTTCACGTCCCAGGGGAACACTCGTTCCAACGGCGCTCTGAACTTCTTCGTGCTCCACAAAGATCCGGTCCAACTGAGCGAGACCATCACACAGGCGTTCCTGGGCCAGAAACTCACTTGCGCCCGCTGCCACAACCATCCGATGGAGAAGTGGA
>CAZGUX010000242.1:0-4596 GCA_964529305.1 uncultured Solibacteraceae bacterium | reverse complement strand
ACGAGTCCCGGCATCCCTATCAATGCCCTGCCCTTCGAAACGGCGACGCTGCCGGCTCCGCTCCCTGTGACGGCAGGGGTCTGGTCCGGCACACTGCAGTACCAGCGGACCCGGGAAACGGAACGGGGGTGGGAGGGGACGGTCGAACTGAGAGACGCGGTGGCCCCACTCGATGGGATCGCCGAGCCGGTCGAACTGGCATCGGCGAGGGTGCGGGTTCAAGGGACGCGGTTCGCCCTGGAACGGATGGAGGGGAAGACCGGCGAGGTCCGTTTTCGAGGCGAATACCGCGTCGATGGAGGGAGCCGGCCGGATCGTTTCCGCCTGGAAGTCGATGAACTGGACCTGGCGCGACTCGAACAAGTCATGATGCCGACGCTGCGGCGAGGGGGGTTCCTGCGGCGCGCGTTTGGCCGGTCCACCCTCCCCAAGTGGCTGGCTTCGCGCAAGATCCGCGGGAGCCTCGAGGCGGCGGCGGTCACGCTGGGCGAGGCGGCGGTGCACGACCTCGGCGCGGAGGTCGTCTGGGAGGGCGCCGTCGTGAGCCTCACCCACATCCAGGCGAAACTGACGGAAGGCGAGGTCCGCGCGGAACTGCGGGTGGACGCTGCCGGAACGATCCCGCACTACAAGCTGACCTTCGACAGCCGCCGGGTGCCGTGGAACGACGCAACCTTCGACGTGAAGGGAGGGCTTTCGACAACGGGCTTCGGGCAGGCGGTGCTGGCGAATCTGAAGGCTGAAGGAGAGTTTCGGGCGGAGCCGAGGGAACCGGACGCCCTCATGGGCCTGGAGAGCGCCTCCGGCGAATTTCAGGCGGAATGGCTGTCGCGCAACCTGATCGTCCGCCTGACGGATCTCAGGGCGGTTTTGGAGAAAGAACCGCTTCTCGGAACCGGGGAAACCACGGTTGACGGGCGGATCAGCCTACAACTGGAAGGCCCGACCCGTCGGTTAAGCCTGTCAGGGACAACGGCTCGTTTTCGGGTTGTTGACGCTAAAGGTGTCGAGTCACCACCGTAGAGGGGCTTACAGTCCTGCCCAACGACGGCCTCGGCGGCCTTCTGTCAGCACGTGCACCAGTACGATCACGAGTAGGATGACTAACGGAATGGCAATCCAGATCACAGATTGGGCCAAACTTCCGGCCCTAACTCTATCTTTGCAGAAAAACGTTACAGGATGATTAAGGCCGCACCTTTGTACCTCCAACCAGCCTGAGTCTCCGGCACGGTGAGTGGCGGTTAAAACTGCTGGATCGGCGCTTTCCGGGTGGGCGTCCCTCCCCGTCGGGAAGGCATCACAAATGGGATCGGCTGTTCGTCAGAGTCAAGCCCGCCGGTCAGAAGAAGTCCATAACCCTGCGCAGCCTTGTCGACAGACGAGACTTCTCGGTCGGTTTCTTGGGGCAGACAGCAGTTCTTTCTATTGGGAATCCGAACCCCGGCCGGAAGGCCGGGGACCAGCGTTCGAGCAAGAGAAGGCCCCCGGGGAACGCTGGTCCGCGGCCTGCCGGCCGCGGTTCGGAAAGGACAATGCGCGATCGCGCCACGTCGGATCAGAACTGCGTCAAGGGCGTTCTTTTGGCTGCTCGATACCGGCCCACCGCTGCCCCTTTCTTCGCTTCGACGGCCACCTCGCGATGTCCGCCGCAAGACTCGAGGTCACCGATGGAGCGGCAGGAAGAATTGCTCCAGCGGTTGGGCTGGACGCGGGAAGCGATGACGATGATGTACGGGCGTCAGGAGCAGAAGAAACCGCGAGTCGCCCTCGAGGCGATGAAAGAACTGAGAGGCTGTGGTCGCTGGTGGCAGGATTCGGGCGGAAGCCGGTGGGCGGTGACTGGAGCGAACGCGAGCGGTCTGGAATGGAACCCTGCGGGAAGTGCCGCGGGGTGCCAGGGGTGGAGGACGCTGCTGGAGGTGGCGGAGCGGGTCGCCAACGAGGATGAGAAGCGCGGGGCAGGGTAAGTGAAGCGAGGTGGCGCCAAGTCCCCCCGCGCGCGACTCGCAAGCTGTAAGGCAGCCACGCGCCTGGCTTGCGCGGAAGACGCCTGGCTTGATGGAATCCCAGCTGCGTTGGCTTTTAGAATCGGAACGAGTCGGCTTGACCCTCGGCGCCCCATCCGCTGTGGTCAGGTACGACTTGTTCCTTCGGGGCCGCTCGATATTGCTGGAGGGTGTAAGTCCTCGGAACGGAAACCAGGTACAGGCTATCGGCCCCCGGTCCAACTGCTCGCCCGTAAGTGATTGATTCGTGGAAGGGTCGCCGGCGAAAAGCCGGATACGCGTTGGACGTCCCCGGTCCTTCTTCATCTCCCTGAATTTCCATCCGGTTACGGAAAAGCGCCGTCCGCGCAAGGCTCTTGACCCTTGCCCCTGCATGCCACAGTGAGGGTAGGAGGCCCTTCTTGATGCGTCCTTGTACCGTGTGTATTCACCCGAAACGCGACGAAATCGATGCCGCCATTCTCGACGATCGTTCCTATCGCACCATCGCCGCCCACTTCGGTATCTCCCACTTGGCCGTCTATCGCCACAAATTAAATCATTTACCCGATTCCTTTATCCGCGACTCCGTCCGGCGGCTTCGCGAGGATTTCGACCAATACTCCAACGAGATCTTTCTTCTGTTCGAACAGGCCAGGACCGCCAACCTCCAGGACGCCCTCCGCGCCGACGACAGTATCTCGGAGCAAAGAGGAGCGTGACGGGTTTGCCGTGTGACGGGTTGTGACGGCTCTTTTTTAAAACAATCTTCACCCCGCGCGTATAAGGACCCTTTTTGACAAAAACCCATCACAACCCGTCACGCTCTCAAACCCGTCACAGTCGGGGACCGGCGGCGTTGGTACCCTTTTCGCGAGCCGCGCCGCGGGTAAAACGATTGCACGCTCGGCGCAGCCATAGCGCCGAAAAACAGGTTGATGGGTTGATGATGTAGCTATCGCCCGTGGAAGATCAGCTTCAGGCCGGGTACGCCGAGGAAGTGGCTGCCGTTATGCGTGACCAGTGGGACGTCGTAGAGCAACGCCGTCGCTGCGATCCAGGCATCCGCCGTCTCGATCCTGCGCCCGGCTGCCTGGGCGGCGACCATCACCTCGGCCCACTTGCGGCAGAGGTCCGGGCTGGAAGGTACAACCGTGAACCGTGCGATGAAAAGGTGCAGCCAGTGAAGGCGCTGGGAACTCCATCGGTACAACAGCGCCCAACGCTCAAGCTCGGCCACGGTCATGAAGGAGATGCCGCCGGCTCGCCCAGCCACATCCGGATCATAGAGTTGCCCGATGGGGTGATTTTTGAAGAGGAACGAAAGAACGTCGGTATCGACGATGATCTCGGTCATGCAGCCGGGTCGATCTGCTTTCGGCCGCGCCATTCGTAGAGCGTGTTCAAGAACTCCTCGATGGATTCCTCTTCGGGCCAGAAGTCGCCGTGTAGTACGGAGACGTCGGTGATAGGACCAGTGCCCTGCTCGGCCATGAGCTGCTCGAACGAGGGGTGCCCGGAGGAGGCATAGGGAACGGTCGCTGGCGGTTTTTCCGGCCCACGGTCCTTCTGCTTGCGGTTCACTTCGGCCACGGTATCACCTCGCCACCTCAAGTATACCAATCGGAGACCTAAACCCATGAGCGATAACCAGATTCTCCTGACGCAGGCGCAATACGCGCGCCACAGGAACAAGAGCCCGCAGTACATCGGCAAGCTGGCTAAAGCGGGCGTGCTGGTGATGCGCGGGAGGCTGGTGGACGCAGTCGCCACCGACGCCGTGCTGGACGACAAGGCGGCCGAGAAGTCCGTCCCGGACGGCCAGCAGTCGGCCACCAGTTACGCGCAGGCCAAGCTCGCGGATATGGTGTTCCGGGCGAAACTGCGCCGCCTCGAGTTCGAGACCCGCCACGGCAAATTGATCGAAGCCGACATCGTGAAAGAGCGGTGGGCGGCGATCCTGGTGGTGCTGAAGGAACGCACCCTGGCCGTGCCGGACAAGTTGGCGCCCGAACTGACCGCTCTCACCGACGAGCGGCAGACCCGCGACGCACTGAAGCGCGATTATGAACGCTTTGCTGACGGCGATCCATTCGGATGTCCAGTATGCGCGTTGAAGAAATCCAGATGCTCGTGGCCGACGTCGTTCTGCCGCCGCCCGACATCACCGTCTCACAGTGGGCGGACGAAAACCGCCGGCTGAGTTCCGAGTCCGCGGCTGAGCGTGGCGAGTGGCGCACCGACCGGGCGCCGTACCAGCGGGCGATCATGGACGCCTTGAGCCCGAGTCATCCTTGCGAGCAGGTCGTGCTGATGAGCGGCGCGCAGTTGGGCAAGACCAGCATCCTGGAGAACTTCATCGGCTACATCATCGACCTCGACCCCGGCCCGGTCCTGCTGGTACAGCCGCGCGAGGCCGATTGTGAGGCGTTCTCCAAGGACCGCCTGGCGCCCATGCTGAGGGATTGGAAACCCGGGTCGCGGTAGGGACGGTCATCACTGGCCGCCCCCCGCACAGATCCGTGCGAGCGCTCCTAACGCACACGGCTCCTGCCTTGGATGCGAGCGTCGAAACGCACGCTGGGATACGGATGCAGGGTTACGGGGT
>CAZGUX010000241.1:0-11849 GCA_964529305.1 uncultured Solibacteraceae bacterium | reverse complement strand
TGTTGTCGGCGGTCTCGTGCGGATTGAAGATGATCGAAATGTAGAAAAAGCAAAAGAAGATAATCAGCGAGACAAACAGCAGGACATACAAGGGTTCGCCTGTCCGGATAGATGTCAGAACCCCGCTGAGCCAGGTGCTGTTCTTGATCACAGGAAAATTGGCCAGGGTCTGCGGAAGGGCCAGTAGCGACGAAGCGAAAATCACGGGAATCACACCGCCCGCGTTTACCTTGAGCGGCATGTGGGTCGATTGCCCGCCCATCACGCGCCGCCCGATCACCCTCTTGGCGTATTGAACCGGGATCCGCCGCTCGCCACGCTCCACCAGGACGACAAACGCAACGACCACAACCATCATCGTCAGAATCATGAGCAGTTGGAGCACGCTCCATTCGCGCGTCACGAACACGTTCTGGTAGAGCGACTCAATGGCCTGCGGCAACCCGACGACAATGCCGGCAAAGATGATCAACGACATCCCGTTGCCGATGCCCCGGTCGCTGATCTGTTCTCCCAGCCACATGATGAACGCCGTGCCGGTGGTCAGCGAAATGATCGTCAACAGCGTGAACCCGATGCCCGGATGAATGACGATGTTGCCTTCCATGGCCTGGAGGCCCTGGGCGATCGTAAACGACTGGATGACCGAGAGGAGAATCGTGATATACCGGGTCCACTGCGTGATCTTCCGCCGCCCCAGTTCTCCTTCCTTTTGCATCTTCTCCAGTTGCGGGATCACGACCGTCAGCAACTGCAGGATGATGGAAGAGGTGATGTAGGGCATGATGCCCAGCGCGAAAATCGTCAACCGGCGGATATTGCCGCCGGCGAACAGATCGAAGAAGCCGAAGATGCCTCCGGCATTGCGCGAGAAGAACTCCTCCCACCGCACCAGGTTGATTCCGGGCGTCGGGATATGGCCCCCGAGGCGGTACACCGCCAACAGGGCCAGCGTAAACAGCACCCGTTTCCGGAGGTCGGGAATCCGGAAGACGTTGGTAACCGCTTCAATGAACTTCTGCATGTCCCCTCGCCGTCCGCGCTAGCTCTGCGCGCCGCCGATGACTTCCGCTTTTCCGCCGGCCTTCTCGATCTTCTCCGCGGCCGACTTCGAAAAATGATGAGCCTGCACCGTGATCGCACGGGCCAGGTCACCGCTGCCCAGGATCTTCAATCCATCACGCAGTTTCTTGATGACGCCCATCTCGAGCAACTGGTCCGGCCCGAATGCGTCACCGGACAATTCCGCCAGAGCGCCCACGTTGACGATGGCGAATTCCTTCTTGAAGATGTTGGTAAAGCCGCGTTTCGGAAGACGCCGGTGAAGGGGCATCTGGCCGCCTTCAAACCCGCGCATCTTCGAATAACCGGAGATCGAGCGCTGCCCTTTTTGTCCCCGCGCGGCCGTCTTACCGTGGCCCGAGCCCATACCCCGGCCGACGCGTTTCGGCGCATGTTTCTGCCCGGCGGGCGGCTTTAGTCCACTGAGATTCATCGGTTCTGCTCCTACGGTTCGCTCCCCTGCGGAAGCGGTCATCACTCATCGCCACAACTCTTGACCACCGCCACCGGCCACCGCTCCCTCACGGTCGCGGCTCTGTTCCGGTCGCGGATCTGAAATCACTCGGGAACAATTGCCAGCAGGTGGGGCACCTTTTTCACCATTCCCCGGAAGGATGGCGTATCAGGCCGCACCACGAAGTGGTTCAACTTCTTCAGACCCAGACTCCGAACGATCTTCTTGTGAGTCTCCGGCGTCGAAATCGGACTGCGTACCAACTTGATCTTGATCGTGCCTGCCATACCTACACCTTTTCGAGCGCCAAGCCGCGCAGATTGGCAACATCCTGTTTGTCACGCAGCGATTCCAGGGCCACCAGGGTCGCGCGAACCAGATTGTGCGGATTCCGCCGTCCGATCGACTTGGTGAGGACGTTCGGGATGCCCGCCGCCTGGATCACCGCCCGGACGGCTCCGCCCGCGATCACGCCCGTACCGGCCGGGGCCGGCTTCAGCAGCACGTTGCTGCTTCCAAATTTGCCGAGCACGCGGTGCGGAATGGTTAAATCCAGCGTATTGACCTTCCGCAGATTCTTCTTTGCCGCCTCGATGCCCTTTCGAATCGCCGACGGGACCTCGCGCGCCTTGCCGACGCCGAAGCCCACCACCTTGGCCCCGGGATCGCCGACCACCACCAGGGCCGAGAAGCTCATATTCTTACCGCCCTTCACCACCTTGGTGACGCGGTTGATCGAGACCACGTTCTCTTTCAGGTTCAGCGCCTGCGGGTCCACCCGCTTCACTTGAATCGCCATTCTTTTTTAGAACTCCAGTCCGGCTTCCCGCGCCGAGTCGGCCACGGCCTTGACGCGCCCGTGGTAGAGGTATCCGCCGCGGTCGAAAACCACTTTGACGATTCCCTTGGCCTTGGCCCGTTCCGCAACCAGTTGGCCGACCGCCTTGGCTCCCGCCAGGTTGCCGCCGCTGGCCACCGGCTTTGCCTTTTCGTCCGTTGAGGCCGACACCAGCGTGACGCCCGCCCGGTCGTCGATCAGCTGAACGTAAATGTGCTTCACGCTGCGAAAGACCGCGAACCGAGGCCTCTCGGCGGTTCCGCGCACCTTCTTGCGGATGCGGCGGTGAATGCGCAAACGAATAGCCTGTTTGTCGATCTGGCGAATCACTTGCCTTTACCTCCCGCTCCGGCCTTGCCCGCTTTCTTGCGCAACGGTTCGCCGGTATACCGGACGCCCTTGTTCTTGTACGGGTCGGGCGGCCTCAACGATCGCATGTTGGCCGCCACCTGGCCGAGCAACTGTTTGTCGATGCCGCTGAGCACGATGTGCGTCTGCTTCTCGACCTTCATGTCGATGCCCGGCGGCAGCAAAAACTCGATTGAATGCGAATAGCCCAGGCGAAAGCTCGCGATATTGCCTTTGATATCGGCGTTGTAGCCCGTACCGACAATATCCAGTTCCCGCGTGAATCCGGCCGACACTCCCTGGACGGCGTTGGCCAGCAATGCCCGCGTCAGCCCGTGCAGCGCGCTCAACTGGTCGCCTTCCCGTTCGAGCACGACGGTTCCGTCCGATTGCTTGACCCGGATTCCCGTGGGTACCGGCACGGACAGTTTCCCCTTGGGTCCTTCCACCACCAGGTCTTCGCCGATGCTGAGCTTTACGCCCTTCGCCAGCGGTACCGGTTTCTTTCCGACTCTCGACATACCGAAACCCTCACCAACCTGTCTCTACCAAATCTGGCAGAGAATTTCTCCGCCGATGCCTTCTCTATACGCGGTCTTGCCCGTCATCACTCCGCGCGGCGTTGTCAGGATGTTAATCCCGAGTCCGCCCAGAACGCGAGGAATATCGCCCTGGCCGACATACACCCTGCATCCCGGCCGCGACACCCGTTCCAGGTGCGCGATGGCCGGTTCGTTGCTAGCGGCGTACTTCAGATAGATCTTGATGGTCTTCTTGGCGCCTTCTTCGGCAACCTTGAAGTTGAGGATATAGCCCTCTTCCTTGAGGATCCGGGCGATCTCGGCCTTCAGCTTGGAAGCCGGCACATCCACCTTCGGGTGGCGGGCGGACAGCGCGTTCCGTACCCGCGTCAACATATCCGCAATGGGATCGCTAATCATCCTTCCTCCTCCCTACCAACTGGCCTTGATCACGCCGGGCACTTCCCCGCTCAGCGCCAACTGCCGGAAACACAGCCGGCAGATACCGAACTTGCGCAGGTAGCCACGAGGCCGCCCGCAGCGCCAGCAGCGGTTCCGCAGCCTGCAGGCAAACGCCGCCTTCTTCCCGGTAGCGCGCGCGCGCCGGATATCGTCGGCCTTCTTCAAATCCTTAGCAATCTTCGCAGTCGTCGCCATCCAAACTCCCCTTACTTGCGGAACGGCATTCCCATTTGCCGCAGCAGGCTGATCGCCTCGGCGTCCGTCTTGGCCGTGGTTGTGATCGTCACGTTCATGCCTTTGACCTTGTCCACCTTGGCGTAATCGATCTCGGGAAAAATCAACTGGTCGCGCAGCCCCAGCGTATAGTTGCCGCGGCCGTCAAACGACTTGGGCGACACCCCTCGAAAGTCGCGGACACGGGGCAGGGCGATATTCACCAGCCGATCGAAGAATTCATACATCCGATCGCCGCGGAGTGTAACGGCACAGCCGATCGACATCCCCTCGCGCAGTTTGAAGGCCGCAATTGATTTCTTGGCCTTCGTCACGATGGGGCGCTGACCGGTAATCTGGCCCAACTCGGCCACCGCCGCGTCCATCAGCTTCGCATTCTGGGTGGCCTCTCCCAGCCCGATGTTCACGGAAATCTTGTCGATCTTCGGCACCGCCATGGGGTTCTTGTAACTGAACTCCTGCGTCAGCCCCGGAATGACGTTCTTGGTGTAGTGTTGTCTCAGTCTCGCAGCCATACCCAACCTACTTCTTGTCCAGCACTTCGCCGGTCTTGGCGCAAACGCGCACGACCCGCTTCCTGCCGCCGCTCTCCTGCACCAGATGCCTGATCCGCGTCGGGCCTTGCGGCCCCTTGATCATCACGTTGGACACATGGATCGACGACTCGCGTTCGGCGATGCCGCCTTTGATCTGGCGCGAGGGATTGGGCCTCACATGGTGCTTCACCATATTGACGCCCTCGACCAGAATGCGCCCGGTCCACTGGTCGACACTCAACACGCGCCCTTCCTTGCCTTTGTCGCGGCCGGCGATCACCACTACGATATCTTCCTTCTTCAGGTTGATCCGTACCGGTTCATCCAATCGCTTCGAACGTTTCGGCATATCAGATCACCTCCGGCGCCAGCGATACGATCTTCATGAATCGCTTATCTCGCAGCTCGCGCGCCACCGGTCCGAAGACGCGGGTTCCCACCGGCTCGCCCAGCTCGTTGATCAGCACCGCCGCGTTGGAATCGAACCGGATGTAGGTCCCGTCCTTCCTCCGCGTCTCCTTGCGCATGCGTACGATCACGCATCGCACCACTTTCCCCTTCTTGATGGCCGAATCCGGCGCCGCTTCCTTGACACTGGCCGTCACCACGTCGCCCAAGCCCGCCCGCAACCCGAGGTCGCCGCCTCGCGGCAGGATACAGGAAAGCCTGCGCGCGCCGGAATTGTCGGCCACATCGAGGATGGTTCGCATCCCAATCATAAGAACGCTCCGTAAACACTACTCAAATCTTGACGTCGAGATCTTTCGGCTGCGCGCCCACCACCGCCGCCCGGCGTACCACTTCGCCCAGCGTCCACCGCTTGGTCTTGCTCAGCGGCCGGCACTCGATGATCCGGACAATGTCGCCCATTCGCGCCTGGCCCGCCTCGTCGTGCGCGTAGAATTTGTTGCGCTTATTGACGATTCGTTTGTACAGCGGGTGGGGCACGCGGCGGGTCACCTGGACCACGATCGTCTTGGCCATCTTGGTCGAGACGACTTCACCGATCTTCTCGTTCTTCTGTCCCGTCTTCTTTTCTTCCGCCATGGCTTCTTCCGCTTACTTTCCGGCCGCCGCCAGTTCCCGCTCGCGGAGCACAGTCCGGGCCCGCGCCAAGTCTTTTCTCATGACGCGGTACTTTTTCAATCCGTCCAACTGCCCCATCGACATCTGGAACCGGATGCGGAACAACTGCTCTTCCATCTCGTGAAGCTTGACCTTCAATTCCGCTTCATCGAGGCCGCGAATCTGATCTGCTTTCATTTCCCTACCCTCGCCTCAAGTCAGCTCCCGCTTGACGAACTTCGTCCGCAGCGGAAGCTTGTGCGCCGCCAGACGCATCGCCTCCTCGGCCAAATCCTGCGGCACGCCTTCCATTTCGAACATCACTTTCCCGGGCCGGATCACGACCACCCACTGCTCCGGGGCGCCCTTGCCTTTACCCATTCGGGTTTCGGCCGGCTTCTTCGTGATGGGCTTATCGGGGAAAATCCGGATCCACACTTTGCCGCCCCGCTTGACGTACCGCGTCATCGCGATGCGCGCCGCTTCAATCTGCCGATCCGTCACCCAGCCACAGGTAAGCGCCTTCAGCCCGAAATCGCCGAACGACAGATCCGAGCCGCGCCACGCCTTGCCGGCCATCCGGCCGCGTTGCTGCTTCCGGTACTTCACCTTCTTTGGCATCAACATAGCGGTGTCTCCTCACGCCTTTCCCGGCGCGTTACTCCTTACCTTCGTCGGACCCTTCCTTGGTTTCGCGCTTCCAGCTAGGGGCGGCGGGCGGTGTCAAGGGAGGCGTCAGCGGTACGTTCTTGGCCGGTTGCGGCAATTCGCCCGGCACGGACTGCACCGCGGGCCCGGCCGGCGCTTCCACCGCCGCCGGCACATGGCGATCGACGCGCGGCCGTTCGCGGTCTCTGTCTCGATCCCGGTCCCTGCGCTCTCGACGACGCGGCTCGGGCTCGTTGCCAAGCGTCCGGCGCCGCACTTCCAGAATCTCGCCCCGGTAGATCCAGGTCTTGATCCCGATCTGGCCGTAGGTCGTGCTCGCTTCCGCGAACCCGTAGTCGATGTCCGCGCGCAGCGTATGCAGCGGCAGTTGTCCCTGCAGGTACCACTCGCTGCGGGCGATTTCCGCCCCGTTCAGCCGGCCCGACACCCGCACCTTGATCCCTTTGCACCCGAAGCGCAGCGCCGAATCCACCGCCTTGCGCATCGCCCGCCGGAACGCCACGCGCTTTTCCAATTGCAGCGCGATCGATTCGGAAACCAGTTGCGCGTCCAGCTCCGGGCGCCCCACTTCCTGAATGTCGATGAACACGTCGCGCTTGGTGCGCTTGGCCAGTTCCTGCTTCAGCTTCTCAATCTCGGCGCCTTTGCGTCCGATGATGATGCCGGGGCGCGATGTGCGGATGGTGATCCGCAGCTTGTTGCCGGGCCGGTCGACCTCGACGCTGCTGACGCCGGCGGCTTTCAACCGGTCCCGCAGGGTCTCTTTCAACTCCAGGTCTTCCTGCAGCAGTTTCGGGTAGCCGTGCTTGGCGAACCAACGGGACCGCCACGTCTTGTTGAACCCCAACCGGAATCCGTACGGATGAACTTTCTGTCCCATCGTTGTCGGCTACTCCACGCCCTTCTCAGCCACTTTCACCACAATGTGCGCCAGACGCCGCTGATAGCGGTAAGCTCGTCCCATCGGCGCCGGACGGATGCGCTTCATCCGCGGTCCCTCGTTTACATATGCCGCCGAAACGATCAACCGGTCGACATCGAGATCGGTGGAGCGGTTCTTCGCGTTCGCGATGGCCGACTGCAGCACCTTCTCCACCGTCGGCGCGATGCGCTTGTTGACCGCGCGCAACGTCAGCAGGGCATCGTTGGCCTTGAGGCCGCGAATCAGGTCCACCACCAGGCGTGCCTTCTGCGGCGAGACCCGGATATATCTTGCTTCCGCTTTCGATTCCATCGCTTCAGCTCCCGGCCTATCCGGCCTTGGCCCCCTTCTCGCTCGCCTTGGCGGAGTGTCCCTTGAACACCCGGGTCGGCGAAAACTCGCCCAGCTTGTGGCCAACCATGTTCTCGGTGATATACACCGGGATGAACTTCTTGCCGTTGTGCACTGCCACAGTGTGACCGACAAACTCCGGCAGAATGGTTGACCGCCGCGACCAGGTCTTGACGACCTTCTTCTCGTTGTTGGCGTTCATCCGGTCCACCTTCACCAGCAGGTGGTCATCGATGAACGGTCCTTTTTTGAGCGAACGGCCCATAATCGACTCTCTTCTAGCGTTTCTTCGACTTGCGGTTGACGATGAATTTGTCGGTCCGCTTGTTGTTTCGGGTCTTGAAGCCGCGCGTCGGCTGGCCCCAGGGCGTCACCGGGTGACGGCCACCTGAGGTCCGGCCCTCGCCGCCGCCATGGGGATGGTCGACAGGATTCATCGCCACGCCGCGATTGTGCGGTCTCCGGCCCAGCCAGCGTTTCCGGCCGGCTTTGCCGAGCGACACATTCTCGTTGTCCACGTTCCCGACCTGCCCGATGGTCGCCATTCCGTCTACCGGCACCCGCCGGGTCTCGCCCGAAGGCAGCTTCACCAGCGCGTAGTCGGCTTCTTTCGAAACCAACTGGACCTGGGCGCCGGCCGAACGCGCCATCTGCCCACCGCGCCCGGGACGCAACTCCACGTTGTGGACGATGGTACCGACCGGGATGTTCCGGATCGGCAGCGCATTGCCGAGCAGGATGTCGACGCCGGCTCCGGACGTCACGGTCATCCCCACCTTCAGCCCGTGCGGCTGCAGGATATAACGTTTCTCTCCGTCGGCGTAATGGAGCAACGCCAGATGCGCCGTGCGGTTCGGGTCGTACTCGATCGCCGCCACGCGGGCCGGGACGTTTGCCTTGTCGCGCTTGAAGTCGACCGCGCGATAGGCGCGCTTGTGCCCGCCCCCGCGAAACCGCACCGCAACCCGGCCTTTCGAATTCCGGCCGCCGGACTGCGTCTTCGACTCAACCAGACTCTTCTCCGGACGATCTTTGGTAATCTCGTCCCGCGACAGAACCGTCTGGAAGCGCCGCGTCGGTGTGTATGGACGATAAGTCTTAATCGGCATTCCGGTCCCTCATCAAAGCTCGGCGTACTCCGGCACTTTCTGGCCCGGCTTCAACCGCACGTAGGCTTTCTTCCAATCCGGCTTGTAGCCGGAGAAACGGCCCCTGCGCCGCAGCTTTCCGTCCACGTTGGACGTCCGCACGTCGGCGACTTTCACTTTGAACAGCTTCTCCACCGCCTGGCGGATATGCGTCTTGTTGGCGTCGGGAGCCACTTCGAAGCAGAGCGTATTCTCCGCTTCCTTCTTGCCGACGCCTTTCTCGGTGACGATCGGCCGCCGGATCACGTCGTACACGTTCATTGCAATGCCTCCGCCAGTTTCGTCGCGGCGGCCTGCGACAGCAGCACCCGGTCGTGGCGCAATAACTGGTAGACGGTAACGGCCTTGGTCGGCACCAGCGTCACCCCTTCCAGGTTGCGCGTTCCGAGGGCCAGGTTCCGGTCGCCCGAGTTGTCGACAAGCAGCACCGTGCGCTTCGCCTCCAGTTGGTTCAGGGCGGCGCGAACCTGTTTGGTCTTCGGGTCGCTGAAGACGAATTGATCCACTACCGTCAACTGGCCGTCGCGCAGCTTCGCCGACAGCGCCGAGCGCAGTGCGCCCAGCAGCATCTTCTTCGGCAGGCGATAGCTGTAGTCACGCGGAACCGGCCCGTGAATCGTCCCGCCGTGCCGCCACAGCGGCGACCGCACCGACCCCATGCGCGCCCGGCCCGTGCCCTTCTGCCGCCACAACTTCTTGCCCGACCCTGCCACTTCCCATCGGGTCTTGGTCTTGGCCGTCCCGCTACGCTCCCCGGCCTGTTCCCAGCGCACCGCTTCGTACAGCAGATGCTCGTTCACCGGAGCCCCGAATACCGGCTCGGCCAACTCCATGGAGCCGACCTTCTCATTGTTCAGATTAAAGACGTCCACTGTCGGCATGGCTCTCGCTACCTCCCCGCCCTTTTGGCGCGGCGAACCAGCACATAGCCGCCGTTCGGTCCGGGAACCGCGCCTTTGACAATCAGGACATTGTCCTCGGCGTCGACTTCGATGATCTCCAGGTTGCGCACCGTTACCTGGGCGTGCCCCATGTGCCCGCCCATTCGCATGCCCGGCAGAACCCGCGACGGATAGCTCGACGCCCCGATCGATCCGGGCGCGCGGTGAAACATTGAACCGTGCGAGCCGCCGCCACCGCGGAAGTGATGGCGTTTTACCACGCCGGCAAACCCTCGCCCTTTGCTCACGCCGACGACATCCACTTTGTCGTTGGGCTTGAACTGATCCACCAGCACCTTATCGCCGGGCTTCAGATCGTCGTCGCCCGGCCCGAGGCGCAGTTCACTCAAGAACTTCGCGCCCTCCACCCCCGCCTTCTTCAGGTGCCCGGTGGCCGGTTTGTTGATGCGCGCCGGCTTGACGAACTCGAGCAGCCCAAGCTGCACGGCGTCGTATCCATCGTTCGCCGGCGTCTTGCGCTGCACGACCATGCACGGTCCTGCCTTCAGCAACGTCACGGGCACCACCTGGCCATCCGGCCGGAACACCTGGGACATGCCAATCTTCTTGCCAAGAATTCCTGGAACCATACGGAACCTTCACCGCCGCGATCCAACTCCGGACCGCGCCGCTCCTTACTTATGATCTTTTCCGAACGCCTTGATTTCGACGTCCACACCCGCCGGAAGATCCAGCTTCATCAATGCATCCACCGTCTGCTGCGTTGGCTCCAGAATGTCCAGCAGCCTCTTGTGCGTGCGAACCTCGAACTGCTCTCGGGACTTCTTGTCCACGTGGGGGGATCGCAACACGGTGGTGCGGCTGATCGACGTCGGCAGAGGAATCGGCCCCGCCACGGTCGCCCCAGTCCGCTTGGCCGTGTCCACGATTTCCGTCGTCGACTGGTCCAGCACCCGGTGATCGTACGCCTTCAGGCGAATGCGAATTCGTTCTTTTACCATTTCCGTGCGCTCAATCTTCCTGCGACCTGATCGAGGCGCCGCGGGCTTTCGGACCCGCGGCCCCTGTCCGGTCCCTGCCAGTCGCGGCCTGTACCGGTCGCGCTACCGAGCTCCGCTCCCTTCCGGTCGCGGTTCGGTACCCGGCCGCTAGGCCAGCACCTCGGTCACCGTCCCGGCGCCCACTGTCCTGCCGCCTTCGCGGATCGCGAACCGCAGCCCTTTGTCCATCGCAACCGGCGTGATCAACTCCACCGTCAGGTTCACGTTGTCCCCGGGCATCACCATCTCCGTCCCTTCCGGCATCTCCGCCACTCCCGTCACGTCCGTCGTCCGGAAATAGAACTGCGGCCGATACCCCTTGAAGAACGGCGTGTGACGCCCTCCTTCTTCCTTCGACAACACGTACACTTCCCCCTTGAACTTCGTGTGCGGCGTGATCGACCCCGGCTTTGCGATCACCTGGCCCCGCTCCACTTCGTCCTTTTCCACCCCGCGCAACAGCAACCCGACGTTGTCCCCGGCGCGCCCTTCGTCCAACAGCTTCTTGAACATTTCCACGCCCGTCACCACCGTCTTCCGCGTCGCCCGGAAACCCACGATCTCCATTTCCTCGCCGACCTTGCAGATCCCCTTCTCCACACGGCCCGTCACCACCGTCCCCCGCCCCTGGATCGAGAAAATGTCTTCAATCGGCATCAGAAACGGCTTGTCGATGTCCCGCGTCGGCATCGGCACGTAGCTGTCCACCGCCGCCATCAGCTCGTCCACCGTCTTCTCCCACTCCGGTTCCCCGTTCAACGCCCCCAGCGCGCTCACCCGCACCACCGGCAGATCGTCGCCCGGAAACTGGTAGCTCTTCAGCAGTTCCCGCACTTCCAGCTCGACCAGATCCAGCAGTTCCCCGTCGTCCACCATGTCGACCTTGTTCATCGCCACCACGATGTAGGGAACCCCGACCTGCCGCGCCAGCAGAATGTGCTCCCGCGTCTGCGGCATCGGCCCGTCGGTCGCCGCCACCACCAGAATCGCTCCGTCCATCTGCGCCGCGCCCGTGATCATGTTCTTGATGTAGTCGGCGTGCCCCGGGCAATCCACGTGCGCGTAGTGCCGGTTCACCGTCTCGTACTCCACGTGCGCCACCGCGATCGTGATCCCGCGCGCCTTTTCTTCCGGCGCGTTGTCGATCGAATCGAAGCTGCGGAACTTCACCTTCGGATTGTTCTTGGCCAGCACCCGGGTGATCGCGGCCGTCAAGGTCGTCTTGCCGTGATCGATGTGCCCGATCGTCCCGATGTTGACGTGCGGCTTACTGCGGTCAAATTTCTCTTTCGCCATG
>CAZGUX010000240.1:0-39553 GCA_964529305.1 uncultured Solibacteraceae bacterium | reverse complement strand
AGTATTTGGGGGTACCGGCCGCGATCGTACAACAACTGCTGGAGGCACCTTCCAAGGGCCAATATTTCAATCTAGCGATACGGGGAAAATACCGATATGAGCGAGTGCCAGAGAGCGATTCCTTATTTTAGCGCTTATGGGCCGTTGACCGGTAGGCCGTTCCCCAAAGCTTCCGGCGCCGGCACAACCGGCGCCTGGGGTTGGGGTACCATCGTTTTCATCAGGAGGAGCCCGAGACCGTATGGCGTTCCGCCCAACACTTGCAACCCTGGGAGCATGGATTCTCATGCCGTTCATGCCTATCGCCGCACCCGCCGCGCCGCCGGAGAATCCGGTGGAGATCGTCACCGAAACCCTGCACGGCGTCGAGATCGCCGATCCCTACCGCTGGCTCGAAGACCAGAAAAGTCCGCGAACCCGGGCCTGGATCGAAGCCCAGAACCGGTATCGGGAATCGATGATGAACGCCGTGCCCGGTGGCGAGGACATCCGGAAACGCCTGGCCGAACTGTTGCGCATGGAGCACTTCGAAATCGTCGCGCCCGCGGGAGGAAAAGTCTTCTACGCCCGGCGCGGCGCGGGCTCGCAACTGCACTCGCTGTTCATGCGCAACGGGGCGAACGGAGCGGAGCAACTGCTGGTGGATCCCGAGCCCATGAGTCCCAAGCACACCACCAGCGTGGCTCTGTTCGACCTCTCCGACGACGGCAGACTGATGCTGTACGGGGTCCGGGAGGGCGGCGAGGACGAGATGGTGCTGGTGTGGCTGGACCCGACGAAGAAGGAGCAAATCGCCCGGATGCCCAAGGCCCGGTACCTCGGCGTCGCGATCGAGCGCGGCAACCGCGGCCTGTACTACGGGGTGATGAAGAAGGAAGGGCCGCGCATCTTCCGGCGGCGTCTGGAAGCGTCCGGCGACGACCCTTTGGTGTTCGGCGACGGAGTGGGGCCCGACTCCTGGATCACGCCGCAGCTTTCGCCGGACGACCGCTCTCTCCTGCTGACCGTGTCCCGCGGGTGGGATCGGAGCGAACTGTTCCTGAACAGCACCGACGGAAAGCAAAGCCGTCACCTGACCAAAGGCATCGAGGCCAATTTCACTCCGGTGGTGGCGGGCGACCAGGTGTTCGTCCTGACCAACTGGAAGGCTCCTAAAGGGCGGGTGCTCGCATTCGACTGGAAGCACCCGGAGATGGAGAAGTGGCGCGAGGTGGTGCCCGAAGGCCGGGACGCCCTCGAAGAGATCGTCGTGGGCGGAGGCAAGCTGTTCGTGCACGCGATCGAAAGCGCGAAGTCGAAGCTGCGCGTCTACGTACCCTCCGGCCGGAGGCTTCCGGACGTCGAGTTCCCGGCCGACGGCACCGTCCGGTTCCTGAGCGGGCGCTGGAAAGAACCCGAGGTGTACATCGCGTTCACCTCGTTCCACATCCCGACCACCATCTACCGCTACACGGCATCAGGGACCAGCGTGTGGCACGAGCCTTCCGTCAAGGTCGACAACTCGTCGATCGAGATGAAGCAGGTCTGGTACGCGTCGAAAGATGGGACCAAGGTGCCGATGTTCCTGGTGTACCGGAAGGGCCTCCAACTGGACGGGAGCAACCCCGTGCTGTTGACCGGCTACGGGGGATTCAACCAGAACCTGAAGCCGCAGTACACCAGTTCCGCTCGCGTATGGGTGGAACATGGAGGAGTCTTCGCGCAGGCCAACCTGCGAGGAGGCGGCGAGTTCGGAGAAGACTGGCATCAGGCCGGCATGCTCGACCGCAAGCAGAACGTCTTCGACGATTTCATCGCCGCGTCGGAGTTCCTGATTTCGAGCAAGTACACGTCACCGGAAAAACTGGCGATTCAGGGCGGGAGCAACGGCGGCCTGCTGGTGGGCGCCGCCATGACCCAGCGGCCCGAACTGTTCCGCGCCGTGATCTGCGCCGTGCCGCTGCTCGACATGGTGCGGTACCACCGGTTTCTGCTGGCCAAGCTGTGGGTGCCGGAATACGGTTCGTCCGAGGACCCAAACCAGTTCGAGTACATCTATAAGTATTCTCCGTATCACCGTGTGAAAGCAGGAACGAAGTACCCGGCAGTTTTGTTTGTAACCGGCGATGCGGACACCCGGGTAGATCCGTTGCATGCGCGCAAGATGACCGCGCTGGTGCAGACGTCCACCGGCAGCAGCCGGCCGGTTCTTCTGCGCTACGACACGACGTTCGGTCATACCCGCGCCCAACCCCTGGACAAGACTGTGGCCGATGTGACGCACGATCTGAAGTTCCTGATGTGGCAACTGGGAATGCCGCTCGGGAACTGAACGCCCCGGAGCCTAACGGCCCATCCAGCCGCCTGCGTCGGCTACATCCATCTCCAGCGGCGATACCTGTCCAAACCGCTCGAGCGTTCACTGGGTCCTTGCAGGAGTCGGTGGCGAAGCGGAATCCCATCAAAGGCCCGCTGGCTGCCTCCGCAGACCCTGGTGGTTTGACGGCTGCAAGCCTCGAGGGAAATCCTTCGAAACGGCCACGGTAGAGTCAGGCAGTTCCGTAACGTCGGCCACACCGGATATCGGTAAACGCTGCGCCGTTGATCGCGGGTAGTCAACCTCGGCGTTCCCGCCCACATTCCGGAAGCGCCACTTTCCGCCCACGATCTTCATAACCGGCTGCGCATCAATGGCGCATACTGGCGTTGCACCAGAGAAGATTCGCTCTACATCGTTGCCGGACCGCGTGTAAGAAAAGTCCCGCCATGACGACTACCTCAAATGTGAGAGACCAGGACGACCTTTACGAGCGGGCCGTTTCGGAATATGACGCAGCGCTCGTACGTCTAGCACGTGGTTACGAGGCCGATTCGGATAAGCGACGCGATCTGTTGCAAGAAATCCATCTCGCACTGTGGCGCAGTCTTGAAGGCTTCGATGCGCTGTGTTCCCTACGCACGTGGGTCTATCGCGTGGCGCACAATGTGGCGACGTCGTACGTGATCCGCCAGCGGCGCGCGCGCCCTCAAGTGTTGGTGAGTCTGGAAGAAGCTCAGGCTTTGACGATCCAGCCAGACGCGAGCCATAAGTTCGCGCTGGATCAATTGATGGATCTGATCCAGCGTCTGAAGCAGCTCGACCGGCAGGTCATTCTGGCATGGCTCGACGGCATGGAAGCTGGCGAGATCGCTGAACTCACGGGGCTTTCGCCCAGAAATGTGGCGACAAAAGTTCACCGCATTAAAAGTATTCTCGCTCGCGATTTTCAAGGAGGCAGGGATGGACGACCTTAGAAATCTCTGGCGGAAACAGGAGGTAGAAAGAGTGAAGATCTCCGTGGAAGAACTCCGCGTAAAAGCGGCGAAGTTTCAGAGCCGCATTCGTTGGCGGAACTTACGGGAACAGGCGGCATGCCTGTTCGTGATTGCGGCGTTTGGCGCAATGAGCTTGAAGATTTCTCAAACCGTCCCACGCATCGGGTTCGCGTTGATTATCGCCGGCACCATCTATGTTGGCTGGCACCTCCAGAAATGGGGGGCGCCGAAGGTTTTGCCGGCGGATCTGGGACGCGCGAGTTGCGTGCGATTCTATCGCGACGAACTTGAACGGCAGCGCAACCTGCTGCGCAGCATCTGGAAGTGGTATCTCGGACCGCTGATCCCCGGGATGAGTCTCCTCGTGATCTATGGGATTTGGGCCGCCCCTTCCGACCGGCGGTGGTTTCCAATTGCCTTTGCCGTGGTGGCTGCCGCTCTGTTCTGGCTAGTTGGCTGGCTGAATCAACGTGCCGCGCGACGGCTTAAGGGACAGATCGCAGAACTGGATCGTGAGCTACCCAGCATATAAAGCCGCCTCGATCCTGGCGCGAGCCGCTCGTAATATGGCCGAAACACCTCGCCGACGCACGCATTTGGCCAGATAGATCCGTCCTTGTCGGCTCGCGTTTACTTCTTCGTCTACACGCTGGCCCATCAGGGGCGCCGGCAGCCCTTCTGGGGCCAGAACCCGTCCTGTTGCGCGGCGCGGGGTCAACGGGACCGCCAGGGTGGACCGGGGACGTCCACAACGCGTTTCCCGGTTTCCATCAACGACACTGGAATCCCATCAACCGCTTGCACATGAGCGACGACCCCTTAGCCGGCACCCTGTCCCTGGTTTCCAAGAGGAGGGTGGACCGGGGACGCGTTTCCAGGTTTCCATCAACGACACTGGAATCCCATCAACAGCTTGCACATGAGCGACGACCCCTTAGCCGGCACCCTGTCCCTGGTTTCCAAGAGGAGAACTACCACCGCAGGCCGGCCCCAAGAGCGAAAGCCAAGGATTGCCGTTTGGGCGTCGTGTAACTCCGTCCCGGTGACGGCCCCGCAGGGCCGTGACAGGGGTCGTTATTTTCTAAGTGGTCTGAATCTATAGCGTTGCCGGTTTCGCAAGTTGGGTTCTCCTTGACAAGGCGGTATCCTTTGGCCGCAAAGGATGACGATGATTCTCAGATTAGTCCCAGATGCCAATGTATGCACGGGTCCGCAGGTCTCAAAACCGGTCGGCTGCATCGCTCCGTCCGGACCCCGGTTTAGGCGAAGCAACGCCAATCAAAAGCCGATCGAACCCAGACGAACCCAATTGCCGCCTCGGAAAATCAATCGCTTGCGAGCAAAATTGGCTTCGTTCTGCCATTTCTTGCTTGCACCTCCTTCGTGCCGCGCGCGCGAGGGCCGCGCCGACGAAGTCGAGCGCAACGTCGCGGTCTGAGGGCTGTTGCAGACTAGCGGCCCATCCAGCCGCCGTCGACCACCAGGATCTCGCCGTTGACGTAGTCGGAGGCGGCGGAGGCGAGGAAGACGGTTGCGCCTTTGAAGACGTCTGGAAGTCGCTGCGGTGTGTGGAATCGAATCCGGCGCGGACGAACCTCGTCGCTGATGCGACCAAGTACCGCTGGTCGAGTGCCAGGGATCCGCCGGCGTGGAGGCGGCGCCGCCCTGGCTGCTTTCCAATCGAAGCGCGGGGTTGGAGTGGAGGTTACACCATCCATCCGAGGCCTGACCGCCAGGGAGGGCTCGCGCTTACGATTCCGCTCCTGGAGCCCATGGGTTTCGTCGATGTTGCAAGCGTCAGCCGTCAGCGATCGCACCACCGCTCCGGCACAGCCGCGCCACAAGGGCAGGCCCGGTGCGCGGTTTCGAAAAAGAAGATCTCGTTACGTAAACCGGGACTGTCCCCAGGTTTCCGTACCTTCCAACGTGCGCAAACGCGTGGACAGCCAGGCGGAGATCCAAAACAATGAATGGCATCAGGCAGTGATGGGTGATAGCGGCTTCCCTCGAGGGGAGGGGAGCATTTCCTGTTTGCCTTGATAGAACTAACGAGCACAGAACTACCGAGCAAAGAACTACCGAGCACCGTTGATGCCGCCCCGTGTCCGCGCTACAATCGCCTCTCTCGGAGACGCGATCTCGTGCCGGATCCCGTCGTCACGCTCAACCAAGTCGTCTTTTCGTACGACCGGGCGGAAGTTCTTCACGGTCTTTCCTTCACCCTCAACAGCGGCGAAATCGTGGGACTTCTGGGTCCCAACGGCGCCGGCAAGACCACTACCATCAAGCTCATCGCCGGCATGCTGACGGCCGCTGACGGAAGCGTCTCGGTTTGCGGACTCCCCCTGCCGGAGCAAGCCGTCAGCGTCAAACAGCGCATCGGCTATGTCCCGGAGGCCGCGGCCCTCTTTGAAAGCCTCACCGGCGAGGAGTTCCTCGAATTGTCCGGACGGTTGCACGACGTCGACGAAGACCCACTACAAGCCAGGATTCGCAGCATCCTGGAGACGTTCGACCTCTACTCGGACCGGGTGAGCCGCCTGGACACCTATTCCAAGGGCATGCGGCAAAAGATCCTCATTGCCGCGGCTCTGCTGCACAGTCCGGAGCTCATCCTGCTCGACGAGCCTCTCTCCGGACTCGACGTGAACGCTTCCATCATGATCAAGGACCTGATCGCCGCGCTGGCGTCGGATGGCAAGACGATCCTCTACAGCTCCCACGTGCTGGACGTGGTGGAGAAGGTGTGCGACCGGGTGCTCATTCTTCACGGCGGGAATCTCATCGCCGAGGGTTCCCCCGAAGAACTGAAATCCTCAACCCACCAGTCCACGCTGGAAGAGGTATTCCGGACCCTGACCAAATCCGAGAGTACGGCAAGCGGTGTCGCTCGAATCGTGAGTTCGCTGCGGCCAGTAACCTCATGAAGCAACTCCTGCGGGGCGATCTCGTGTCCGGTCTCCTGCGCGGCCTCGGAATCGACCCCAAGCGCTACTGGCTGCTGGTGGACTTGTTCGGCGCGCTCAGCGAACGCGGTGAGATGCTCGACCAACTCGGTACCAACGAGGTGGCTTTGGGGATGGTGACGCGGATCTACGCCGTCTTTACCGCGATTCTCGCCATCGTCCTGGTGGCGACCGGAGCGCCCCTGGCGGCCTACTCGACGACCTTCCTCATCCTCACCGCTTTTCTGCTGCTGAGCATTCTGTTGTCAGAAACCGGAAACAGCCTGGTGAACCCCGTGGAAGGTCTGGTGCTGGCCCATCAGCCCATCAACGGCGCCACGTACACGGGCGCGAAACTCACCCATTTGGCGTGGATCATTGTGTACCTGGTTCTGGGGCTGAACGGCCTGCCGGCGTTGGCAGGCCTGCTATTGCGCGAGGCCGGCTGGTTCTATCCAGCCTTGCACCTGATTGCCGCGCTGGCCATCGGGTTGGTGGCGGCATCGCTGTGCTGCGCCTTGTTCGGGTGGCTGATCCGGCTGTTGCCGGCCGGGCGGTTGAAGGCGGCGGGACAACTCGCCGGCGCCCTGCCCCTGCTGGCGATCATGTGGTGGAGGCCCGTCCGCGATCTGGTGGTGTCCCTGAATCTCCTTGCCTGGGTGCCCGAGCGGCCAGCCTTGCGATGGGCCCTCGGCGTCACGCTGCTTCTTGCCGCCGGCCTCGTGGTGGCAGCAGGAATTCGCTGCCTGTCGGCCGACTACCTGATTCGCCTGTCCGGCATCCTGCACGGAGGCCGCGCCCGGAAGGCGCCTTCCCGGAAACGCTGGAGCGTGGGAGGGCGATTTGGCGGACAGCCCGGACGCGCCGGTTTCGAGTTCGTGTCCCGAATGGCGCTGCGCGACTTTCAGTTCCGCCGGCAGGTGTTGGGGGTGGTGGCGCCGTTGCTGCTCGGGCTGATCGCAATGGTGGCACAGGGCTGGCGGACCGACGCGTTCTCGGGCCGGTTCACTCCCCTGCATCTGCTGCCTCACCTGTTCGGGTTCGCCCTCCTCTTCGTGTGTGTGTTCCTGCCCTTTGGCAGCGACTTCAAGGCTTCCTGGATCTTCCTGTCCGTCCAGGCGAAAGCGTTCGGCCGGTTCGCGCATGGGATCCATGCGGCCCTTTGGATCCGCATCATTCTCGTTCCGCACGTGGTTCTGCTGGCGCTCCTGGCTTGGTCCTGGGGGCTTTGGCACGCCGCCCTGTTCACCGCATACAGCACGGCGGCCTCCTCGGTTTACCTCGCATTAGAGATCCGGTTGATTGACGGCGTACCGTTCAGCTTGCAAGTGGACCCCCGGCGCGGCGCCACGCTGCTGCCGCTGTTCATCGTGGGGGGGCTGGCGATGGCGTTGGCCGTAGCCTTGCAGATCCTGGTCGTGTTTCGCTCATCGGCGAGCGCCGTTGCCGCGACCGCGGTTCTCGCCGGGGCCGGCTACTTTCTGACACGCAACTCCGTGCGCACCCTGGAAGCCGCCATGCGTTACAGCCTTGGCCTCCTCTCCTCGGAATCCGGAACGCTCTACAAAGAGATTGACATCTGACAGTGCCCTCTGGAACCGGTCCCGTGTGACTTACACTGGGAGAACCTATGCCGATGCGAATCCTCCTCCCGCTGTTGACCCTGGCGGCGATGGCGGCCGAGATCAAACTGCCGCCGCCCTATCACACGCCCTCATCCACCAACCGGCCTCGAGTGATCCCGCGGCCGGACGGATCGGCCTTGCGCGTCCCGGCCGGATTCACCGCGCAGAAGTTCGCCGATGGCTTCACGCAGCCTCGAATCATGCTCTACGGGCCCTCGGACGAGATCCTGCTCAGTGACAGCAAGGGTGGAACGGTCTATGTGATCCAGCCCGGCCGGAAGAAGTTGATCGAGAACCTCGACCGGCCTTACGGCATGGCGTTTCACAAAGACTGGCTGTACGTCGCCGAGACCACGTCCGTAAAGCGGTACAAGTACGACAAAGCCGCAATGAAGGTGGCCCTGCCGGGCGAAGAGGTTGTCAACATGAAGGATTTCGGCAAGGGGCATTGGACGCGGTGCATCCTGTTCGACAAAGCGGGCGCCAAGATGTACGTCGGGATCGGCTCGGGCTCGAACGTCGACCATGGGGAGCCACCCATGCGAGCGACCATCAGCCGGTTCAACCCCGATGGTTCCGGCCAGGAGATCTATGCCGCGGGCACGCGCAATCCGACCATGATCCGCTGGTTTCCGGGCAGCCAGACGCTGTGGGTAGCCGTGCAGGAGCGTGACGCCTTGGGCGACGACCTGGTTCCCGACTATTTCACGGCGGTCAAACAGGGCGGCTTCTACGGGTGGCCCTACGCCTACATCGGCCCGAACGCCGATCCGCGGCGGAACGAGAAACCGGATCTCGTGAAGAAGACCCTCGTACCCGACCTCGCGCTGGGAGCGCATGTCGCGGTGCTCGACTTCTTGTTCTACACCGGCAAACAGTTCCCCAAGGAATACCAGGGCGGAGCGTTCCTGGCGTTCCACGGATCGTGGAACCGCTCAAAGCGCGTCGGGCAATCGATCGCCTATGTGCCTTTCAAGAACGGGAGACCCGCTGGCGAGCCCCGCGAGTTCCTGACCGGTTGGATGATGGGACCGGATAAGGCGGAAGTGTGGGGACGGCCGGTGGGTCTGCTCCAGATGAAGGACGGCAGCCTGCTGGTGTCCGAGGACGGCAACGGGACCATCTGGCGGGTCTCCTACAAGGGCAATTGAGGCTTGTCATGCCTCATCGAGAAAACGGGAAGCGCCTGCCTCGTGCTGGGGCAGGCGTTCCTGTGGATGGCCGCGGCCGCGACGTTCTCGCACGAATTTCACCTCGGGCAGTTGAAACTGAGTTGCACGGCGTGCCACGCCACGGTGGCCTCCAGCACGAAACTCGAGGACAACAATCTTCCCGCGAAAGAGGTGTGCTACCAGTGCCACCAGGAAGCGGTGATCAAGACGCCGCGCCGGACGCTACTCCGCCGCTTCGACCACAAGAAGCACCTGTCGATGGGCAAGCTTAGCCCGTTGTTGATCGCGGCCGTGAAGTCGAAGCAATATCTCTCGCCGGCCGGCAATCTGGTGGAAGAGCTACGCGCGAGCGAGGGCACGGCCTGCGGCTCTTGCCATCGCGGATTGGAGCGGGCAGGGCAGACCAGCCAGGCGAATTTTCCGCGCATGGCGGACTGCCTGGTCTGCCATAACCAGGTCGACCCGCCGTTTTCCTGCGAATTCTGCCACGAGAAATCGGCTCCCCTGAAGCCCGCCTCGCACACGCCCGGGTTTCTGGACGAGCACAACCGCAAGGACGCAAAGCTCGATAAGGCAAGCTGTGCCGTTTGCCACGGCCGCCGATTCACTTGTCTGGGCTGCCACTGATCCCCTACACTAAGAAGTTCCCGTAATGTCTGTGGCGACGGACGCCTACATTCAGGCGAATCAGCACCGCTTTCTCGACGAACTGAAGGACTTCCTTCGGATTCAGAGCATTAGTACGCTTCCGGAGTACAAGAGCGAGATCGAGCGCGCGGCCGCGTTCGTGGCCGAGAGCCTGCGCGACGTCGGGATGGAGCACATCGAGATCATTCCGACGGGGCGGCATCCGTTGGTCTACGCCGATTGGCTGCACGCGCCGGGACGCCCGACGGTGCTGTGCTATGGGCACTACGACGTCCAGCCGCCGGATCCTTTGGACGCGTGGGAATCGGAGCCCTTCGAGCCGACCATCCGGAACGGGAATCTCTTCTGCCGCGGCGCCGCCGACGACAAAGGCCAGATGTATATGCACATCAAGGCCGTCGAGGCGTTGCGGGCGGTCTATGGCAAGCCGCCGGTCAATCTGCGATTTCTGATCGAGGGCGAGGAAGAGGTCGGCGGGTCATCGATCTCGCGGTACGTGTCGACGCGGCCGGAACGTCTGAAAGCGGACGTGGCCCTGGTCTCGGACACGCCGATGTATGCCGATGGCGTGCCGACGTTGTGTATCGGGCTTCGCGGTCTGGTGTATATGGAGGTGGAAGCGATCGGGCCGCAGCGCGACCTCCACTCCGGCCAGTACGGCGGCGTCGCGCCGAATCCGTTGTTCGGCCTGATTGAAATCCTTTCGAAGGCGAAGGACGAGCACGGCTTGATCCTGGTGCCCGGCATCTACGACCGGGTGGAACTTCCGGCGGCGGCGGAGAAGGAAAGCTGGGAGCGGCTGCCGTTCTGCGAGGAAAAGTTCCTCAAGCACGAAGTGGGCGCGATGCGGCTGACGGGCGAACCGCAATACTCGGCCCTGGAGCGGATCTGGGCGCGGCCGACGTTCGAAGTCCACGGCATTGCTGGAGGGTTCACGTCGCAGGGCGCGAAGACGGTGATTCCGTCCAAGGCGACGGCGAAGGTGAGCTTCCGGCTGGTACCGAAGCAGGACCCGCAGGAAGTGATTGCCGCGTTCAAACGCTTTGTCGCCGGCAACACGCCCGAGGGGATTCACTCCGAAGTCCGGGTCCTCACCGCAAGCGCGGCGACCATGGTGAACCCGAGCCACCCGGCGATTCGCGTGGCCTCGAAAGCTTTCAGCGACATGTTCTCTCAGCCGACCGTACTGATTCGGGGCGGCGGGTCGATCCCGATCGTTGGCGACCTGGCGAACCACCTGGGAATTCCCTCGGTGCTGATGGGCTTCGGACTGCCGGACGACGGGTTGCACTCGCCCAACGAGAAGTTCCGCCTGGAGAACTTCTACAAGGGCATTCGGACGATCGCTCACTTCCTCGAAACGTACAGCGCCACGACGTCATAGTTACGGCGGCAGCACGAGCCGCCAGTACCGCATCTGAGAGTGTTCCGGTGGAATTCCTCGACGAACTCGGCGATCCCGATTAAGCTGCATATAGGAGGCCAGGGCAAGTGCTGACGAAGCTGCGAATGTTGAATTTCAAAGCGTGGAAGGACACAAAGTCAATTCGTCTTGCCCCTCTCACGGTCTTCTTTGGCAGCAATAGTGCCGGCAAGACGAGTCTCCTTCAGTTCTTGTTGATGCTGAGGCAAACCGCTGAGTCTCCGGATCGAAGACGCGTCCTTCATCCTGGGGACCGCAACACCCCCGTGGAACTTGGCACCTACCGCGATCTGGTGTTCAACCATGACTTAGCGCAAAGGATCGGATTTGAGTTCGAATGGTCGTTGCCGGAGCCCCTCACCGTGCGCGATCCACTAACTCGCGAAAGCATGGCAGGCAGCACGGTTCGCTTCTCCGCCGAGATCGCTTCGGACACTAACGGCGCACAACAGTCCGTCGACCAGCTTCGCTACCAACTTGGAACTGATGACGGGGACCTCAGAGTCAAGATGAAGGCGCTGGACCCAAGTGTGTCCAGCAAGTACGAGCTTTCAGCCAGCAAATACAAACTCGTGCGTAACCCTGGCCGGGCATGGAAACTCCCTCCGCCGATCCGATTCTACGGCTTCCCGGATGAGGTCGGCGCTTATTATCAGAATGCCGGGTTCGCGAGTGACCTGGCGCTGGCTCTCGAAAGGCAACTCAAGCGCATTCAGTATCTCGGCCCTCTTCGAACCTATCCCGAGCGGTCCTATGTCTGGTCGGGTGAAATCCCAGAGCATGTTGGCTGGAGAGGGGAGCGGGCAGTGGAGGCGATGCTCGCCGCCGCTCCTCGCTCGATCAGTTCAGGGTATCGGAGGCGATCCCGGCCTTTTCAAGCGGTGATTGCCCAGTGGCTCCAAGAGCTTGGATTGCTCGAAGATTTCGAGGTCAAAGTCATTGCGGCGCACCGAAAGGAATACGAGGTGCTGGTGCGCACGAAGAGATCAACACAGACAGTCAACCTCACTGATGTCGGGTTTGGGGTGTCACAGGTTCTTCCCGTGGCAGTCGAGTGCTTTTATGCCACGCCACACACGACAATCCTGCTGGAGCAACCTGAAATTCACCTTCATCCGAGCGTGCAAACAGCGCTGGCCGACCTTTTCATCGAGGCCGTTCAGTCGAGAGAGGATGGGACGGACCGATCCATCCAGCTGATCATTGAAAGCCATTCCGAGCATCTCCTGCGCAGGTTGCAACGGCGTCTTGCCGAAGAGGTGGTCAAGCCTGAAGACGTGGCTCTCTATTTCTGCGAATCGGGGGAAGATGGAGCGGTGCTCAGCCCATTGGAGGTCAACTTGTATGGTGAGATTCAGAACTGGCCGGATGGCTTCTTCGGGGATGAGATAGGCGAACTTGCCGCGCGAATGGATGCCGCGGCCCGGCGCGAAGCCGTAAAGAAATGAAAGGGGCGAAGCGGCGGGCGAAAACGGCCCAAGCAAGGAAGGCGCGCGTGGTCAAGACGCGTGAATGGACGGCCGGTAGTATTCGAGTTGTTGACAATAACGTGATTGTAATCGCCAACCGCCGGGAAAACGAGTCGATGACTTGCGCGAACGCCTGCGCTCAGGTACTGCGGCGTATCACCCAATCTGGAAGACTCGCCGTAGATCTTGGGGGCCGCATCTTCGAAGAGTACCGGCGATACTGTTCCCTTTCCGGACAGCGAGGCGTCGGGGATGCATTCGTCAAATGGGCTCACGACAACCAAGGCAGGGCTGAGAGGATTTCACTGGTCGATATCAATCCCGTTCCTGCGGGGAATCGAGGCTTCCTGGAATTTCCGGACGACCCCGTCCTGTCTGATTTCGACCCCGCGGACCGCAAGTTTGTCGCCGTCGCCAACAAGCATCCCGAGAAACCGCCGATACTCCAAGCGTCCGACAGCAAATGGTGGGGCCTGCGGGAAGCGCTTTCACGTTGCGGGATAACCGTCGAATTCCTCTGTCCTGACGAAATTGAGGCGACCTACCATCGGAAAATGGTTGGGAGATGACGACGGAATACAAGTTTCCACGCACCTCGCATCTCACATGGCTGGGAGAGGAGAGCCCGCGCACAGATAAGGTCTTTTCGCCTGACGAACGGGCCAGTTTCCTGCGACACCCGCTCGTTGTTGAGGAAAAGATCGATGGAGCCAACGTCGGAATATCCTTCGGCTCTTCGCTTGGGCCTGTTGTACGAAATCGCGGCACGATCTTGAAGGCCGGCTCTCACCCCCAGTTTCGAGCGCTCTGGCCCTGGCTTGCCGCGAGACAGTTCGAGCTGGCTGAGGCACTGAGGGAAAGGTTGGTTCTATTCGGGGAGTGGTGCTTTGCCGTGCACTCTGTCCACTATGACCGCTTGCCAGACTATTTCTTGACGATTGATGTCTATGACACGCTGACACGGAGGTTCTGGAGCGCCGACCGGCGCGACGAATGGGCGCGGAACAACGGACTCGCAATTGTGCCGAGGTTAGCGGTGGGCAAATTCACCGTTGAAGACCTTCGCCGGCTTCTGATCTCCACAATGTCCCGGTTCGGCTCCGAACCAGTGGAGGGTCTGTATCTTCGCCAAGAGGAACGTGGTTGGCTCCAACGTCGCGCCAAACTGGTCAGGCCCGAGTTTATACAGGGCATCAATGAGCACTGGACCGACCGGCAGTTGGAGATAAACATGGTCAGAGCATCGTCATGAACCACGCGGATGCTCGCTGTCTGAGATCACAGGAGGCGTGATTGTAGGCGCCAACCCCTTCGGCGAGACACCCAGCCTTCTAGTGTCGATTTGATCGACCCACTCCCATAGGGGACTCGGACGCTATCAGAAGATCGCCCCGGAAGGGCATGGCCGGCATCCAGGAGTGTCGATTCGCTCCTTGGGTGACGCGGGACGCTCGCCGCCATGTTGGTGAAGGCAATAGCCATCGGCATCATGACCCGCCGGATGAGCGGATGGACACTCCGCCGCTTCAGCCAGAAGCCGATCTCCAGCCACGGCCGGCGGGGCGTGCCTACTCTGCATCATAGGACGGTTGCCTTTTCGTGGTCTCGCTCCGGGGGAACGCGGGGACGGAACGCAGATCAGGTGCTCTTCCCGCAGCGAACCCATTTTCGCCACGGATCTTCCGGCAACACCCTTACGGGTGGAAGTAGAACGCATCTCGAAAGATTTCTCGAAACCCGAAAGCGCCGTGGCCGGTCCTAGAATAGAAGAAGATCCATCCTATGTCTCGCGGGTTTTTGGTTTTTCTTCTTCTTACGGCTGGTTGGCAGCTCTGGGCCCGATCGGAGCCGAAGGTTTGTGGAACCGAACCGACCACCAGTCTCGAAGAGCGCTTTCTCAGCGCGCGAGCCGAACAGGCGCGATTGCGGAAAGCGCGTCTTGCCGGGACGGCGCAACGCTGGGCCCGCGCCCCGCGCGCCGACATCGGCAATATCGCGATTCTCGAGGACGCCGATGGCGTCGTCACGCGCCGGAATGTGTTCAACCTGGACCGGCGCACCATCACGTTCCGGCCGTCGGACGCCTCGGCCGCGCGATACGGATTCACGCTGGCGGACGACACATATGACGCGGCCGCCTCCGATGCGGGAACACCGGTGGCCGGAATAGGAGATGACGACTCCAAGCCGGTGGCCCTTCCGTTCTCCTTTCGCTTCTTCGGCGTCGCTTACGAGCGCCTCTTTCTGAACTCGGACGGCAACCTGACTTTCGGCGAGGGCGATGCCTCGACGGCGACCCGGTCGGTAGGCCGATTGAACAGCGGACCTCCCCGGATCGCGGGTCTGTTCACCGACCTCGACCCAACCCGCATCGCGGATGGAGTGCGGGTGCTCGCCGAGGCGGGCCGTGTGGTGATCAGTTGGGAGCGGGTTCCCGAGTACGCGGATTTCGGCATCGGTCTCCGCCAGCGCTTTCAGATTCGCCTGTTCCCGGACGGGCGCATCGAATTCGCCTACTCGGGCATTGCCATTTCCGAAGCCGTGGTGGGCATCTCTCCGGGCGGATTCCGCCAGTCGATCACCCTGCTTTCGTTCGCTGCCGGCAGTGCCGAGGAATACTCGGGTCCGTTGGCCGAGTTGTTCACCGATACCGAATCGGTCGATCTGGCGGCGGCGGCGCAGAAGTTCTATCTCAACCACGACGATTCTTACGATGTCCTTGTTTTTTACAACGGACTGAGCCTTCCGGCCAAATCCGGCGCGGTGGCCTTTGAGAGCACCGTCCGCAATAACCGCACCGGCTTCGGCGATACGATCGTGGACGTGGGATCGCAGTACGGCTCGTTGCGCAGGCTGCAGGCGGTGATCAACATGGGGCCGATCGACCAATACCCCGTCGACACCAATGCCATCGTCCCTCAGCGTCAATCGCCCCGCGACACGCCGTTGTCGGTGATCGGCCACGAATTCGGACACCTGTTTCTGGCGTTTGTCAGCGTCGAGGACGAGCTTGGCCGGCGGCCCATGCTGGGGTTTCAATCGGCCCACTGGGCGTTCACGTTCAACTCCGAAGCTTCGCTGGTGGAAGGCAACCGCATTCGGGACAACGGTCCCGGCGCTGCTCCGCGGTTCACGACGGTGGGCGTTACCGAAGGATATGCGCCGCTCGACCAGTATCTGATGGGATTCCGCAGCCCCGATGAAGTGCCGCCGACCTTCTACGTCTCCGGCGCGGGTTCTTCTTTCACCAACCGCCAACCGGCGATGAACGTGGGATTCGATGGCAGCCGTGTGGATGTCCGGGTGGAAGACGTGATTGCGGCTTCCGGCCGCCGGACTCCGGATTCCACCGTTGCGCAGCGGAGATTCCGGATTGCGATCGTGCTCATCACTCGTGCCGGCAGCGACCCGACTCCGGCGGCGGTGGAACAAGTGGACCGGTACCGCCGTGAATTCGAGGGCTACTTCCGGCGGGCGTCGAACGATCGCGGCATCGCAGACACGATTCTCAAGCGGTCGGTGAAGCTCAGCGCCTGGCCTGCGATGGGCGTTCTCGCGGGTGGCTCGGCGCAGGTTTCCCTGACCCTCGAGCAGGCGGTCTCGGCTCCGCTGGCGTTCTCGCTCCAGTCGCAATCGGGCAACATTTCGGTTCCCGCCTCGGTCACTATCCCGGCCGGCGGCAGTTCCGTGTCGTTCACGCTCGGAGGAGCGCGCGTGGGGACCGATGACCTTCTGGTGACGCCGTCCGACGAAGGATACGAGACCACGGCGGCGAAAATTCAGGTCGGGGGCGGGGTCACAGGCCTGCACTTCACACTGGTTTCCGGGGACCGCCAGCGCGCCGTAGCCGGTCTGCCCCTGGCGGCGCCCATTGTGTTTCGTGTCACAGACCTCAATGAGCTTCCCTATCCCGGGCTTCCCGTGCGTCTCTCGATTTCGGGCGGTGGATCGGCGACGCCGGCAAGTCCGGCTACCGACGCGGCCGGCTTGATCTCCCTGCGCTGGACGCCGGGCGTAACGGGCGTTCAATCGCTCGGTGTCGCCCTCGACAGTCCGGCGGGGCCGTCGGCGGGCGCGACGGCCTTGCCTCCGCGTTCGTTTGGGAATCCGGTGAACGCCGCCTCCTTCGTCCAGGCAGTGGCTCCGGGAGCGATCGCCACCATCTTCGGCGCGGGAATGGTCGAGGGCCTTCCCGCCACCGCACGAAGCGTTCCGTGGCCTACGACGTTAGGCGGCGCGCGACTGCTGGTGAACGATCAACCGGCGCAATTGCTGTACGTCGGTGAAACCCAGATCAACTTTCTGATCCCTCCGTCGACGCCCCTCGGAAGCGCTCGCCTGACCCTGTTGGTGGACGGCTCTACCTTCACCCTTCCGACGATGACCGTGGCCGCGACAGCGCCGGGAATTTTCTTTGATGCCGCGACGCGCTACGGCGCCGTGCTCAACGCCGGGACGGCGGAAAACACGTTCGACCGCCCGGCGGCGCGAGGAGGAGTCATCGAAGTCTATGCCACCGGATTGGGGGCCGTAACCTCGTCGGGCGGGCTGAACTACACCGTGGCCAGCCCTCAGGCGTCGATCGGCGGAGTCGCCGCACGAGTTTTGTTCAGCGGGCTCGCGCCGGGCTATGAGGGACTCTACCAGGTCAACGTGGAAGTGCCCGCCAACGCGCCGGCGGGCGCACAGCCGCTCAGTCTTACGACGGCCGCCGGCCAGAGCAACGTCGTCTCGGTGGGGATTCGCTGATGTTCGACTGGCTCACAGGACCCTTGCTCGGCCTTGGCTCGGCCGCCCCGGACTTCTCACTGTCCGACGAAACCGGCAAAGTGTGGTCGCTGCGCGGATTGCGGGGCCGTCACGTGCTGCTGGTCTTCTATCCGGGCGACAGCACTCCCGGCTGCACCAAGCAGTTGTGTGAGATTCGGGATCACTCGGAACTTCTGCGCCGCCACCAGGTTCAGATGCTGGGCATCAATCCGCAAGGCGCGAGCAGCCATGGCCGATTTCGCGAGCGTTTCCAGTTGCCGTTTCCGTTGCTCGTCGACGAGCGCGGCCGGGTCTCGAGCCGCTACGGGTGCGGATCGCTGATCGTCCGCCGGACCGTCTACCTGATTGGCAAGGATGGCCGCATCCTGTTTGCAAAACGTGGCATGCCCTCCAGCGAATCGGTCCTGCGGGAGGCCGGGGTTTCGTAGCGGTCCTGTGCGTGCGACACTCGTTCGAAGTGGCGCTTAGGGCGACAACATCGTGGGTCCGGCCGCCCCTGGCCTCGGCGCGTGCTGCCGCACGGTGGGTGTGCCCGTTGCTGGCTCCGCTGATCCTGTTCGCTCCGGACGGTCAACTGGGACCTGCCTGGCGGCGTCATCCGATCGATGCGTCGTTGAGCGGCCCGCTCGCGGCCCATTTTGGAAGCGTGGGCCGGGAGGGCTTGCGCGACCTCGTGGCCGTCTGGCGTCAGGATGGAGCGATTCGCCTCTATCGCAACCCCGGCCCGAAGAATGTCACCGGGACCTGGACCGCCGTGACCATTGGCTTCTCGCTCGGAGCCGTCGACGCCGTCTTTGCCGACCTGGACTCGGATGGCATCGTGGAGATCGTCACCCCCTGCGAAAGCGGGCTGATCCTATTTCACAAGACGGCCGGCAAAGACCAGTATTTCGATGCCGACTCCTGGCACACGGATCTGCTTCCCGATGCTCCGAACACAGAGTGGACTTCGGTTGTCGCGGCGAACGTCGACGATCGTTACGGCTGGGAGTTATTCGCCGGCAGCCGCTCCAAGGACGCTCGCCTGGGATGGTTCGAGAGCCTGGCCCAACCCGGCGATGTTGCCGGCTTCCGCTGGCACACCATCGCGCAAGCCGGCTGGATCAGTTCGCTACTCGCGTATGACATGGACATCGACGGCGACCTCGACCTTCTCGTCGCCGACCGGCTTCAACAAGGTGTGGCCTGGTACGAGAATCCGGGAAGCGCGTCGGCCCACTCGCAGCAATGGGCTCGCCACCCGGTCAGCGCCACTCCAATCGCCGCCACCTACGTTTCCCAATTCGACCTCGATGGCGACGGGCTATTGGATGTCCTCTCCGCCGCAAAGCCGAACCTGATCTGGTTCCATCGCCGCCGCGCCGAGCACGCCCGCTCCTGGCAGAGCTATCCCATCCGCCTGCCCGAGTCCAGTGGATCGGCGCGCTCGGTAAGGGCGGCCGATGTCAACGTCGACGGCAAGATGGATCTGGTGGTTACGACGGAGGAAGCGGGGGGCCGCGTGATGTGGCTTTCCTACCTGCGCAGCCTGATGGAAGATCAATGGCGGGAGCACACTATCTCGGGCTCCAGTGAAGGCAGCTTCGGGGACCTCGAGTTGATCGATCTCGACGGTGATGGAGATCTGGACGTCCTGACCACCGAGTCGAAACTGGGAATCGTGTGGTACGAAAACCCGACGCGGCAACCGGCGCGCTAACGCTTTGAGGTTCCCGATCCTCGCATCCGCGGCGTGTCCGCGGCGACGGTTCGTCAGGCGACGGCTGCTACACTGAGATTTCCAATGTCCCCCAACCAGCAAGGCACGCCTCCCAAGCTGCCCATTCCCGGTGTGAAGAATCTGATTGCCGTCGGTTCCGGCAAAGGCGGCGTGGGCAAGACGACCGTTGCCGTCAACTTGTCCTTGGCCCTGGCGAAGTTGGGCTACCGCGCCGGCCTGATGGACGCCGACGTGTACGGGCCGAACGTGCCGCTCATGATGGGCGTCAGCCAGCCCCCGACAGCCATCGGCGAACGCATCCAGCCGCTCGTGAAGGATGGGGTGCGACTGATGTCGATGGGCTTTCTCAATCCCGGCGACCGCCCGCTGGTGTGGCGCGGCCCAATGCTGCACAGCGTCATCCAGCAGTTCCTGCGAGGTGTGGATTGGGGCGAGCTCGATTACCTTGTCATCGATTTGCCGCCGGGCACCGGCGACGTTCAGCTCAGCCTGATCCAGACGGCGCCGATCACCGGGGCGATCGTCGTCACCACTCCATCGAACGTTTCACTTGAAGATGCCCGGAAGGCTGTTCACATGTTCCATCAGGTGAAGGTGGAGATCCTCGGAATTGTCGAGAACATGAGTTATCTTGTCCTTCCGACCGGCGAAAGAATGGATGTGTTCGGACAGGGCGGCGGCCGCGCGACGTCTCAGGACATGGGCGTCCATTTTCTTGGCGAGGTGCCGCTCGATCCGGAGATCCGGATTGGAGGCGACTCCGGCCTGCCTGTCGCGCTGCGAGGAGAGGGCGACCCCCGCGCCGAGGTCTTCGTCGAGCTGGCCCGCCGCGTGATTGCGCGTCTCGAGCAGATCGGGCCGCAGACCGGACCCAGTATCGAGATCTCGGACTAACCATCCACTGCGTCTCTACGCTTCGTCCCTCGCACCGGGCCGGTCAATCGTAAGAACAACCGGAAGACCGGATGGTGGGCCAGGCGCACCGGCTAGAACCTGGGGACAAATCCGGGAAACCACCCCTGGTATTGCGCACGCTTCGCGAGTATGCTTGAGCCAGTCAGGGACTCGTGGAGATTTCGATCAGCACGGCCCAGGCTGCTCAGCCTGCTTCGTCAGGCCAACCCTTGCACGGGCTGACCAACGACGAAGGTCAATCCTCCCTATCATCCCGGCCTCGGAGCGTCACGAGCCCCCGCAGACCGTATGACTTACAAAACCGTATTGATAACGATCGCTTTGATCGTCACGCTATCGTTCCCGATGGTTGCCCAGAACGGGCAAATCGGCGGCAGGATCACGGACCCTTCAGGCGCCGTCATTCCCGGCGCCGAGATCGCCGTCACCAACACGGCGACGGGGGTCACCAGAAATACCCAGTCCAACGAAGAAGGTTATTACGCCATGCCGCAGTTGCAGCCTGGCCAATATCAATTGACGGCCCAGAAGGAAGGCTTCAAACCGGTCACGCGAAGCGGCATCGTGCTGCAGGTCGGTGACCGCCTCACGTTGAATCTCCCGTTGGAAGTCGGTTCCGCCGCCGAGTCGGTGACGGTCACCGCCGAAACTCCTCTCCTCCGCACGGAAGACGCGCAGACCGGCATTGTCATCGACAACCGCCGCATCCAGCAGCTTCCGCAATACAACCGCAACGCGCTGGCGTTCGCCCAGCTTGCCCCGAACGTGAACGGGTCGTCGGAACAAGGCAACTACGGGACCGACTTCCGCGTCAACGGCGGCCGCACCAACCAGACCGAGTACATCATCGACGGCATCGCCGTGACCACCGGCTACAAGCACGAAGTGCCGCCATCGGTTCCGTCGATGGAGGCGGTTAGTGAGTTCAAAGTCGTCACCAATGGCTTGTCGGCCGAGATGGGGCGGCTCTCCGGCGGCGCCGTGTTGCTGGCGACCAAATCCGGCACCAACGAATTTCACGGCCAGGCTTACGAATACTTCAAGAACGACAAGTTGAATGCCAACTCGTGGACCGCCAACCGGTTCGGAAGGCCGATAGGGGTCTTCCACGACAACGTCTACGGCGGTTCGTTCGGCGGCCCGATCTGGATTCCGAAACTGTACCAGGGTAAGGACAAGACTTTCTTCTTCCTCAACTACGAAGGTGTCCGGCACAGCGAGGGCAGCAACGTCGCGCTGGCCAGCGTGCCGACCACTCTCGAACGGCAAGGCGATTTCTCGCAGAGCCTGATCGACGCCGGCCAGAAGGTTCAAATCTACGACTGGACCACCGGCCGCGTCGAGGGAAGCCGCGTCACTCGCGACCCGTTCCCCGGCAACCGCGTCCCGCAGTCGCGGTTCGATTCCCTGGCCAAGATCTACATGAGTTACTACCCTGAGGCCAATCAGGCGCCTCGGCCCAACTCCACCAGCGATCAGAACTATATCTATTCCTCGTCGCGCAAGTACAACAACGGGAGATGGACCGGACGCCTGGATCACAACTGGAACTCGAGCCACGGCACTCACGCCAGCGTGAACTATTTCAACTCTCTCGACACGGTCCCGCGCACGCTCTCCGCGCTGCAGGCGGTTTCGGTCACCGATATCACGGCCAAGATGCTTTCGCTGCAGCACACCTGGACCGCGACCCCCACGACGCTGGTGAACTTCCGCGGCGGCATCGTTCGTCAGATTCCGATCATTGGGAGCGAGGTGGATGCCGACACCTCCGCCTGGCCGCTAACGCCGGAGGTTCGCAATCTGATCGGCACCACCAAGAATCGCGCGCCCTCGATTGGCATTGACGGCGGGCCCACGGGCCTCGGTGGAGGACAGGTCAGCGACGAGCGCGACACCAGCTACCTGGGCGGCATCGACGTGCAGAAGATGTGGGGCAAGCACACGCTCAAGGCAGGCTACGAGCATCGCCGTTTTTATACCAACGCGATCAACGGTGGATCATTCGGTCTGTCCGCCAACCGCATTACCACCGCGAAAGGACCCGACTTCCGCACGGAGAGCGGATCGCCGTTCGCGAGCTTCCTGATGGGCAACGTCATTTGGGGAACCGGCCAACAGGTCTCCGGCCCGGCTTCGCTCGAGACCTATCACGGCGCCTACATCCAGGACGACTTCAAGATCACTCCCAAACTGAGCCTCAATTTCGGTTTGCGTTGGGATTACGAAACGCCCCGAACCGAACGGTTCGACCGGCAGATCTTCTGGGATCGTGACTACCAATGGGATTGGAAAACCAACCCGGGCTGGAGTTGGTCCCAGGTGGAACAACAGATCGGCCGGAAGCTGGATCAGCCGGAATGGATGACCAAAGGCATTCCCGGCCGCGTAGCCGTGATGGGGACGCCCGAGTATCCCATGCGAACTTTGCAGCCCGACCAGAAGGACCACTTCGGTCCCCGGGTCGGATTTGCCTATCAGGTACTTCCCCGTACCGTGGTCCGCGCCAGCTACGGAATGATCTGGATGACGAGCACCGGAAACTGGCACCTCAGCGCGGCGCGGTGGAACGTCGGCTACGGCGATTTTGCCCGCCTGGCGCAGGACGGCACACCCGACGGCGGCTTGACGTATCCCCTGACATTCTCGAACCCGATGCCAGGCCGGGCCGGTTACGTGCCGGCTTCCCGCGACGTCACGGCAACCAACCTGTCGGTGATGGGTAACTGGTGGCTGTCGCAAACCAATGAATTCGGACCGGGCTACGAGCACGCTCTTCTGCTGTCCATTCAGCGTGAAATCGGCTCGGGACCGAACTCCTGGGTGCTGGAGGGTGCGTTCAACGGCAACTTCGGACGGAGCCTTCCTACGTGGATCGGCAACGGCGAGCATGTCCTGCCGGATGCCTACAACAAGATCGGCCCTCTCGGCGATAAGCTGCTCCAACCCGTGAGCAGCCCCTTCTATGGTCAGATTCCGGCCGGCTCGTCCCGCGGCGGAAAGGTGCTGGCCCTCGGTAACCTGTATCAACTGAACCCGCTGTGGCAGCAGATCTCCACTACCGGCGATCCGGATGGAAGCTCGAATTACACCGCGGGCTACCTGCAGGCGGAACACCGCTTTGGCCACGGCTTCGGCTTTTTGGCCAACTACACGTTCAGCAAGCTGATGGAAGACACGGGAAGCGTAGACCATTCGTCTCCCGGCTCGGCGCGGTTCTACCAGGCTGGTCTCGGCCGATGGGATGTCTATACCGAAGCCAACAGCTACTCGCGGCATCGCGCCATTTTCAATTACAGCGTCGATCTGCCCTTTGGCCACGGGAAAGCCCTGATGGGAAATCCGCAGACCGGCTCCGCCAAGGTCCTCGACAAAGTTGTCGGGGGCTGGACGCTGGCCGGAACCACAACCATGCGCTCCGGCGTACCCCTTCGGGTGCAAGGGACCAACGGGCTGTGGTGGAACGCGGGCCAGGCCAGCAACGGCGACTCCGAGCGGCCGGTGTTCGTATCACCTCGCATTGCCTTCGACAACCAGGTGTCGGGGCACGCCTCCCTTGAAGGCTCGGCGGGTTTCACTCCTTACCTGAACGTCGCGTCCTTCCGGAGAGCGGAAGCGCGGTCGAACATTCTCGAAATCGGCGACACCGCATGGGTTTTGCCGGTACGGGGTCCGGGCTTCAGCCAGTGGGATCTTTCGCTGATGAAGAACATCGGCCTTGGATCCGAAAGGCGCTATCTGCAACTGCGCTTCGAAGCGCAGAACCTGCTCAATCACATGAATGCCGGGAACCCCGACATCAACATCACGTCACGTACATTCGGCACCATCACCTCGCAGGCCGGCAGTTCCCGCGTGGCGATGATCGCCGCGAAGTTGTACTTCTAACCTGCCCGCTCCCGTCTCGCCGCTCTCTTCCGGAGGGCGGCGAGACCCCACCGCCGGCGATTTTTCATTAGGACTGCCGCAGGAAGGGAACTTCCTGGGCCGCGCGAAGCGTCAGAGACTCTATGCGGTCATCCTTTGGGGCTCTCGGTCTACTGGTTCTGGCATTGAACGGAATGGCGGGCCTGATCCCTGGCCTTGAGCTGGCCCGGCGAATCGAGCAGGCGGACACGATTGTGGTTGCGACCGTTCGTAGCGGAAACACCACGGCCTTGGGGGATCGAACATCCAGCACCTTCGTCCTGCATGTGGACCGCGTTCTCAAAGGGTCCGTCCTGCCCGGAACCGGGATTGCCGCCGCGATCGAAGGGCGAGGCGACTTTATTTACCCACAGACCACCGTCCAGCCGGTTCAGGGGGAAGAACCGGCGGGCATCTGGTTCCTCCGCTCCGCCGGCGGCGTCTATTCGGTGGTTCCCCGGACGCCGGACTACGGAGAGTTCCATAACGCCCCGGTCTGGCTTCCTTCCGGAGCGCCACCCGCCGAACCCGGACGCACTCCCGCCGAGTCGGTCGCCAATGAGTTGATCGCCGCGCTACGGTGGCTCACCGCTACACACGAACGCGAGATGAAACCGGAAGTGCGGGTCGAGACCGCCGGCGGCCGCCAGATCCCGCATTGGGTCTTCGGCAAGCATGCTGGACAGGCGGCGAGGCTTGCCGAAGCGCTTCGCACTCTGCCGCCGGATGTGGTCATCGCGGCTTATCGGCAACTCGCGGACGAACCCTCGCCGCACCTCCGCGGTATCGCCATTGCGGGCCTGATCGCGACCAACCGGCCCGAGGGCCCGAAGCGGGCGGCGCGCGAGTGGAAGACGCTAGCCGCTCAGGCCGACGTGACTCCGATTGTGCAGAGTCTGATGGGCTACCACAACGATGCCGATCCGGCCGCGGTGCGGGCACTTGCCGGGATCGCCCTCGAAAGCGAACCGATCCCCTACGTCAAGGAAAGCGTGAGCTATGCGTTGCGCGTGCTGCACACCCCGGACGCGATGCCGGCGCTCGTCGCACTGCTGGATGCGACCGAGCCATCCGTGCGCGCCAACGCCCTCTCGGGCATCTGCCTGTTCGTCAGGAACGCCACGACCGTGACGCCCGAAGCGGTCCGCACCATGTCGTGGATGACATCGCGCGAGCCTGCGCCGTTTCGCACGGCGGAAACGGACCGCTTCTGCTGGTTGGGTGGCATGCCCGGAGAGGCCTCGCGGCTCACGGATCATGTCGGGTTCTGGAAGGCCTGGTGGCAGGATTACGGGCCGGACGTGATGGGCCGGCGGTAAGCTGATCTCTGCTGCGCCAATCGCTACTGTCCGCTGGCCGATCGAACCATCAGGTCCTCATCAAACTCCCGCGCCACCTTCCGAAAGCTTTCGTGCGAGCCCAGAAACGCCGTGACCAGGTCGGGGTCGAAATGCTTGCCTTTCCCCGCCTCGATGATTGCCATCGCTTCTTCGTGCGTCATTCTTGGCTTGTAAATACGCTTGCTCACCAGGGCGTCATACACGTCGACGATCGCCATCATCCGGCCCGGAATCGGAATCTGGTCGCCTTGCAACTTCCTCGGATAGCCGGTGCCGTACCACCGTTCGTGGTGCGTGTACACGATCTCTTCGGCCATGCGCAAGAGCTTCTGGTCCTGAATGCCGGAGCGAACCCGAGCTTTCTCGAGGACTTCGCGCCCGTACTCGACGTGCCGCTGGACCACTTCGAACTCCTCTGGGGTGAGTCGGCCGGGTTTCTGCAGGACGTAGTCCGGAACGCCGACCTTGCCGATGTCGTGGAGCGGAACCAGTTGGACCAGCAACTCGATCGTCTCCGGGGTCAGGAAGTCGCGGAAGCGCGGGTGGTAAGCCACCGCCTCGCACAGCAGCCGGGTGTAATGCTGCGTCCGCACCAGGTGCTCGCCGGTTTCCAGGTCGCGGATGGCGGCCAGAGACGCCAGGGCCTGCACCACGAACTCCCGGTTCGCCGCTAGCCGCTCGCTTGCCTCGTCGGCCCGCAATTTCTCGCGCCGCAGGCTCAGTGCCGTAAGGACTGCCAGGTTCCCTCCCAGCGTCAGGGTCAGGGGCAACGGCGAGATAAATCCACCCGTCATCGAGAAGGCCTGAAGGCTTCCCGTCCACGCGCACACTCCCACCCCGAGCATAACGGCCAACGCCCAATGGAATCGAAGCCGTGCGGCGAGGACCGGCACGCCGAGGCCGCCCGCGAGGAGCAACAGTAATTCCACGGTCCGGGCCAACGGCGGGACGCTCACAAAGTCCCCTTGCAGCAAATTGTCCAGGACAGTCGCTTGGACTTCTCGACCGGGGAGTAGCCCCCCTACCGGCGCGGAGACGACGTCCTGAAGACCGTGCGCGGAACCGCCGACGATGACGATCTTTCCGCGAAGTTCGTCGTGGCGGAGCCGTCCGCTTGTCAAGTCGCTCGCCGAAACCGAGCGGAATGTCTTGGCCGGGCCGCGGAAGCGGAGCAACAATCCGCCGTGCCGGTCGAGCGGGATGCTGCGCTGTCCAGCCGTCAGAATCTGGGCCTCGGAGACATTGCCCCGCAAGGTCACCGTCGAGGTCGACTTGTGGGTGAGAAATGTGGCCAGCGCCAGACTTGGATAGACTGCGCCGTGGTACTCGATCAGCAGCGGGATGCGCCGGAGCATCCCGTCGGCGTCGGGCGCGGCGTTGAGAAACCCTGTAGCGGCAGCCGAGCCGGCAATGGCCGGGCGGTTACAGAGCGCGCCGGACGCCCGGAACACTCCCCTTCCGGGGAAGCCGGTGTCCAGAAGGAACGAAGGATGAAGCACGCATTCCTCGCCCTTCTCAGCGGGCGGCCCGAACCCGAAGTGGAAGCCGATCACGACCTTCTTGCCCTGGATCGCCGCAGCCAGGGCGTCGTCGGTCGAGTCGGACTCCACAAAAACCATGTCCAGAGCCACCGTGTCGGCCCCGCGGTCGAGAACCTTGTTGACCAGGCTCCCGATCAGGTTTCGCGGCCAGGGCCAGCGGCCATACCGCGTCAGACTCGCCTCGTCGACTTCCAGGATGACAATGCGATCCGATGGCCGGCCTCGCCCGGCCCATTTTGCGAACGAGTCGAAGATCCGCCGGTCCAGGTTGACAATGGATTGCGGCGGGAACAGGAAGAAGCCGGCGCACAGGAGCACGACGGATATCCCCGCGGCGAATTCCCGCATTCGAGGCCCCTTCAGCGAACCACGACCTCCACGCGGCGGTTCCGCGGTTCGGCCACGCCGTCCGCAGTCTTTACCAGCAGGTCGGCTTCGCCGTGCGATGTGATGATGAGGGCGTCGCCGCCGATCCCTTCCTTGAGCAGCATCTCGCCTACCCGCTTGGCCCGGCGGAGTCCCAGTTCGTAGTTGGTCGTCGCGGAATCGGTGGTGTCGGTATGGCCGGTGACGCTGACGCTGGTGGACCGGCGGTCGCGAATCGCACCGACGATATCGGCGATCTGCCGCACCGAATCGCGCGTCAGGGTGTCGCCGGCTGTGTCAAAGTACAACACAAAGACGGCTGCCGCCAAAGGCAAACCCGCTGCTGTGTCGGCGAACCGCCGCTGGACCTCGGCTTCGCTCATCGCGAACGCCGCGCCGGGTGGGCTGTCGTTTCGCCCCACGCGAACCGCCATGTTCGGCTCACTCACCTCGACGGTTCCGGCCGAATTCGTGATGATCAGCCGCGATGGCTTGCCTGTGTCCGTCAGGAGCACGAACAGATTCTGCTTGGGCGCCGGGGGCGCGGGGGCGGGAGCGGGCGACGGAGCGGGCGTGGGCTTCCGCTTCTGGCATCCGGCCGGAAGCAGCGTAAACACCACCGCCATCACCGCGAGATATCTTCGGCTCCGCTGCCCTTGCATGTCAGGGTTGCTCCAGCGACACGCCGACGCGAGTCCCGCGAAGCCCCAGGATCCCTACCGGAGTTTCCACTCGAACCGACTGCGGCGCCAGTTCGGCGATCTTGCCCGACACGTAGACCATGACGCCCCGCACCATCCGAAGCACCAGATCGAGTTGTCCCCGCGCGGGCTCGTACGTGAATCGGTCCACGCTGATTTCGGTATTGGGTCCGATGGAAATGCGGGTACCATCGTTCAGGATGAGCCCGAGGCGGCCATCGGCGCCGGTCAAAAGGACGTCGCGCGCCTGAAGGTGGAGTCCTTCGCGGGCCGCGATCGACTCACCACCCCGCTTCACCGTACTCGCGCCCTTGAACGTTTTGACGCTGCCGACGCCTGGTTCCGCGGCCTGCGCCGCCGCCGCAAAAGCGACCCACAAAACGGCGGCTACCTCCCAAGCCCGCATCGACACCCCCAATCCGTAACACGCTCCGGCGATCGTTGTCAATTTGTTGGACCCAAAGGGATTGGCCGCACGGTCCTGGTATAATCGACTTACTTGGCGGGTTCTCCGCCATGGTGATCGAAGTATGCCCCTCTACGAGTACAAATGCTCCGGCTGTGGTGACGTGTTCGAAGTCATCCAGAAGTTTGCCGACGAGCCTCTCACCAGCCATGAGAAGTGCGGCGGCCGAGTCGAGCGGCTGATCTCCGCCCCGGCCCTCCAATTCAAGGGTACCGGCTGGTATGTGACTGACTACGCGAAGTCTGGAAGTAATTCTTCCAAGGAGTCGAAGGAGGCCAAAGAATCCAAAGCGGATACCGCGGCATCGGCGAAGACGGATTCCGGGTCCAAGGCGGACTCAGGGTCTAAGTCGGACTCTGGTTCCAAGTCGGACTCCGGGTCCAGTTCGAGCAGTTCCTCCAGTTCGAGCGGCTCCGGCTCGAGTGGTTCCACGCCGGCAAAGAGTTGAGCCGGGACCCGTCACAAGACCGGCGGTCCGTTGTCCTGTTTGTCGCCGTCAGCATTGATGGCTTCATCGCACGAAAGAATCACGACGTATCCTGGCTGTTCACCGACCAGGACTATGGCCTCCCCGATTTCCTGACGCGCATCGACACGCTGTTGGTGGGCCGCACCACGTATGAGGTCAGCCTCCAACTGGGCATGCCGCCGGGCCAGGGGAGCACCACAACCTACGTCTTCAGCCGGACTCTTCCCCCCGGCGCTCGCGGCGGCGTGATGTTCACGGATTCGGACCCCGCCGAATTTGTGCGGAAGCTGCGAAAGCGGAAAGGGAGGGACATCTGGCTGATGGGCGGCGGTGTCCTGGCTGCGCGGCTACTGGAGGCGCGCCTGGTCGACGAGATGATCCTGGCCATCCATCCCGTAGTCCTGGGTGAGGGCATCCCGTTGTTCCTCGGGGGACACCCTTCGATCGACTATCAATTCGTGCGGGCCGAGACCTTTTCCTCGGGACTGGTGGAACTCTTCTATCGCCGCAAACGCGTTCGAAGCCGTTGACTTACCTGTCAGATGGGGTAGCATGGGCGGGATGATACGCGCGCTGGGGTTCCTGCTCTGTCTGACGCTCAATGCCGAGACGGTCTCGCTCCCGGGGTTGCGCCAGCCCGTGGAAATCCTGCGCGACCGTTGGGGTGTGCCCCACATTTACGCGCAGACGGTGGAAGACCTGTTCTTTGCCCAGGGGTATATGGCCGCGCGCGACCGCCTGTTTCAGATCGATCTGTGGCGCAGGGTGGGTACGGGACGCCTCGCCGAGATTGCGGGCCCGGCGGCCCTTGCCCGCGACACGCTCGCCCGCGCCGTCCGCTTTCGCGGAAATATCGACGCCGAATGGCAGAGCTACGGCCCGGACACCCGGAGGATCACCACTTCCTTCACCGAAGGCATCAACGCCTACATCAAGAGCTTGAAGGGCTCGCGTCCGAAGGAATTCGCGATCGTTGGATACGATCCAGAGCTTTGGGTCCCGGAAGACTGCCTCAGCCGCATCGCCGGCCTGCTGATGACGCGCAACATGAAGAACGAGATCAAGCGCGCCATCGACACCAACATCGCGGGCGTCAAGGCCGTGGCCAAGTACAATCCGCCCGACCCGTGGATCCGCCTGGACGTGCCGCGCGGCCTCGATCTCAACGACATCACTCCGAACATCGCGAAAGTCTATGACGAGGCAATCGCCGCCGTTCGATTTCAAGGCGAGCACGGCAGCAACAACTGGGTGGTGGACGGGACGCTCACGACGACCGGCAAGCCCCTGCTCGCCAACGATCCCCACCGGCCGGTTCTGATCCCTTCGCTTCGCAAGGCGGTTCACCTGGTTGGGCCCGGCTGGAATGCTTTCGGCTCCGGCGAGCCTTCTCTGCCCGGCATCGCTCTGGGCCACAACGAACACGTCGCCTTCGGCTTTACTATCGTCGGGATCGATCAACAGGATCTCTACGTCGAGCGTCTCGATCCGGCGAATCCGAATCGCTACCTGTATCGCGGGCAGTGGAAAGATGTCGAGATCGAGAGGCAGCAGGTGAAGGTGAAAGGACAGGCTCAGCCCGTGACGGTCGAGTTGCGCCACACGCTGCACGGGCCGATCATTCATGAGGATCGCGCGCGCCATCGGGCGTACGCGCTGCGCTGGGTGGGGATGGAGCCCGGCACGGCGGGCTACCTGGCCGGACTATCGCTTGCTCAGGCCCGTAACTGGCTGGAGTTCACGCGAGCCGTCGAGCGCTACAAGGTGCCGTCGGAGAACCTCGTCTATGCCGATACCCGCGGCAACATCGGTTGGCACGCCTCCGGCCTGACGCCGCTCCGCAAGAACTGGAGCGGACTCTATCCGGTTCCCGGCCACACGGGCGAGTACGAATGGTCCGGCTTCCTGCCGATTCGCGCCTTGCCGAAGCTGTTCAATCCGCCCTCGCACTGGATTGCCACCGCCAACCACAACATCCTGCCCAAGGGCTATTCGGTGCCGCTCAGCTATGAGTGGGCGCAGCCGTTTCGTTACCAGCGCGTTCGCGAAGCGCTCGCCGGCGGCCGCAAGTTCACGATCGAGGATTTCCAGAAGCTCCAGCAGGATGTGACCGCGATGCCCGCGCAACGGTTTCAGGACATCCTGCGCCGCTGGCGCGGTGTCAAGTCGCGCGAGGAGCGGCGCGCCGTCGAACTCCTGCTGAGGTGGGATGCCCGGATGGAAGCTAATTCCACCGCGGCGGCGATATACGAGGTGTGGATCACCGCGCTCCCCAAGCGCCTGTTCCACCATCCGCTGGGCCGGGCCGCCAATCTGGGGGTCGTCCTCCGGACCCTGGAGGTGCGGTTGGACTCGACGGCGCTTCATCGCTCTCTCGTCGACGCCCTGGAGGAGCTGACAGAAACCCTGGGCAGCGACTGGTCGAAGTGGGAGTGGGGCCGGCTGCACACCATTACGTTCCGCCACCCGGTCAGCCGCAAGGAGTTCGACCGCGGCCCGTTCGCCCGCCCGGGCGATGCCAACACGGTGAACAACACGGGTGGCTCGGGCGGCAAATTCGACCAGACCAGCGGCGCGTCCTATCGACAGATCATCGACTTGGCCAACTGGGACAACTCGGTGATGACGAACGTCCCGGGCGAGTCGGGCGATCCGGACAGTCCCCACTACTCGAACCTGATCCAGGAGTGGCTCCGCGGCGAATATCATCCGATGGTGTTCTCCCGCAAAGCCGTGGAAGCAGCCACCGTGGAGCGCTTGCAGTTGGTCCCTGCGCGGTAGAAGGGCTGGGGCACCCGCCTGGACGGTAAGGCCTTGACGCCTCTGACACGACATTCCAGGCTCGTGCCCATCATACTCCTTAGAAATTTTTACTTGACACCGTTAAGTATCTTCGTGCACCATGCTCTTAACGGTGTTCACAAATAAGACGGCGGTAAACAATGGGCGTCGCTGAACGCAAGGCTCGACACAAATCCGAACTCCGGCAGGAGATCCTCGAAGCCGCCCGCAACCTGTTCGTCACCGAGGGCGTACGGAACGTGTCCATGCGCCGTATCGCCGAAAAGATCGAGTACTCGGCAACAACGATTTACCTTCACTTCAAGGACAAAGAGGATCTCCTGTTCCAGATCTGCGAGGATACGTTCCGCCAGTTATCCGGGCAGTTTGAAGCCTTGGAGCAGTCCAAATCACTGTGTCCGCCCGACCAGCCCTATGACCCGGTGGATTGTCTTCGGAAGGGCCTGGAAATCTACCTCAACTTTGGAATTCAGCATCCAAACCATTACAAGTTGGCCTTTATGACAGAGCCCGACCCCAATGAAGATTCGTCCAAATACCACGACCCGAATTCCATGGGCATGAAAGCCTACGGCTACCTGCGCCACAGTGTCGAACAGTGCGTCGACCAGGGCCGGTTTCCCGGCGTCGACGTCGACCTGGCCAGCGAAGCCCTTTGGGCCGCCGTCCATGGCGTGACCTCTCTCTTGATCCAATACCCTGACTTTCCCTGGGCTCACCGGGACAAAGTCGGAGTCGAGGTCATCAACCGGATGATTGCCGGCTTTGAGAGAGCGTAGGCCTTTTTTTTGTCACACGCGGTTAACACTGTAAAACTTCAAAGGACCGTTAATCCATGGCGTCCCTGGCACTTCGCAATCTGTTTCATGACCGCGTGAGACTGGTGGTCACTCTGACCGGGATCGTGTTCTCGATCGTTCTGATCGTGATCCAGATCGGTTTGTACCTCGGGTTCAAGTTCACGATTTCGACCCTGATTGACAATGCCAACGCGGACCTTTGGGTGAGCGCGGCGGGGATTCCGTCGATCGACCTTGCGGTTCCGATCAAAGAGCGCAAGCGGTTCCAGGTGCTGGCCGTGCCGGGAGTGGCCGAGGCGGAGAACTACATCATTGCGTTCTCCACCTGGAAACTGCCCGACGGCCGTAAGGAGAGCATCGAGGTGGTCGGCTACAACCCCGACAAGAACCTGGGTGCTCCGTGGAACGTTATCGAAGGAAACGTGGAAGATCTGAAGCAACCCAACACGGTCATCATCGACGAGTTTTACAAAAAGAAACTGGGGGTCTCGAGGATAGGCGACATTGTGGAGATCGCCGACCGGCGTGCGCGCGTGGTGGGGTTCACCCGAGGCATCCGCTCGTTCACGACGGCGCCGCACGCGTTCACCTGGGAGAAGAACGCCCTCGACTATTCGCCGGTCCGCGAAGACGAGACGGTGTTCATTCTGGTGAAGGCGGCGCCGGGAGCGGACTTGGCCGCACTCCGGCAGCGGATCAAGGAACGCGTGCCCGATCTCGACGTGTTCACCACGGCCGAGTTCGCGGCCAAGACGCAGAACTACTGGCTGTACGATACCGGTGCGGGGATCTCCGTGCTGATCGCCGCCGGCCTCGGGCTTGTCGTGGGACTCGTGGTGGTGGCCCAGACGATCTATGCGTCGACCATGGATCACGTCCGCGAGTACGGGACGCTGAAGGCGATGGGGGCCACCAACGCTTACATCTTTCGAGTGATCATCAAGCAGGCCGTGGCCAGCGCGGCCATGGGATACGGCATGGCAATGGTGATCGCTCTTCCGATTGTCCGTGCCAGCGCGAACTCGAGCGCGCTGATCCTGCTGCCGAACGAATTCGCCATCGGAATGTTTGGCGTCTCCGTGCTGATGTGCGTCAGCGCGTCGGTGGTGTCGATCCGGAAAGTCGTGACCATCGATCCGGCGATGGTCTTCAAAGGATGAACCCATGCAACCCGCGATCTCTGTCCGAAATCTCGTCAAGGTGTATGGCTCGGGCGAAGCGTCGTTTCGCGCGATCGATGGTGTCGACCTGGATGTCCATCGTGGGGAAGTGACCTTGATGATGGGTCCTTCGGGCAGCGGAAAGACAACCCTGATTTCGATCATGGGCTGTATCCTTCGCGCGACGTCCGGCCAGGTTTGGCTGCAGGGGAACGAGGTTTCCGGGTTGCCGGAGTCGAGACTTCCCGCGGTGCGCCTGGGGCAGATCGGGTTCGTCTTTCAGGGCTTCAACCTGTTCCCGACCCTGACGGCGGCGGAGAACGTGGAACTCGCCTTGGACCTCAAGAGCGTCCGCGGCGCAAAGGCTCGAAGGCGGGCAATGGAACTGTTGGAACAGGTCGGACTCGAGGACAAGGCCAAGTCGTATCCGGCGGATCTGAGTGGCGGCCAGAAACAGCGCGTGGCCATCGCGCGGGCCTTGGCCGGAGACCCCAGGATCCTGCTGGCCGACGAACCGACGGCGGCGCTCGATTCGCACAGCGGACGCCTGGTGTTGGACTTGTTGAGAACTCTGGCGCATGAACGCGATCGCTCGGTGGTGGTGGTGACTCACGACAGCCGAGCGCTCGAATACGCGGACCGGATTGTGCACATGGAAGACGGCCGCATCACCGGCGGACAAACAGAAGAAATGGTAGCTTGACCCATGAAACGAAAAGTCATTTATCTCGTCGTTTTCAGCCTGGGCTTTCTGGCGAGTTCGCTGTTGATGGCGTGGCGCGACCGCTCGCCGGCGGCGGCGGCGCGGCCTGCCGGCCCCGCGCCGTCTGATCCGAAGGCCCCACTGCTCACCGCCCCAGGCCGGGTGGAGCCGGTTTCCGAGGAGATCAAAGTGGGGTCGAGCATCGGAGGCAAGCTGATCTCGGTCCCGGTCGAGGAAGGGGACGCCGTGCGCGGAGGGCAGACGATCGGCGTGCTGGAGAACGGCGACTTTCATGCGCGCGTGGCCGTGGCCGAGGCCCAGGTGAAGCAGGCCGAAGCGGCCCTGCGGCGGGTGATCAACGGCTCGCGCGACCAGGAACGGCGGGAAGCGCTGGCCGCGGTGCGGGCGGCGGAAGCCGTGATGGAGAATGCGCGCGCCGAACGGGAACGCCGCGCCGCGCTGTTTCGCTCCGGCGACATCTCCCGAAGCGATTTTGAACGCGCGGAACGGGAGTTTGCCGTAGCGAAGGCGCGTCACGACGAGGCTGGCGAACGCCACTCGTTTGTCGACGCCGGCGCGCGCGACGACGACCGCAGCCGCGCCGAAGCGGATGTCCATTATGCCCAGGCCCGGTTGCTGGAAGCGCGCGCGTCGTTGGCCCGCACCATCATCCGCTCCCCAATCGACGGGGTCATCCTGCGAAAGCATCTTCGCGCGGGAGAGTCCGTTCCCGATGGCGCCGAAGCGCCGATCGTGACCCTGGGCGACAATCGCGTGCTTCGGGTTCGCGCCGAGATCGACGAAACCGACGTCGCCAAAATCCAGCTCGGGCAGCGGGCTTATGTCACCGCGGAGGCCTACGGCGCCGCTCGTTTCTCCGGACGGGTGGTGAAGTTGGGAATGCTGGTGGGCCGCAAGAACGTCCGCACTGACCGGCCGGCCGAGCGCATTGATACAAAGGTATTGGAAGCTTTAGTCGAACTGGACCCCGGCCAGCCCTTGCCGGCCGGCCTCCGGGTGGACGTATTCATCGGGTAACTCATCATGAAGAAGAAACTGGCAATCCTCTCGTTGATGGCGGCTTGCATGTCCGCCCAAACCGAGGTGTTCCCGTCGCGGGTCGGCGTGGGACCCGTCAAGCGCGACCTGACCTTGCAGGAAGCCGTCGCGATGGCACTGAAGAACAACCTCGAGATCGAGATCGAACGGACAAACCGCAATCAGGCCGCGCAGGCCGTCGTCGGCGCGCAGGGTTATCTCGATCCACGATTCCGGTGGCTGCCCACCCTCGACCGGCACAACCAGCCCACCGAGAACGCGTTGTTCGGACAGAACGGCAAGCTCAGCAACAACCAACTGCTGCAGAACTTCTATCTGCGCCAGAGGCTGCCCTGGTACGGCGCGGACGTTCATGCCGACTTCACCAACCGCCGCACGTCCACCAACAATCCATTCGCATCGCTGAACCCGTTCATCACTTCGGAACTCAACATCGGCATCACCCAGCCCCTGTTTCGCAACCGCTTGATCGACCGGGAGCGCGCGCAGTTGACGGTTCGCCAGAAGAGCGTTGACCTGTCGCAGATCGACTTCGAACTGCGCGTGATCGACATCGCGCTGCGCGTGGAGCAGGCCTATTGGGACCTCGTGGCCGCCCGCCAGGCGGTGGAGGTGCGGGCCGACGCCGTCAAGGTGGCGCGCGAGCAACTCGACCGGAACCGCCGCCAGATCGACGCCGGCGTCCTGCCCCCGGTGGAACTGGCCGCGTCGGAAGCCGAACTGCAGCGCCGCCTCGACTCCTGGTACGCGTCCGTGAATCTCGTCACGGAGACAGAGAACGCATTGAAGTCCCTGCTCGCCACCGACCGCCGGTCCCCGGTGTGGGGCGAGGAGATCCTCCCGATCGAGCACAAGACCGTGAGCGGGCCCCCCGAGATCTTCGACCTGCGGGAAAGCGCGGACTTGGCGGTGAAGCAGAGGCCGGAAGTGCGCTCCGTCGCCGTGCGGCAGCAGATCAATCAGGTGGAGAAGGAGCAGAACGCCAACCTGGTGAAACCGCAGGTGAATCTGGTCGCGTCGTACATCAACACGGGTCTTGCGGGAACCCTGCAGCCGGGCGAGAATCCGTTCTCGGCCTCGTCGAGGCTTTCGGCCGAGAGGCTGAATGAACTCTCGGCGCGTGCCGGACTTCCCCCTATCCCTACGGTCAGCTTTGGCCAGACTCCAGGCTCGCTGGTGGGTGGCTATGGCCAGACGTTGTCGAATCTGTTCGGCGGCAACTACCAGAGCGTGCAGGTCGGCTTGGAGGTAGAACTGCCGATTCGCAACCGCGAAGCCCGGTCGAACCTGGTGCAGTCGAACATCGTCGAGCGGCGGCTGAAACTGCAGCAGGCGCAGATCGAGCAGGTGATCGAAGCGCAGGTTCGCAATGCGTATCAGGCGATCCAGACGGCCCGGCAGCGGATGGCGGCGGCCGCGGCGTCGGCCCGCGCGGCGAACGAAAAGCTGGCCAGCGAGATCCGCCTGTTCCAGTCGGGCGAATCGACGAACTTTCTGGTGTTGACGCGGCAGAACGAATTCGCCGACTCTCGTCAGAGGGAAGTGGCGGCGACGTTGGAGTTCAACAAAGCCGTGGCGCGACTGGATCAGGCGCTCGGCAACACGCTCAAGCGCCATAGCATCACCCTGCAGTAGCGAGATTTTTGCCTCGCGCGGAGGCCGCAGTAGTGACCCTCTTCACCCGGATTCTGACTTCGACGCGAGAACCGAGTCGGTTGATGATCGACATCAGCCGGTCCACGGTAAAGCGCCCGAGATCCGCGTTGCGGATTCGAGAGAAATCGGCCGCCGCGATGCCCGTTCGTTTGTCAGCCGCCCGGACTGACAGTTGCTCTTTGTCGAGGGCCTTGATGATCTCGGCGGCAAGGATCGCTTTCACGTGTTCCACGTCCGGATTGGTGTGCCCGAGGTCTCGGAACACATTGCCGCTGCCACGCAGAACCTCCAGTTTCTCCCTCATCGTTGGCATCCGCCCCTCTCAGTCGTTCACACTGTGATGTTGTCAGTTTTGACAACAAGGGTCAAACCGAAACATGTTGATCACTCGAAAAACGACTCTGGAGTTCAACAAAGCCGTGGCACGGTGGATCAGGCGCTCGGAAACACGCTCAAGCGGCACAACATCGCGCTGCAGTAGCTCCAGGCGATACAATCGGGAGCAGAGTGAAACTCGAAATCGATCTCGACGTCCCGGAGACTGCCATCGACAAGGACTTTGAGACCCAGGTCCGGCAGGACGCGATTCTCAGACTGTTCGCCCAGAACAAGATCCCATCCGGAATGGCAACCCGGTTGTTGGGGATGAGCCGCCTGCAATTCCTGGCGCTGCTCGACGAGCGTGGTATTCCGCACCTGGACTACACGCCGGAGGATTGGAACTCCGACGAGCAGGCAATCGCCGAATATGAGCGAAGGCGACAACAGCGTCAGGCCGGTGAGTGAGTTTTGGTTGTCTCGAACAGTAGCCCCCTGATCTACCTCGCGGCTCTTGGAGACTTTGAACTCCTGCAGGCGTTGTTCGGACAACTGTTCATTCCTCAGGCCGTTTTTGAGGAAGTGGTGATCAACGGCGGCAGTTACCCGGTGGTTCGACGGGTTCGGGACGCTTACGGAGTCTGGATACTTGAAGCTTTGACGAAGGACACGGGACTCAGGGACTTGCTTGTGTCGCAGTGGGGTATTCAGGCCGGCGAGGCGGAGGCGATCGCCGTCGCTCGAGAACTCTCCCCGGATGCGTTACTGATGGACGATCGTCAGGGCATCCGATGCGCACATAGCCTTGGCTTGAATGTGCTTCGGACCACTGCAATCTACCGGTTGGCAAAGCAACGTGGCATGATTCCAGCGATTGCGCCAAAGCTGGACGCCTTACGGAAGGCCGGCTTCCACCTCCGTGACGACCACTATGCCCTGATTCTCAAAAGGGCCGGCGAAGCATAGGCGGCGATCACTCGAAGTACAGGAACTCGTTCGTCGAAAACAGCATCTGCCCCAGGCTCGCCAGCGCCCGATGCGCCGCCTGCTCCGGCGTCGCGTTCCCAAACAGATAGTGTTCCTTCTGTTTGTCCAGGTGCCGCCGGCACAGAGTCACTTCTTCCGGCGCCGGCGGGCGAGACAGCGTCAACTGATAGGCCAACTCAATCTGCTTGTCCGCATCCGCGCTCGCGGCCTCCAGGCGTTTGGCGAGTTCCCGGCCTTGCGCCACCACGAACTCGTCGTTCAACATGGCGAGCGACTGCAGGGGTGTCGCCGAATTCACCCGCCGGTTGCAGTTCACCTGAATCGTCGGGAAATCGAAGACCTGCAGCAGTTGCAGCGGATAATTGCGGCGCTGCGCGATATACAGGCTGCGGCGATGCTTCCCGTCCTTCTCGTCCAGGTCCTGCAGCCCATCCGGCCGCGGCTTCAGCACCACCGGAGGTCCGCCCACCGACCGGTCAAGTTGCCCCGTGGCGATGAGCATCGCGTCCCGCAGGGCCTCGGCCTCCAGCCGCCGAAGGTTCATGCGCCACAACAGATGGTTGTCCGGATCGGCCTTGCGCCCGGGCGCATTCGCCTCCGCCGGTTGCCGCGCCGATTGCCGGTAAGCCGACGAGACCACCATCATCCGGTGAAGCCGCTTCAGCTTCCAGCCGTTCTTCATGAAGTCCACGGCCAGCCAGTCGAGCAGTTCCGGGTGGGTTGGCGGTGTCCCCAATTTTCCGAAGTTCTCCACGGTATCAACAATTCCCTGGCCGAAATGATGCTGCCACAGCCGATTGACGATCACGCGAGCCGTCAGCGGATGCTCCGGGCTGGTGAGCCATTGGGCAAACGCCAGCCGGGCGCCGCTCGTCTCACCTTTGGCTTGCGGCGGCCGGACGAAGTCCTCGCCCGCGCCCAGCACGGTCAGCGCGCCGGGATGGACCGTCGGCCCCGGCGATTCCACCACGCCGCGCTGCAGCAGACGCATGCGCGGCGGAGCGCCCACATCCCACAGCGCCTGGATCTTCTCGATCGGCCGGCGGTAGCCTTCGAGCTGTTTGATCTGGGCCGCGAGCTTCGCGTGTTGCGCTCGGTCAGCTTCGTTCAGCGCCTTGTCGATCTCGTCCGGCTTAACCTTCACCACTCCTTCGAACTTGCGCGCCAGGAACTTCTGCACGTCGTCGCGCTTCTCCTCGGGGGTCGCGATCGCCTGGCGCGTCTCCATGCGAATACTGGCCGGCAGCGCCTGCAGTTTCCCTTCGACCAGCTTTTCCTCATACGGGGTTCGAAGACGC
>CAZGUX010000239.1:0-16852 GCA_964529305.1 uncultured Solibacteraceae bacterium | reverse complement strand
CGGATCTCGCGAATGGAGTCCTATAGTAGGAGTGGAGGGTTTGTGACCCGCACCTATACGGGAAGCTACACAAGAATTCCTTCGGGCTACATGGGTCAATTGGTCGATTGGCCAGAGGTTGTCACCGAAGGAAGAACGCTGGAGCAATGCCGAGAAATGCTTGAAGATGCGCTGCGCGAGATGATCGAAGCCTACCGGCAACAAGGGAAGGAGCCTCCCGCCGGCAGAGCCCTGCTGGAACAGATTCCGGTCGAGGTCTAGAAATGGCGGTTCTGCCCGCGACTTGATCCGGTACTTGGAACAGAGTGGCTTCTATCTCCTCCGCGAGGGTAAGAAGCACTCCATTTACACGAACGAAGTCAAGACCCTTCCCGTAAAGCGGCATCAAACCATCGACCGGATTACGGCCAACGAACTCTGCAAGCAGGCCGGACTAAAACCAAGGTTTTGAGGACGCTGTGCGCCCTTCTGCCGTGATGTCGCCCGCGCTCGCGCCAAGCCTGGACCGGGCACTACGGTGTAGCCGCGCGCGCGGAGACGAGAGGGCGGCGGCGCGCCGGGAGCTTACCGCCCGCCGAAGCGATGCCATCGGCCATCGGAGACAACGACCCGCCTGGGCGCGTAGACGCGGCGCACGGGAGCGCGCACATATGCCCTTGCCCTTGGATAGACCACGACTCCCGCGCCGGCCACCGTGGGACCATAATAGCCATACGGACCGTAGACGTAGGGGTCGTACGCGTAGGGATCGTACGCGGCATACGGATCGCCGTAATACCCGTAGTCGTAGTAACCCGGATAGTAGCCGCCCCAATAGCTCCACGGAGCATAGGCGCCGAAGCCGAAGCTGACGGCCCGGCCACCGCCGTACCATCCGCCCCGATACACACCCCCTCCGCGCCCGCGATAGCCATACCCGTACCCGCCGGCATAGCCGCGTCCGGTCCGGACGCCGAACCCGCCCGAGAAGGAGCGTCCGCTGTAGGCCGAGCCCCCACGAAAACCGCCGCCTCCGCCACGGCCTCCTCCGTAGCCTCCCCGCCCACCACCGCGGCCCTGTGCCAGGCACGTGGCCGCGAACACCACCGAGGTGAGAATGACCATCAGTTTGCGCATCGACTTCCCTCCTGATTCGATACCTGCTGCCGGCCCTCCAAACACGCGGCAGGCCTACCGCCGGCGGCCACGATAGTAGCCGCGCCCAAAGTTGTAGCCGCCGCCGTAGAAAACGCGGGGTCCGTAGTAGAACCCAAGGCCGGGTCCGTAGGAATACGGATAAAAGGGGCCTCCGTAAAAGTAGGGGGCGGCGCAACCGTACGGCCCGCAGTCACGGCGAACGGGCGCAGGCTGGCGCGCGAGTTCGGTGGGCCGGTCGTAGTCATCCCGGTCAACCGCGCGGAACGCTTGCGGTGCACGCTCGGTGGAGACCGTCACGGGCTCTTCAACGCGAAACGTCAGCACCGATTCCGGGTAGATCACGGTCTCGCGGCCTCGCGTGAGCAGCACGCCAATCGTGCTCGCCACTGCCCCGACTCCGGCGCCAATGGCGGCTCCGCGACCCCAATCCGCGGCGGCGCCGATGGCTGCGCCCATACCGGTCGTCGTGGCGATGGCCGCCGCGTCGCGACCTTGCGAGGTCGGGCCGGACGCACCGACGAACTGGGTTTTGAGCGGTAACTGCTGACCATCCACCAGACTCAGATCGGTCAACTGCACCGCGAGACGGGAGACCCCCTGAACACGCCCCGCCTTCTGTGCTTCCTCGACGCGGCCGGCTACCGTCTGGCCTCGCTCGGCAACCACGACGCCGTCGATGACCAGGGGCCGAGCCAATGTCGCCGAAAAGGTATCGCCCGAGTGGTTGCGATCGGAAGACAATGGCTGATCGACCCGCACCGTGACAAACGAACCCTTCTTCAAAGTCAACTGCGGTGGAAGCACCATCGGGGGAGCGTCCGGGACCTGCGGATTGCGCCGGACAGGTTCTCCGAATTCATCCCTCGGCCCACCTGCCGAGTACCCAGGGGCGACCGGAGCCGGACGCTGTGGCGGCGGTTGATCCGCACGCCTCCACTCGCCGGACGAGGTACCCGGCGGGGGAGCGGGAGCGTCCGTCTGGCTTTGCGCCAACACAAAACCGGGCATTGCGAGGAATACCAACCCGGCAATGCGGAAGAGGTATTGACTCCGGAATTGATCCGTCATTGTCGAACTCCTTGTTGCGAGTAGCATGGACACAAAGCACGCCGGTAGCCACGTCAAAGTTATTGAAAAGACATTACCGGCGGTCCCGGGCTTTGGCCGCTGTCCACCGCAGTGGTGGTTTTCGGCCAGGGCCGCGTCCTTGGCAGGTGGGACTAATGTCCCTTTGCGCACTGAACCGCGGGCCCCGTTTACTCTACAGGAACCTTGCGCTTGGTCAAGCCCTCGAGTTGTGAAACAGCGGGGGCCGGGAACAGGAGACTCGCGCAGTACCCTACGCCGGCGGTCGTGAGGGTCCCCAGTATCCCGTAGTAGAACGTCGACACCTGCGCCAAGGGCGACAAGACTCCGAGCGAACCGGTGCCTGCCAGCAACTTCGAGAGGGGAACCAGGATGGTCAGGGCGAAGCCAACCGTCCCTCCGATGAGAACACCCGGAGCGTTGGCGCGCAGCGAAAGCAGACCGAGCAGGAAGATCCCCAGCAACACACCCTGGAAGGGATACATCACCATGTTGAGGATCTGGAAGATGCTGTGGGTCGCGCCCAACTTCCGGATGGCCATCGCCGCCGCCAGAGTCAACACCCCAAACAAGAGGAGAAGAAAGCGCGCAAGGCGAACGGATTCGCGGCCGGTGAGGGGACGCTTCCGGCGGCGGACGTAATCGATCTGGGCCGCGGCCGAGACCGCGGCCATGCCGGATTCGATGCTGGTGAGCACGGCGGCCATCAGGGCGATGATCATCAGTCCTCGAGCGCCGCCCGGCAGGACGTTCATGATGTACACGGGCAGGGCATCGTCGGGCACGCGCATCAGCGCAGCGACGTCGGGCCGTGCCTGAAAGTAGGCGAAGATGCTCAGACCGAGGAAGGGGTAGATCAGGCTCACGGGCTTGAGAAAAATCCCGTTGCGCCACAGGGCGCTCTTGGCCACGTGCTCGCTCTTGGCGGTCAGGTACTGCTGCATTACTACCTGGTCCGCACCCGAACTGGCCATCATGCCGACGAAGCCGAGCATCAGGCCGCTGACCACACTGACCTCGCTCGTGAGACTGAACCACTCGGGCGGGGCCAGGCGGTGGTGTTCGATGGCGATCCCGATCACGCGATCGAAGCCGCCGGCATAGTTGACACCCAAGCCGATCATCAGCGCCAGGCCTCCGATGAGGAAGAAGAATTGCACGACGTCGGTCCAGATCACGGCATGCATGCCGCCTAGAAGGGCAAACAGCGTTCCAGCGCCGCCGATCAGGAGGATACCCCACACCTGGCCGTCTGGGTGACCGGCCGCCGGTGTCCATCCGAGCATGGCCGTGATGACCAGCGACGACGAGTACAGCATCGTGGACATCCAGGTGATTCGCGAAGTCAGAAAAAAGACCGTCGCGAACAGACGCACGGGCTCGTTGAAGCGCTTCGACAGGTACTCGTACGCCGAGATCACTCGCAGCCGGAAGAACAGCGCCGGGTAGAGCCAGACGACGAAGGGAACGGCCAGCAGGATGCCGACGGTCTGGAGGCCAATCCAGATATTGCCGTTCGGCCGGTTGACCCAGCCGGTGTAGGCTAGAAACGTGTTGGTGCTGAACAATGCCATGTACATGCTGATGGCGATGGGCCATCCGGACATGGAGCGGCCGGCGACGAACATCTCGTCGGAGTGCTTCATCTTTCGGGTGTGATACAAGGCGATGCCGAGCAGGCAGAACAGATACCCGGCGATGCAGATCCAGTCGAGCGCGTTGACGCGAGCGGGCATGGTTGAGAGCCTGCTCACTCTATCACGGTAGCGGGGCCAGCCGAGGGAATCAGGCCCGTCTCAGGATCGCCAGCGAACGCGGAGCGAGTCTCCATTGCCTGGCTGGCTCCCGTCGATCCTCCACGCCGGCTGGAACGTAGCCATGGGCGGTATCGATGGTCACTTGGCCGTGGCCGTAGTTCGCCAACACAAGATAGGTATTGAGGTTGGCAAACACCGATGCGACGACCTCATGAGGTAACGGGCCCGGGAAGAGCGTGCTGTCGGTGATCTCGAGGTACGCCCGTGTGCCTTCTTCCGCGAGCGGAAGGTATTGCTTGAGCCACTTCGCGTGCACGGCCCGGGCATTCGGCCGCGGGGGAAACGCGTCCCAGGGCCCGTACACGTAAGGACCTTCGGGATGGATTTGGTAATGCCTCCAGATCCGGCGCCACCGGCGAAGCAGGCCCTCCTGCTCTTCGGTGCGGTACTCTACTCCGGGAATTGCCGCCCGCTCGCCGGTGAAAGGCCGGCCCGCCAACAACAACGGAAACTGCATGTACGGGATGGCGTGAAGATACAGCTCGTCATCGCTGGCCACCTTCGAGGTACTCAAGTCCAGACAGGGAACCACGTACGGCGGGTGATTCTTGCATTCTTCCCGGGTCCTGTCGGCGTTCTCGGCGCCCTCGCCGACCCAAACATAGTCCCAGACCTTGGCCATTTGAGGGATTTGCGATCGCACGTAGTGGACCTTCATGATGCCCCCGCGGCGCTTCACTTCCGAGTAGATCAGGCTGAACAGATCCTCGCGCGCACCCTCGTGCGTGGGAGTCTCCTCGAAGGCCAGCACTTCGTCCTTGGTGGCCTGCTCGGGATTCACGTGCAGACGTTTGGAGGCGGCGTCGTTGTACAGGCCGTCCAGTTCGTAATCGTCGAGCATCCGGAGGATCCGAGGCAACACATACGCCCGCCAGCCTGCGCTCGCGGGCGAGCATCCGACCATCTGCCAATGGGCGCCCCGAGCCGAATAGCCGGGACGCGCCCATTCCTGCCGGAAATCCGGATCCGTTCGCTGGAAGTGACCGGTCGACATGTACAACAGCATCTTCATGCCCCGGCGGTGGACCATGCCGATAAACCGCCGCAGCCCGTTCGCATTCACAGCGGTGAATTTTTCGCCCCCGAACAAACGGAGCAAGTCGTTCCACTCCTCCATCACCTGGACCAGGCGGATTCCATCCGCATGCAACCGGTCGAGTTCCATTTCGTCGTATTCGGTGCCGATCTCGTAAGGTTTGCGGCTGGGATACTCGCCGAGGTGATACGCGACCTGACCTGGGATGTACCCGGTGACCAGGTGCTTGCGCAGGCACGTGCGAATCGAGCGCTCGCACTCGGCAACGTTCGACAACCGGCGGCGGTGCTCGTCCGCGGAGTAAGAGAGGATGCGGGCAGGTCCGGGCCCGTGGAGCCGCGCTCCTGAAGGCTGACTCTGGGCTTGGGCGGACAAGGCAGCCGCGGGCGCCCCAGTGACCGTTCGAATGAAGCTTCGTCTCTGCATGTGGAAAACCAGAACCACTATCATCCGTTTGTCCGTTGTCTTTCAACCCACCTGGACAGAGCCGCCATCGCGTCGACCGGAGACGCGATGACCGGCGGGCCTATCTCGTTTTCACTCCGGACGTTCTGCTCTGTTGACAGGCCGGCGATCCGCGTGATACTCGCTGAACGAATGATTCAGCGCCTGCTTGCTCTTTGTCTCCTGGCGATCGGACCCGCCTCGGGAGCCGAAATCGTGAAACACATCACGGTCTATCGCGACGATACGCTCTATCACATCAGTCCCTGGCTCGCCCGGCTGAAGAACGGCGAGTTGGTGGTGACGATGCGGGAAGCCCACAAGCGGCCAAAGGCCCTGCGCGGCCACGTGGACCCGACCGCGCGGGGCGTGCTGGTACGCTCCCGCGATGGCGGGCAGACCTGGGGCGAGAAAGTCGTGGTTGACGACGAGACGTGGCGCTTTTCCACCACCCAGGACGTGCCCTTTACGCAGCTTGCGGATGGGTCGCTGCTGCTGAACATGTACTCGTGGACCGTGGCGATGCTCCCCATCGGGTTCCACCGGCCCGAGTCGCCGGATGCCGTGACCAAGCCCTGGAGCCCGGTCCTGGAAGGGCTGTCGCTGCTCCGGTCTTCCGACAACGGGCGCACCTGGTCGCCGCGGCAGAGGATTCAAATGCCTGGGTATTCGGGCCTGGTCGCGCGCAGTCCGGCCGTCGAACTGCCGGATGGGACGCTGCTGCTGAGCGTGGGCTACCGGCCGCTGGTGAGCGTGCCCGGGCGGGGCCAGCGCGAGTACCCCTACACCGACCATCTCATCCGGTCGACCGACAAGGGGAAGACGTGGAGCCCGCCGATGGAGATCGCGGCGGACCCGGAGCACGAGGTGCACTACGTGGAATCCGGCTTCGTCCGCTTGCGCAGCGGGAAGTTGATCATCATGCACCGGACCGAGAGCTACCTGCAGCAGAGTGAATCGACCGATCACGGCAAAACGTGGACGAAGCCGCGCAAAACGCCGATGTGGGGTTGGGTGTCTCACCTACTGGAACTGCGCGACGGGCGGATTCTCTGCACCTACGGATACCGGCGCGCCCCGTTTGGCGTGCGCGGGTGTCTGAGCAAAGACGGCGGGAAAACCTGGGACATCGCGAATGAGATCGTCCTTAGGGACGACGGCGGGACGAGCGACCTTGGCTATCCGAGTTCGGTGGAGTTCGACGACGGCCGTGTCCTCACAGTCTATTGGATGAACCACGAGAAGGCCGGCGACTCACGATCGGAAACGCGCTACATCGCGGGGACCTTCTTCAAGCCGTAGCCTGTGCAGCAAGACAGGGAACCAGCGCTTCGACCTCCTCATGGTTCATGTACGTGGTCTTTTGGGAGTAACTTCCCAGGCATTCGTGGTACGATCGCGGAGACGTACAGGGAGGGACTGCATGGTCTGCCGCCTCAGCCGGTTGGTCGTGAGAAGGTCACGCAACACCGTGACGCTGTCCTGTGCCTCGGCCCGGCTCCAAGCCACGGGGACTCCTGACCGGCTGCAATGAAAACGCTCCTCCATCTCGTGGCCATGCCGCTGGCCTATCCGATGCACCCTTCTTCCCAGTTGGGCTACCTGCACGGCTTTGCGGAGCGGGAGTTCGCGGGCAGACTCCCGGTGAGATCGTATTCCGCCTTTCTGGATATTCTCTTCAACCTCGAAGGCGAGGCGATGACGGAGTTCTTCGAGAAGTACAACCTGCTCGGCGAAGAGATTCTGTTTCTGACGTGCTCCTATCACGCCGCGCGCCGCGAACGTGCCCACACGGCTCCCGCGAAAACATTCGACACCGCGTTCAAGTTGTATCACGATTTTCAGCGAAGCAGCAGGAACGTCTCCCAACAGGAGATTGTGCCGATTTCGAAGGAGAAAATCGCGGCCTTGAACGACGCGATGGAGTCGTATCTCGAGGAGACGTTCCTTCCTTCGCTTCAGGAGGAATGCCTGAACGTGGTGGGGTTCACGGCAACCTTCTGCCAGGTGTTCGGCTCGATCTTTGCCGCGAACTATATCCGGAAGCACAGCAACCAGAAGGTTCTCTTCGTTTTCGGCGGCTCCAGTTTCTCACTGCCCGAGGGGACGCGGACCTTGAGCCGCTGGGGTGTGGACGGCCTCATGGTCTCCGGGAGCGGGGAGGTTCCGCTCGCGCAGATCCTGGAATGCTGCCTGGAAATGTGCGCGGAGGATTCCGAGGATGCCGCGGCGGCGATTGACGCCCGGAACCTCAATAATGTGACGCGGGTCGGGTCCGCCCGCAAGCCGATCGATTTGAAAATGCCCAAGACCTTCATGGGCACACTTCCCGATCCGAACTTCGACGAGTACTTCGACAATCTGCGATCGCTGTGCAACGACGACGACGCATATGAGTACGCGGTTTCGAACTTCGTGAGCATTCCCCTGGAGGGATCGCGAGGTTGCTTTGCCCGCTGCGACTTCTGCCACAACCCGGACATCACCTCCGAATTTCGGACCTTGACCGGCCAGGACGTCGCGGAACGAGCGTTGAGGATCTGCGCGAGGTATGACCGGCGAGACATCACCTTTGTGGATTCCGTCTGCAACACGTGGGCGGAGGACTACGCCGACTATCTGCTTGCGAGGGACGAGAAGATCGTGGCGTTCGCCGAGATGAGAGTTCACGAACCCGAACCGTTCTGGACGAAGCTGGGCCTGGCCGGGGTGAGGGCGGTACAACTCGGCGTGGAGGCGATTTCGGAGCCCCTTCTGCAGAACATGAGGAAAGGCACGAAGGTCCTGCAGAATCTCAGCGCCACCAAGTACATGGCCGAAATGGGCGTAGCGAATGAATCGAACCTGATCATTCATCACCCCAAATCGACGGTCGCCGATGTCGAGGAGACCAAGCGGATCATGTCGCTGACCGAGCATTTTCCCACGTGCATGCTCAGCCTCTTCGTCGTGTCGTACGCGAGCCCGGTGTACAAGGAATTGAGTGAAGACCGAAAAGCCCAACTCATCAGGGGCTTTGACTGGCTGCCCGAGGAACTCCGGGACTACTCGTGGCCGCGACACCTGTCTTACACCTATCCGGCGGAATGGCTGGATCCAGAGGTGGTCGCGGCCTGGCGCGATTTCCAAAGATGGCATGCAGACCACGTGGAACGAGTGCTGGCATGTCGGCCGGTGTTCACGGTTGAACGAGTAGCGGATCAACTGGAATTCGTGGACACGCGTTTTGGGCAGCACCGGCGATACTCGCTTACCGGCGACTGGGCCCGGGTGTACAACCTGTGCCATACGGTGTCCAAGGCAAAAGCGGTGGCGGAGCAGGTCCGGCTGAGCCTGGATGACGCCACCGGGATGTTGACGGAACTGGCCGAGCGATCAATGATCGTGAAGGTCGGTGAGCGATATCTGAGCCTCGCGCTGCGGCCGAGGAGAGAACTGGTGGAGAACCTGGCACGGAAGAATGGCGAGCGGCCTGTTCGATCCACTCCTCCGCGGGAGTTCGTCGAGGCAGGGAGCCTGGTCACTCTTTCAGGCTGAGACGCCAAAAGGGGCCAACCGCACCGCCGCGGGAAGTGAATGGAACCCCCGACGTGCGGGAATTGTCGTTTGGGGTGGCACGAAGTTTTGCAGGAACCGTTAGATCATGTTATGATTCCCCCGCTGGGGAAGAGGAGACAACCGGATGGAAAGCATTAGTAGGGCAAAGCTGACCAAGGTCCAGACCGCTCAGACCGCACAGGTTTCGGAGGCGACCGCCAAGAAGTCGAAGACCGCCGTCCCGACGGACGAGAAAGCGAACCTGAAAACGGCGCTGGACAAGGCCGCGACTCTGTTTGAAACCAGGCCTTCGAAGAAGTTGACCCTTCAGAAATTGAGCCGGCTTCAAGGTGGAAATGTCAATCAGTCGCACGCGAGGTTCGTCGTCGACACGAAGAACAAGATCGCCTGGGTCCCTTCGTGGGTAAAGGAACTTCGGGTATCGGACCCGACCAAGAAGTAGCCGCAACCTTTGCAGAGGCGGCATCGACCTTGTCCAGGCTGCATCGGGGAACACAGATGGCTCACCGATGCAGGGGGCTGGAGGTTCGCGCGAAGCAACGGATGCCCAGGTTTTCGCTTTCAAAACAGATCAGGGATCCCTATTTTTATCCCGTCGACTTCGATTTTCAAGAAGAGATGATGGTTTTCGCGTTCGCGGAGGACGCGGCGTTTTGCAGAAGCCTTCGCCTGGGCGCGTATGATTTTCCGATTGAGAACCTGAAGTGGGTGCCCTTCGGTCACGTGTATCACGAAACCGGCCGGATCCGGGACTCGCAAGTTCCTTCCACCAACTACCTGTTCCACCTGCCATTCTGCGGTTCGACGCTGTTGACACGGTTCCTGGAGGATTCAACCCTGATGCTCAGGGACCCGGTGTCTCTGGACGCTCTCTACTTCAAGGACGACAAAGGCACAAAGTTCCCGGCCTCGATTTCGAGACTCAGGGACGTGACCTTAACGCTGCTGAACCGCCGGCCGGAAGACCGTGCGATCGTTGTTCGAACGGCCGGTTACCATCCGGAACTCATCGAGCACCTGGTGAAATTCAGGACGTTTCGGTCTTCTCTGTTTCTCTTCGCCAGCCCGCGTTACTATTTCGCGCAAGTGTTGAAATCCCCAGAGCGGCGAAAGCACGCGCGCTTGTTGTTTGCGCGGCGCAAGGCGTATACGCGAGCGAAGACAGGGGAAGGGCTGGAGACCCTGACCGATGCGGCCGTGGTCGCGCTTTCGTGGATCTTTTCTGTGGAGATCGTGCTGCGCCTTGCCGCGGGAGACCGGACGAAGCGACATTACACGCTCGACTGCGAAGAGTTTCTCGCCCATCGGCTCAAGACCCTGCCGAGGGTCTCGGCCGCTTTCGGCATTGAACACGTAAGCCTGGAACCTGGCCGCGCCCGTGAGATTGATTCGGTCCACGCCAAATTCGGCCAGCGGTTCGGGGAGGCGCAGCGGAGGGCCGAAAGCCGGAGGGCAGAGGCGGCCCACAACCAGGAGATTGAGACCGGGCTGGAACTCATCAACAAGGTCGACCCCCGTGGCCAATTGCTGGCCGGCTTGAAGCGCTTGAGTGTCTGATCAATGCACGGACACCGACAACTCGCCGCCAAGGACTTGCCAGAGGATTCTCTCCTGCGTCTGAGACCCGTGCGTCATGCCCTGCAGGACCCCTATTTCACCTGCACGTGCAGGCCGATCGACGGCAACTGGCACTACGCCGGGTTTACCGATGTGATGAGCGGATTCAACCCGATTCTCCATACGCACTTTTACCCGGCGGACTCCATCCTTCAGAAATGGCTCGAGGACCCGGTTCATCAGGGCCGGGAGTTGAACGAGGGAGACCGTCTGGTTCGCGAAGTGCTTCACATGGCGCACGACTACCTTCACAGTTGGGCGTATCGCGCGATCGAGCACCTCGATCCGGACGCAGGCATCAATCGCGAGCCTATTACCAGGGACAACCTGGACGACTTTGCGTACCTTCATCTGTTGACCGAGGCAGCGGCCGTCGTCGGGCTGGATTATTGGTTTCTGTGCGTCAAGGACATGAGCCGCCGCTGCGACCTGGGCTCCCTCGCGGGACCGCGAACGGTTGAATATCAGGAGCGCCTTCTTCCGGAGTACCGGAGGTTTAACCCCGCCCTGGTCGTCCAGGATGCCGCGTTCTACTCGAGCGTCGTGAAAGTCTTCTGCACCGATGAATTCGACGGCTTCGGGGTGGAAGACATCAAAAGGAGTCCGGCGCTCGAGAGGTGGCTGAGCCGCGAAGTCCAGGCCTCGTACAGCCAAAGGCATGTCACGCGACTCTGGCTGAGCGGCTTTGGCGGGTTTCGACTTTCAGACAAGGATCTTCACCGTCCACTTGCGGCGCCATCCCGCAAGCAGAGACGCTTGGCCGAGGCTTTGGGTAACTTGCTTTGGCGGAAGATCAAGCTGGGCGCTCCCCTGTTCTTCCCGGCCAATGACACGACCAATCCGTGGCGGTACCAGTCCGACGGCTTCGCCGATTTCCGGATCGCCAATCTCACACGCACGCCGCCAAGGGCGTATGATTGGCCTTCCTTCCCTGATCCGGCAGAGACGTTCTCTTTTTACGTCCAGCAACACCTGTCGCACTTTCGATTCCCGGCGGATCGTCCGGCGTCTACCCACGACCGGTTGAGGCGCGAATTGCTCGCCATCAAGCAAGACTTCGATCAGAGCAGACTGCAAGCGCTCACTTCGCGGCTGACACGAGTGGACCCCAAGCAGGCAGATCCAGCTCCCCTGGAGATGATTTTTATGAACTAGCGCCACCAACCGCCCGAATCGCGACCCTGATGATACTACCACAGCCAAGGAGGAGCGACGTGCCATGAAGACCAGCCTTCACCTGTTGTCGATGCCGATGCACGATCCCGTCCACCCGTCGAGCCAACTCGGCTACCTCCATGCGTACGTCCGCGATGTGTTTGGCGACGTGGTTCCCGTGCGATCGTACTCGGCCTACATGGACATCCTGCTCGGCATGGAGGACGACGGGCTCGGGGAGTTTTATTCGCGTTACCGCTTATTTGGGGAAGAGATCTTCTTCCTGGTGTGCTGCTGTCGCATGCCTCGCCACCCGGGCATGTTCGAGCGGGTTCTCGATCTCTACAACCAGTCTCATCCCCCCGATCTCCGGGTGTCACGCCAGACGATCCTTGCGTTAGCGGAGGCGATGGAGGCGTATCTCGAGGACGACTTCATCCCGCACCTGGATCGTGAGGGCTTGCACGTTGTCGGCATGACAACGACGTTTGCCCAGGTGTTCGCGTCTATTTTCGCCGCCGGCTACATCGGGAAGCATGCACGCGGCCAGTTGCTCTTCGTCTTCGGCGGGGCGAGCATGGCCTTGCACGAAGCGACCCGAACCCTCGACCTTTGGGGAGTTCGCGGCCTGATGGTCGCTGGAAGCGGCGAGGCCCCGCTGAGGGCGATTCTCGAAGCGTGTCTCGATCTGCGGCCGGATCAGATGGCGGACGTCGAGGCGGCGATCGATTCCGCGGACCTTGTGAATGTGACTAGAGTAGGCTCGGCACGGAAGCCCATCGATCTTGCGATGTCCAGGGAGTTTCTGGAGACGATCCCGGATCCCGACTACGATGAGTTCTTCTCGCGGCTGCGTTCCGTGTGCGATGACGCCGTCTACGCAAAGGTCGTAGAAGAGTCCGTCGCGCTCCCCCTGGAGGGGTCGAGAGGGTGTTTCGCGCGGTGCGACTTTTGCCAGAACCCCGACATCACGTCGCGGTTTCGGACCTTGAAGGGCCGGAAGGTGGCTGAGCGGGCGCTGGTGCTTTGTAACCGATACCAAATCCGGCGTGTGTTTTTCGCCGACTCGGTCTGCAACTCGTGGGCCGAAGAGTACGCCGACCATCTCCTGGCGGGGGACGCCAGAATTGCCGCCTTCATGGAGATGAGAGTGCATGCGCCCGAGACGTTCTGGACCAAGCTCGCGCTGGCGGGAGTTTCCGAAATGCAGCTAGGCATCGAGGCGGCCTCCGAGCCTCTGCTCTCCGCGATGAGCAAGGGGACGACGGTGATGCAAAACCTGGCGGCGGCCAAGTATCTGGCCGAGTTGCGGGTCAACAGCCTGTCCAACCTCATCACGCACCATCCCAAGTCCACCGTCTCCGATGTCGAGCGGACAACGGAGATCACAAAGCTCATCGAGCACTTTCCGCAGTTTTGCCTCAGCCGCTTCGTCATCTCCTACGCAAGCCCGATTCACAAGCAACTGAATGAAACGCAGAAATCGCAACTGGTGAGGGGCTTCGATTGGCTACCATCCGATCTGTGCGATTACTCGTTCCCGCGGGACCTGGCCTATGCCTATCCCGAAGACTGGCTCGCCCCGGAGGTTGCGGACGCGTGGGACCGATTTCGCCAGTGGTACGATGCGCACGTCAACGAACTGGCGGTTCGCCGGCCGGCGTTTACGGTCGAGAGAAAAGGCGATGAGGAACTGCTGGTAACCGATACACGCTTTGGCGCGAGCCTCGAATACTCGCTCCGGGGCGCTCCGGCCCGGGTGTTCACGTTCTGTCACAACGTGACGAAGGCCGCGCAGATCGAACAGCGGTGCCGGTTGAAGGCAGATGTGGTGAGAAGCATTCTGGCCGAGTTTGTCGAGCGTTCGATGGTGGTGAAGGTCGGCGACCGGTACTTGAGTCTCGCACTCCGTCCCCGCCAGGAACTGGTGGAGAACCTCTTGCGGAAGAAGAGATCGGAGGAAACCGGAGACCGGTCGGCTCTTCCACCCCTCGCGGCCATTCCCGGAGATTCCGCGTTTCGCATTTTGGATGTGCCCGCGGCGATGGCCTGAGAGGCGAGGTTGTTGAGCGTGCCCCCGGAATCTCAAGCTCGAATCGTCAGGAAACACTTTGGTTTTCTCAACGACCTCGCGCGGCGACTGCGCGACGATCCGTACGCGGTCGATGTCCGGCAAGCGGCGGCTCTCACCAGCCGGTTTCCGGGCCTGCAGCCGCTTTTCAATAGCCTGGTGTCGGCAAGCCGCACGGTCCGAAAGGTGAGCGATCGTCTTGTCGAAGAGTGGAACCCGTTCAGCCAGCGCATTCTGCTGTCCGATGAGAGACTGCCTCGGATGAGCGAGTTGGAGCGCAATTGCACTTTGTTGGCTGCCCACACGCAAACCTTTGTCGAGTGGAGCCACGAAGCCGTTCACATCCTCGCGTTGGAGCCCTTTTTCTGTGGCTACCGGAACCTCGGGTCGAAGGCGGACTTCGTCTCATGGAATCTGGCGAATGAAGCGCTCGGATTCTGGTACGCAGACATGGTGGTGACCCCCGCCATCCGCGACTTCGTGCCCGGCGCCGAGTTGGTGTACAGCCGGTGCGCGGTTTCGAATGTTGTCTTCCACCCGGAGCAGGCCTTCCACCGGGCGGGCATCCACGAACTCGACCGGATTCTGGCCGTGTACCTTCAATCGTTTCTGGGCAAGCGGGGCGAACTGGGATCGAGCGGTAATTACTATTCCCGGGCGCTGGCCCGGCAGATCAAGGAGTTTTATCTCGGCGCGCGGACCAGCCTTGGAAACTGGTACCGCATCCTCGAGCAGTTTGATCTCTTCGGCGGCTACTACCGCCGCTTCTGCGGCAAGGAGAATCTACCATCTCTCTTCACCACGGAGGTCCTGGAAGAGTCGGCACAGCTGAAGTTCGAGAACTACGCTCTCCGGCTGGGCACCGAATTCCTGCCGGCCCTCGAACGAGTGGACGGCCGGCGAACCAGCGAGGTCGCTCTTCGGCGCCACATTCAAACAAGAGCCTACGCAGCCTGGTTCCTGAGCCAGGCATTGGCAAAGGGCTGGGTGTTTTGCCTCGACGGCGAGTTGAACCAGACGGCGGCTACCACGGCCCTGGAGGCCTATCTGGACGGACTCGAAGCCGCGCTTGACCTGCTGGCGCGGAAGGCGCCGCGGCGGGCGATCGTCGACCGGATCAAGAAATGGGACAACGCATACGACCGCGGGGTCCGGCGGGAATTACGGCGCGGCCGCGCTCACATCAAGTACCGCTATAAGCTGTTCCCGTTTTTCGCGCCCACCGATGGAATCATTGGGGTTTCCGATGCGTATTCGGATTTCTCCAGGGCGGAGATGGAGGACGTAGTCCGGTTCATCATGAAACGGTTTGTGTGGGAGTGCCGCCAACCGGGCCGTGACACACAAGGTGTGATTGACCTGCTGCACGCTTTCCTGAAAGCGTGCAAGGCGCGTAGCCGTGTCGACCTGCGGAGGTGTTACAACCGGTTCATGATCCACCCGGACGTCCTGCCGACGTGGTCGGTGGAACTGAGCGAAATTCAGCCAGGCCGGAATGAGTTCAAGGAGATCGTGTTCGAGTACACCTGATCGCGGAAGACGGCATCGCATGGGACAGATCGATACATTCGTGACGAAAGCGGGTCTGGCGGGCTCTCCGCGGTCGAGCGACACCCGGCTTCAGGCCGAGTTTACGGTGTTGGCGCTAGGGGTGGGCCGGGGATCCACGGTCCTGGATCTGCCGTGCGGGAATGGCCGGCATTCGCTGCTGCTGGCCAGAAAGGGGTGCCGGGTGACCGCCGTCGACGTGAGTGCCGACTGCATCCGGATCGCCAGGACGGAAAACCCCCACCGGAATATCGAATACAAGCGGCTCGACATCCAATCGGCCGGACGCATGGGGCAGGAGTTTGATGCGGTGGTCAGCCTCTTGTCGTGTCTCGGATACTTTGCTACCGAAGCGGAGAACGAGTCTGCGCTGCGATCGCTGCTATCGGTATTGAAAAAGGGCGGAAGAGTGATGCTGAGCACCGCCAATCGCGCTTTCGTCCAAAGGACAGGTACGAACCGGATGTTGTTTGACGTGGAACGGTTCGTCATCGAACGGATTGACCACTACGACGACACCTCCATGCGGCTCCATCAGCGATTCTCCGTGCTCGACAAGGAGACCGGCGGGCGGCGCACGTACTCTCAGCACAGGAGAATCTATTCGAAGCCGGAAATTATGAAGCTTCTGCGGAGCTGCGGCATCGGGTCGGTCCGGTGTTTCGCCGATTACCACGGAAGCCCGTTTTCCGGGAATCTGTCGCCGCATGCTGTCTACGTGGGAACGAAACGTTCCTAGCTTCAAAAGAATGTCGAGCGAGTCAATCGGCTATGAGTGCATATCGTGCCGGGCAAGGCTCGAGAGGAGGGCAGAGATGCTTTGCTGCCCGAATTGTTCGGCCGGCTACCCGATCCTCGCAAACGTCCCGGTTCTGATTCAGCAGCCGGAGCAATACTTGTTCTATTCCCTGCGCCTGCTCCAATCAGCGAGGAGGCGGGTCGAGGAGCGGGCTTCGCGGCTGGAGGAAATCTGGAACGAAGGCCAATTCCTTCAGGCCGGGTTGAGCCGGTTGCAGCGAGTGACTTCCGCCGAAGCGGCTTGTCTGGCGGGCTTCTAGAAGCTGCTCGGGCCCGTCGCGGAATTTCTCGAGGGCGCTTTCGCGGAAGAGCACGTCGTCGATCCGCCCGATTTCGGCATGGGCGATCCCGGATGGCAAGCCGACGCGCTCCTGCCGTACCTTCTCCGAGACTGGCAGTGCGACCGTGAACTCCGGTCGACTGAAGAATTGATCTCAGCGGTTCTGCGCAGGCATCTCCCCCAATCAAACGGGGCGTCGCTGCTGGTTTCCGGCTGTGGAGCCGGAGGACTTCTGTGCAGTCTCGCTCCCGGTTTCTCGAGGGTGGCTGGACTTGACCTGTCGCTGCCGGTCCTTCTGGCGGTTC
>CAZGUX010000238.1:0-86139 GCA_964529305.1 uncultured Solibacteraceae bacterium | reverse complement strand
CGGCGTGCTCGGCGCGCAGGGACTCAACCCGGATGAGGTGATCGGCCGCGCGCGGACCGCCATGGAGGCCGGGGTGGACGCCGTGCTGGCCATGCAGCCCTTCTACAACCCGCTCACCCAACGGGAGCTGATCGCCTTCTGGAATCAGTTGTGCACGGCCTGCCCTGACATCGGCGTCATCATCTATCACTTCGAGTGGGTGCGCCAGGAGTATCCGGCGGAGACCTTTCGCAAGCTGGCCGCTTTACCCAACATGCTGGGAAGCAAGGAAGCGCATTTCAATTTCAAGGAGTGGCGCTCGCTGCAGAAGGAGAGCCCGCTGGTGCACATGAGCGCGACCGACGCCGGATGGCTGGTGGAGATGTATCGCATGGGCGCTCCCGGCGTGGGCAGCGTCAACCTCAGCCTGATGCCGCACCTCATCTACCGCACACTTCAACTCTGCGGAGAAGGGAAGTTCGTGGAAGCCGAGCGAGCGTTCGTGCCGTTTACCGAAGGGGTCGGGCACCTGAAGTCGGGCGCTGGGCGGCCGTTCGTGTTTCCCTCGGAGCTTTCGTTCCTCAGCGAATATGGGGGAACAGCGCGCAGCAAGGCGCTGGTGGAAGCGTTTGGATTTCTCAAGGCCGGGCCGCCGAGGCCGCCGGCGATCCCGGTGCCGTTGGAACTGCGGCAGCGCATCCGCGAGTACTTGCGCGCCCGATATCCGGAGCTGATTCCTCCTGCCGATTTCGCCGAGACGATTCCGCCGGGAACCAAACTGTGGCCCAGGCGCGCCCGGTCGTAGGACTTGGAGCGGAGCACAAGCGGTACGATAGCGTTCAATGCGCGTTCTCCGCCTGGCGCTCACTCTCTGGCTCGTTCAACTATCTCCCGTCGCCGCGCAGCAGGAAATCCCCGCCGGCGAACTTCAGCTTCGCCTTCGCAAACTCCGCGTGCTTGGCAGCGTGCTGATGATCGCCGCTCATCCCGATGACGAGGACATGTCGCTGCTGGCGTACTTCGGGAAGGGACGTCTGTATCGCACCGCCTATCTGTCGCTGACTCGGGGCGAGGGCGGGCAGAACCTGATCGGCGCGGAACAGGGAGCCCTGCTGGGCGTGATTCGCACGCAGGAACTGCTGGCATCGAGGCGGCTGGATGGCGCCGAACAATACTTCAGCCGCGCGATCGATTTCGGGTACACCAAGACCGCGGAGGAAGCGATCCGGCGTTGGGGGCACGACCAAACCTTGTCCGACGTGGTTGCGGTCATCCGGCGCTATCAGCCGGACGTCGTCATCCTGCGATTTTCCGGTACGCCGCGCGATGGACACGGCCATCACCAGGCGTCGGCCATGCTGGGGAAGGAAGCCTATGCGGCGGCCGCGGATGCCGCGCGGTTCCCCGAGTTGCAACTGGCGCCCTGGAGCTCCGTCCGGTTGCTGCACAACACACTGGCGTTCTTCCCCTACCCCTCGGCCGCCAAGCCGGGAGCCGTCTGGGTGGACATGGGCGAGTACAGCCCGCTGCTCGGACAGTCGTTCACCGAGTTGGGCTCGATCAGCCGCAGCCAGCATCGCACCCAGGCGATGGGCGCGCCGCGATGGCGCGGCCCGGCCGTGGTCACGTTTGAGACGCGCGGAGGATCGGCGCCACAGCAGGATCCTTTCGACGGAATCGACACGAGATGGAATCGCCTTCCCCGCGGCGCGGAGGTGGATTCGCTGCTCCGCAAGGCGCTCGGCGAATATCGCGCCGACGAACCCTGGCACGCGGTTCCGGCTTTGTTGGGGGCTCGGGCGGTGATGCGGACGATCGATCATCCCTGGGCCAAACGGAAGCTGGTCGAGTCGGCCGAAGTGATCGCCGCCTGCTTGGGCCTGCGTGCTGATCTGGTGGCGGGGAGTCCCACGGTGGTTCCCGCCTCCCGGATGGAACTGACGGCCTCGGTGATTCAACGGTCGCCGCTACGTGCCACCTGGAAATCCCTCAAGATCGGTGAGGACGTCTACCCGGAGACCGTTCAACTCGCTCCCAACCGGCCCGCTGCGCGGCAGGTCCGCGTGAACGCGCCGGTGGCGACCACCCAACCCTTCTGGCTGCGATCGCCGTCGGGGGGCGACACGTACTCGATCCCAGACCTCGCTCTCCGCAATCTTCCCGAATCTCCGCCGTTAGCCGGCGGAGAATTCGAGATCGACGTCGAGGACCAACCGGTTCGCCTGGCGCGCCCCGTGGTATATCGCGGGGTGGACCCGGTTCGCGGCGAGTACACGAGGCCGGTCGCGTCTGTTCCTCCGGTAAGCGTCCACATTGTCGAGAAGGTGTTACTGGCGGCTGACGCGAAGCCGCGTCCGGTCGCCGTGGAGGTTACTGCCTTCGCGCCGTGCACAGGCGCCGTTCGGCTCCAGGGCGGTTCGGGCTGGAGCATCCGACCCGCCGAACAGCCGATTCAACTCGACGGGCCGGGCGTCCAGCGCACGCTGGCATTCACCGTGACCCCACCGGCGGGCATCGGTAGCACGACGCTCCGGGCCAGCGCCTCCTGCGGCCCGGCGGCGAGCCGCGAAATGGTCAACGTCATCCAGTACGACCACATTCCCACCCAGACCGTCATGACCCCTGCGGAAGCGCGTGCCGAGCGGGTGGACGTCCGCACCCTGGCTCGCCGTGTCGGGTACGTCATGGGCGCGGGGGATGTCGTGCCCGAAAGTATCCGCGAATTGGGCGTCGAGGTGAGCGCCTTGAGCGATGACGATCTCGCGCGGGCCGATCTGTCGGGCTTCGACGCGATCGTCACCGGAGTCCGCGCGTATAACGTCCGCCCGGCCCTTCGGGCCAACCAGCAGCGGTTGCTCGAGTACGCCGAACGAGGGGGCACGTTGATCGTGCAGTACAACGTCGCCGAAGGCGGATTTCTTCGCGGCGCGACCGGGGCCCTCGACCGCCTCGGGCCGTATCCTTTGACCGTGGGGCGCGGTCGCGTATCGGTGGAAGAAGCCCCGGTGACTTTGCTAAAGCCGGATCATCCACTGCTCACCGTACCCAATCGGATCACCGCCTCCGATTTTGCCGGCTGGGTCCAGGAGCGCGGCCTGTACTTTGCCTCCACGTGGGACTCGCGGTACGAGCCGGTGTTCGCCTCCAGCGATCCGGGCGAGCCTCCCCTGCCCGGCGGCACTCTCTATTGCCGATACGGAAAGGGGGCGTACATCTTCACCGCCTATTCCTGGTTCCGCCAGTTGCCGGCAGGCGTTCCGGGGGCGTATCGCCTGTTTGCAAATTTCCTGAGCGCCGGTAAGGCGACGCGAAAGGAGGGCCGGTGACTCCTGATGAACCACCTCCATTCCTGGGGTCCTGGAACCGGATCTACGCCGCCGTCATCGTCTACCTGGTGCTCCTCATCGCGCTGTTCACGTGGTTCTCGAGGGCGTTCGTATGAGGCTCCTCGACTGGATCGTTCTGGCCGCTTCGCTCCTGTTCATCGTTCTCTACGGCATGTATAAGGGCCGTGGGAGCAACACGGTCAAGCGTTACCTGCTCGCCGACAGGACGATGCCGTGGTACGCCATGGCGTTGTCGATCATGGCCACTCAGGCCAGCGCGATCACGTTCATTTCCACCACCGGCCAGGCGTATGTCGACGGCATGCGATTTGTGCAGTTCTATTTCGGGCTGCCGCTGGCGATGGTGATCATCTCCGCCACCGCCGTGCCGCTGTTCCACCGGTCCGGCGTCTACACCGCCTACGAGTACCTGGAGAAGCGCTTTGACGCGAAAACCCGTGCCTTGGCCAGTGTGATCTTTCTCATCCAGCGGGGGCTGGCCGTTGGACTCGCGCTGTATGCCCCGGCGATCGTGCTGGCCGTCCTGTTCGGCTGGCCTGATCGCGTAACTACGCTGATCATGGGCGTGCTGGTGATCCTGTACACGGTGGCCGGGGGCATCCAGGCCGTGACCTGGACCGACGTGCAGCAGATGCTGATCATCTTCCTGGGCCTGATCATCGCGCTGGTGACCGTGATTGCTTTGCTGCCGGCCGGCGTCGGTCTTGGGGGCGCGCTGTATCTAGCCGGGCAGATGGGCCGTCTGAATGCCGTCGACTTTTCGTTCGACTGGAACAACCGCTACAACGTGTGGAGCGGCCTGATCGGCGGGATGTTCCTGTCGCTCGCCTACTTCGGCTGCGATCAATCGCAGGTGCAGCGATACCTGACCGGCAAGTCGATTGCGCAAAGCCGGCTGAGTCTGCTGTTCAATGCGGTGGCCAAGCTCCCGATGCAATTCTTCATCCTGTTTATCGGTGCGATGGTGTTCGTGCTGCACGTCTTCGAGCAGCCGCCAATGTTGTTCCAGCCGGAGGCCCGGGCAAAGTTCGCCGTCATGGGCCAGGCGAGTGAGATCAAGGGAAAGTTCGATCAGGCGTTCGAGCGGCGGAAAGATGCCGCTGAGGCACTGCTGGCGGCCCGCGCGGAGGCCGATTCGCGCAAGACGGAAGCCCTGCGCGGGGAATATCGTGCGGCGCAGCGCGACCTCGACACCGCCCGCCACCAAGGCGGTTCGTTGGTGGAGAAGGGTTACAACGACACCAATTACGTCTTCCTCGGATTCGTCATCGAGCGGATGCCGGCAGGCGTTGTCGGACTGGTGATTGCCGCGATTTTCGCGGCCGCGATGTCCACGATATCCGCCGAAATCAACTCGCTGGCCACGGTGACGGTGATCGATGTGTACCAGCGTCACGTGCGCCGCGACGCGTCCGACCGGCACTATCTGCTGGCGTCGCGATGGGCCACGGCGCTGTGGGGAGCGTACGCGGTGCTGTTCGCCGAGTACGGCCGCAACCTCGGATCGTTGATCGAGGCGGTGAACATGGTCGGGTCGCTGTTCTACGGTTCGCTGCTCGGAGTGTTCGCGCTGGCGTTCTTCTTTCCCAAAGTGACGGGCACGGGGGCGTTCTGGGGAATCCTGGCCGGGGAAGCCGCCATTTTTTCGGCGCAAGCGGCCGGCGTGTCGTTCCTGTGGTTCAACGTGATCGGGTGCGGGGCCACGGTCGCAGTGGGGTTGGCGATTTCTCGGTTTGGGTCACCGCGTCAGCCTCACAGAACGGCCTGAGCGGCGCGGGCAAAAGTTTGGCGACTTGTAGACAGCAAAACTTCGAGGTGTGGTCGTTTTCAAAGCAGCAACGCATGGCCAATGTTGCCGGAATTTCACCGAAATGGGAAAGCGCAGTTACCCGCCACTAACGCCCTCTGAAGTCGAGGCAATCGTCCTGGCCTTAGGATTTCAGTTCAAGAGACAAGAGGGATCGCGCGCACAATTTGAGCGTGGAGCCGACGGGGTCAGGCCGCGAAGCGTCGTCACCATCGACAAGGCGGAGAGGAATTCGACGAATATCTCCTGAAGAGCATGATTCGCCAGTCAAATTACACGAGGGAGGAGTTTTATGGCGCGACCAAGAAAACCGCGCGAAAGGCTTCCGTGAAGTTCTGGATCAAGAAAGAAGACGGGGAGGCTTAAGCGCAACAGGGAAACGACGGCGACCAGTCAAACAGCCGGAAGTTCCGCTTCCGCGATGTAAAGCTCGCCAGGAAGCAGAGGTAGTGGTAGTACAGACGATGAGAGAAGGGTGACGGGCGTGGGACAAGCCCATCACGGTCTCCTTCCAGGGCAACCTTGAGGTAACCGATAATTGCTTCGGCCATCTTTCCCATGGCGGCTTCCGGCGTATCCGCCCGCGTCATAAGGTCAAGGTCAACACATTCGGCGACGTACTTGTCATTTCTTGGCGCCACATAACACCGCAGCACGAACGAGAGATCTTCCGCATTCAGCACGCGGCTCTTGCCCGAGGGTTCGATTACAGCGCCCACGATCCGATCTTCTCACAATCCCAGGGGTAAGATGTCGGGGAATACAAGTCCTTGATAGCGAAGCAGCTTGGGGCGACAAGAATTGTTCACAACCCTGATAGTTTCCACGGCTCGCGATACTTCACGGTCAGCAGCGCATTGGCCCTGGCGCTGTTGGTGATCCGCTCCGCTTGGCCATCCCACTCGATCCGCTCCCCGGTCCGGTACGAGATGTTGGCCAGGTGGCAGACGCTTGTCGCCCTGTGCCCGATTTCGATGTCCCCCACGGGCTTCTGCCGGCTCTTCACGCAATCAAGGAAATTGCGGACGTGCGGAAAATGCTGGATCGACGTCGTGCCCCGCTCCCCCTTACCTTCGGTGGTGAAGTAGATGCCCACGCCGGTCAAATCGTCGTACGCATCGCGGGAGCCCATCGCTCCCGGATCCGAGCGGGAACGCATCTGCGGAGTGATCTCGTAGCCTGCCCGGTCGACGAAGAGCGTGCCGTCGGTGCCGTGAAACCGGATCCCGTAACTGCCGAATGGTTTGTTGCCGGGATGCCCATCGTGACCGTAGCTGTTGTGCCGCAGCGTGGAGTAATACATCTGGTAACCCGGATACTGGAAGATGACCTGCAGCGTGTCGGGAGTTTCGCGCTCGTCGTTCACCAGGTACAGCACACCGCCCATCGCCGATACGCTCTTGGGCGTATCTTCGCCGGTGGCCCAGTGCACAATGTCGATCAGGTGGACGGCCCAGTTGGTCATCTGGCCGCCACCGGTGGACCAGTAACTGCCGAACCGCCTGCGGGCCGTGCTGAACGGCACCGACGGCGCGGGTCCCAGCCAACGATCCCAGTCGAGGTCGGCCGGGACCGCGGTTTCCCCCGCACGCGCGCCACTGTCGGCGGGTTCCCAGGAGTGGTTCCAGCACTGCGCGTAGAGGACCTTGCCGATTCTGCCCTCCTCGACCGCCTTCACCGCCCGCTGGAAGTGGGAACCCGAGCGCTGCTGGATGCCCACCTGAACCACGCGGTTGTTCCGGCGCGCGGCCTCCACCATCAGGCGGCCTTCCCGCACGCACAGGGAAATCGGCTTTTCGACGTAGACGTCCTTGCCGGCGTTGCAGGCGTCCACCATCATGAGCGCATGCCAGTGCTCCGGCGTCGCGACCACCACGGCGTCGATTTCCTTGTCTTCCAGCAGGCGGCGGTAGTCGGTGAAGGCGCGGGCCCGGCCGTCGGTCATATCGATGCCGCGCTTCAGGTTCGGCTGGAAGACATCGCAGACGGCCACGATCTCGCAGTCGCGGTTCTTCTGAAAATCACCGAGGTTATTGCGGCCCTGACCGCCGCTGCCGATGACGCCGACGCGGATGCGATCACTGGCCGCCGCGGCCGCGCCGGAATTGAGCATGACGCCGGACGCGCTGCCCTGAAGAAAATGACGACGATTCATAGGGTGTAACCTTTCTGAGAATATAGCAGCGGCCTCGTCACGCGACTCGAATCGCCGGTCGAAAACTACCGGCCGCGCTTCACCCAGATCGGGCTCGCCCATGCCATCATCTTGTCCGTCTGGATGACGCGCGCGTAGTAATACGCCTCCTCGCCGGCCCAGTCGTCATCGCGATAGCGAAACTCGGCTTTGCGAGCGCCGGGCCGTGACGTGTACACAAACTTGCCGTTCTTGACGATGTCGATCCGGTCCAGCGTGTTCGTGCCTTCCACCGCGACCACGACCACCGGTTTGTCGCGTACCTCGATTTCTTCGCCCATCAGCCTGCCGCCGATCGAGAAGTCGACGAAGATCTTGTCGGTGGCCGCGTAGGTCCGGCGCGCCCGCAGCGCTTCGAACACCGACTCGCGGTCCAGGGTCTTCACGTACAGGGCGGCGAACGACATGTGCGTTGACTTGTGATCGGAACTGGCGATGAACCCCATCTTGCGCCCGCGGCTGAGAGCGTCCCACACGAAGCACTTGCTCTCGTTCTCATAAATCGCACGTCCCGCCGGATCGGGCGCGCCGTTGTATTCGTAGGTCGAACGCAGCCCCTGATAGATCTCGACAATGCGTTCGATCTCCGGATCGTAGTAGTCCCAGCTCACCTGTTTGTTGCCCCACGCCGACGTGTGGGGAATCGAGAGCGCCTGCTTGCCCCGTAAGGCTGCGAACAGGCCCCACGGACTCACGCCGGCATCCCCCAGGTCGTACGAACCGGGCACCATCTCGTACTTGCGGCCCAGATTGACGATGTTGCGATGGCCCCACGGCGAGTATTGGCTGCGCTCGTAGGCGTGCATGGAAACGAACGCACCCGGCTTGTAAAAGAGATCCGAGACCTGCTGGATGCGCCATAGGTTGTAGCGGCGCGTCAGGTAGCGCGTGTGATCGGTGACTCCCAGAAAGTCCAGGGGAGCGGCGTCAAACGAGTAACGAAACGCATCGATCAGGGAGCCATCGGGTATGCCGCCGTCTTCCGAGATGTCGGTGTGGCGGTGCAGGTCGCCCCACACCAACTGGTAACCGCTGAAGGTGTGACGGGGCGCTTTGGGCGGCGCGGGCGACGCCACTGCCGTCCCATCCTCGAGGGCCGGCACCGACTCCTGAGCGCCGGCCGGGCCCACCGGGATCCACTTGCCGTAGATCGTGTTGTGCGCCGAACCCGCCGGACAACTGGCCAGGATCTTATCGCCGAGGTCCGCGGTCAACACGCGCTGGTCAACCCGGCCTTCGCTGTAGGCAAATCGCTCGGGCTTCGACCAGCCACTCGCCTCCCAGGTGGTAACTCCCACCCGGAGCCAGTTGTTGTTCATAGGCTGGCGAAAGAACAGGCGCAGCTTTCCGTCGCGCCCCACGACCGGAGCCGCTGCTTGAAAGCCCCGCTCTCCCGCAACGGATGCGAGTTGTGTTTGCGCCGTGGCCAGCCGTTGAACCCTGCCGTTCGCGAGGCATGCCAGCCCCACCTGGCGGTTGGCGCGCAAGCCGCCCTCGGCGGAATCGGAGGCCCAGTTCTCCGGGCCGATTTCCCACGAGACCCAGACCCGGCCGCGCGGGTCCGCCGACAGGTTCGCGTGATTCTCCAGCCGCGGTGTCGAGGCGACCGCAACTTCGTGGGTCCACTGTCCGCCGCTGCCCATGGTCCGGAGAAAGACGTCGTAGCTGCCTCGGTAGCTGTCCCACGCTACGTGAAACCGGCCGTCGCTCGAGGCGACCGCGACAGGCTCCCAATCGTTCGCCTCGCTCGCCGTCACTGCGGCGTCCGCCGTCCAGGCGCTGTTCTGGTGAAGCCGGTAGTAGATATCAAAGGAGTTGCGCCGCAAGGTCTGCCACACCAGCAGGACCCGGCCGCCCGATGCAGCCAGCGCGGGCAGAATATCCGGCGCCGCATGGCTGGTCCATCGCTCGACGCGGCCCCACGCGCCGGATCGCAGCACCCGCCCGTAGATGTCCCAGTTGCCCGAGACTTGCGCAGGCCACGCCACCCAGACCGCGCCGCTCCCGTCGATCGTGATCGCGGGCTTGCTATAGTCCCCCGGCGCTACGCTCAACTCCACGGGCGAGGACCACTTTCCCGCTGCCCATGAACGCGCATACACGCGGGCGCTGCCTTCGGTCTCGGAATATGAGACCCACGCAATCCAGGCCGTGCCTGCGCGCGCGGCCAGCGCGGGGTGGTCGTCCTCACGAAGTCCTGTGGTGATGGGGACAAGATCCAGCAGTTCTTTTTCGAGTTCCGCCGGCAGATTTCCAGGCTTGGGGCCGCTGTTGGGCCGCTGCGCCCAACCGGACGCGGCCAGCGCCAGCAGGAGAAGCACGCCATTCTTCATGACGCGAACGATTATATCGAGCGTATTCGCGAGCGGCTGGAGAATCGTTATCCTGTCACGGTAGGAAGTTCTTCGAGGCCGGGAGAGGAGGCTGGGCTTCCCGCGGTCTGCAAATCCGTTGGGTGCTCGCCTGCGAGCACCGCTGGGTTCGATTCCCAGACCGGTCTCCCGTTGCTTCGGCGTCGCGCTAGTAGTAATCCGCGCAGCTCATGTAGTAGCCGCAGCGCTCACACAGGAGCTTGCACTTGCGCTCGGACAGCCGTTGGGAGCACACCGGGCAGTACAGAATCGGATCATCGTCCGGTTCCTTCACAACAGGCTCGAATGCAGCTGGCTCGGGGGGAGTCATGGAACCGACATTATATCTTCCGAGGGTAGAATAGGGAGATTACAGTTCGGGAAGGCCCTCCCCTATGCGGAAGAGTGTTCACGTTGGCCTGACGATTGCGCTCGGCGTTGCGGTGATCGCGTCCGCCCAGCGAAAAGAGAGAGAGATGGAGCGCCCGGCGAAATATGCCGTGCGTGGTGTCAGGGGCGCGGTGGGCGCCGGCAGCGAGGAGTCGGCACAGGCGGGAATGCGCCTGTTTCACGCGGGGGGCAACGCGGTCGACGCGGGTGTGTCGGCGATGTTCGCGGCCGCGATCGTCGAGTTCTCCCATTTCGGTTTCGGAGGTGAAGCTCCGATTCTCATCCGCACTCGCGACGGCAAGGTCAAGGCCATCGCCGGCGTCGGCACCATGCCCAAGTCCGCTACGCCTGATCTTTTCCGCCATCGGCGTCTGCAGCCGGGAGAGATGTTGTCGCCGCCGGAGCCTGGCGGATTAAAAGGCTTCATTCCCGTCGCTGGACTGATGCCGGCCCTGACGCCGGGCATGGTGGAAGCTGGCCTGGTGGCGTTACGCGAGTATGGCGCCCGACCGTTCGCCGAAATCATTCAACCCGCCATCGAACTGGCCGACGGCTCGCCCATGGATGAAATGAGGGCGCTCTATATCGACCGCAGCCGGCGATTCTTTGATCTGTGGCCAACCTCTCGCGATGTCTTTCGCCCGGGGGGCCGCTCGCCCCGGACGGGAGAAGTGTTTCGTCAGCCCGCCTTGGCCCGCACCCTGCGCGCGATGGTCGCCGAGGAGAAGAAAGTCTTGGCTTCCGGTGGCAGCCGGACCGCCGGCATCGATGCCGTCCGCGACTACTTCTACCGCGGAGAAATCGCGCGCAAGATCGACCAGTTCAGCCGCGACCATAACGGCCTGCTCCGCTACGAGGATATGGCCGCCTTCCGGCTTCAGCCGGAGGATGCGGTCAGTGTCACGTACCGCGGCTATCAGGTCTACAAGCCCGGCTTCTGGACGCAGGGGCCGTCGATGCTGGAAGCGCTCAATCTGCTCGAGGGCTACGACCTGCGGGCGATGCGGTTCAATTCGTACACGTACCTGCATACCGTGGTCGAAGCGCTCAAGCTCGCCTACGCCGATCGCGACACCTATTATGGCGATCCGAAGTTCGCGGCGGTGCCCGCCGACCGGTTGCTGTCGAAAGAGTACGCCACGGAACGGCGCACACTGATCGGGCCGTTCGCTTCGCTCGATTTCCGCCCGGGCAAAATCGGCCCGCGGCCCGGCATTCATCCTTCCGAGGCCGAGTCGCAGCACGTGCGGATCGACGACATCCTGCTGGCGCGCGACACCACCTGCATCAATGCGGTCGACAAAGACGGCGTGATGTTCACGGTCACCCCGTCGGGTTCGTGGCTGCCGTCGGTGATCGCCGGCGACACGGGCATTCCCCTCACACAGCGCGCCCAGAGCTTCCTTCTCATCCACGGCCACCCCAATGAGTTGGCCGGCGGCAAGCGGCCGCGCGTCACCCTCAGTCCGACGTTGGTCACCCAGAACGGCAGGCCGTTTCTGGCCCTCTCGACGCCCGGTGGCGATAATCAGGAGCAATCGCTGCTGCAGATCCTGCTGAACGTGGTGGAGTTCGGTATGAACGCGCAGGAAGCCATTGAAGCCCCGCGTTTCCAGACGCGGCATCTGGTGTCGAGCTTCGACAATCACGCCATGAACCCCGGCGACCTGCTGCTCGACGAGCGTATCGCGCCGAGCGTGGTTTCCGAACTGGCCGAGCGGAAGCACAAAGTCGGCATGCGCTCGCGATGGGCCAGCGGCGCTGCCCCGACGGCGATCCGCATTTATCCCGATGGCGTCCTCGAAGCCGGCGCCGATCCCTGGGGCTATCGCATCGCCCACGCGTGGTGATCCTCCAACGTGATCGGCAGCCTCTTCGAACCCGAATCGAATTTTGACCGCGAGAAACTGCGGGAAGCGCTCTCGCGGTTGGCCAAAGACAATATCCTGATCGGCGGCAGTTCGTGGAAATACGAGGGCTGGATCGGCCAGATCTATTCGCGTTCCAACTACCTCACGCGCGGGCGCTTCTCGCAGAAATTCTTCGAGGCGGAGTGCCTGCGCGAATACGTCCAGTACTTCCCCACGGTCTGCGGGGATTTCGCGTTTTATCAGTTCCCGAGCGATGTGTTCTGGCAGAAGCTCTTCAGCCAGGTCCCGGCCGAGTTCCGGTTCGCCTTCAAAGTGCCGGAACAGATCACCTGCAAGATCTTCCCGCAGCACGCCCGCTACGGTGCGACGGCGGGAATGGCGAATCCGTCGTTCCTGGACGCGATGTTGCTCCGCGACGCGTTTCTCCAGATGCTGGAGCCTTACCAGGAGAAGGTCGGGGTTCTGATCTTCGAGTTCGGCACATTCTCGCGCACTTCAATGCCCGGAGTCTCGGAGTTCGTGGAGGTTCTGGACCCGTTTCTGTCGAAGTTGCCCAAGACTTTCCGGTACGCGGTGGAGATCCGAAACCCTGAGTTCCTTGTGCCCGAATACTTCGCGTGCCTCCGCAGCCACGGCGTGGCGCACGTGTTCAACGCCTGGTCGAAGATGCCGGAGATCCAGACGCAAGTTGGGCTCCCCAATTCCATCACGGCGAATTTCGTGGTGAGCCGCGCATTGCTGCGCCGGGGCCGGCAATACGAAGACGCCGTTCAATTGTTCTCGCCGTACGAAACCGTGCAGGATCCGAATCCCGAAGCCCGCGAGGCGTTGAAGACCCTGATCCGCAAGGCGCGGGAGCAGCGCCTGGAAGCGTACATCTACGTCAACAACCGCCTCGAGGGGAATTCTCCCCAAACCATCATGGCGATCGTCGAGGACTGAGTGGCGCGGGGCGACGTTTTTGGTCGCCGGGCGCGGGCCCGTGCGGACACCGCAAGGGCGGTGACTCCAATCGTTCAGGCCGCAAGCTCGCGTAGTAACTTGAGGCCTTCGTCCACCACGACGTCGGCCGCGTCGGGAGAGAAGGGACTCCCGCCGAGCACCTCGTAGCCGCCTTCTCCATACGCTTCCCGAGTGGCGATGTACCCGAATGCCCCGTTCGTGTAGCCCGAGAAGAGAGTGTGGGCAAATGGGGATTCGGCGGCGATCCGCAGCCCCAACTCGACGAACGGCTCCCCTTGTACCGAGAGCAGGGCGGTATCGCCGATCCGGATGGCCATCATCTGCCACGGCACCGACGTCTTGTTGTGATACTGGCGCGCGGCCCCGGCCGCCCAGCCTGCCTGCGTGGCGCGCGCCGTTGCCTCGCGGACCTCGGCCTCGGTTCCTTCGCTTCGGAGCCGCGTGAGTTCAGCGCGCAGCCGCACCGCTTCGGCTTCCAGCGGTTCAGGATCGCCGAACGGACGCACCGGCATCTGAATGTCGCGAGTGATCACGCGCAGCACCGGCGCGGCTGGTTCCACGGGCTCGTCTTCGTAGATGGCAATCGCCGCGCCGGACTGCTGGACGCGGAGGAACTTCTCCTGCCGCGGCAGCGTTTCCAGTGACTGGGCAACCCGCGAGGCCTCCAATCCGATCGACTCGCCGATACGCCGGTACACGCGGAAGTCGCCCGTGAAGCCCCGGCGCGGGGTCAGGTTGCCGGTCGGTCCCTGCAGGAACAGACACGCGCCGCCCAGTTCCCGCTCCACCACCGTCCGGATCGGTCCCGGATAGTCCGGCGTATAGTGCTGGCTTTGCCACGCGATCGTTGTCGGGTGGCACGCGTAGTGGACGATGGTCGCGATCGGGGTCTCGTCGAGCGCGTCGAATCGAACCACGCGCACCGTGGGATCGGCGACTCCGTCCCAGTTCCTTCCCACGGCCATGCCGCCGCCCGGCGGATGAAAGCGCCGATTGACGTTCATCTCCGAACGGCCTGCTCCCGCGGCGACACGGGCCGGCCGCAGATTTTGCTGAGCCTGCCATACCGCTCCCGCAATACGATGGGGCAGACTGTCCAGGTAACTCAACGACATGTCGAGCCCTTCGCTGATCGTCGCCAGGCGGAACGTGTTCGGCCCGGAGTGCGTGTGCGTGCAGGAGAACCGGATGCGCTCGCGCGGCAGCTTCGTCAACGCCGCAATCGCGTCCATGATCCTGTTCGTCCACTCCATGTCGAAGCCGATCGCGTCGACGTCGGCAATGGCAACGGTCTCGTCGCCGTCGGAGAGAACCATTGCCGTCGCATAGAACGGCATGTCGGCGCCCAATCCTCGCTGGTGCGTCTGCGCGCCCCATCCGCCTTGCGGAGTTCCCGGCGCGGGAGTAATGTCACAACGTCCTGTACCAATCAGTAGCTGACCCATCGCTTGTACATTACCTGATTTCAGGGCGCCGCGCGGGCGGCCTTTTCTTCCGAGCCGCAAGCGTGAGTGAGCGGTGGCGACGTATTGCGACCACCCACCAGCCACCTTTTCCTGAAGAAACGGTAGCGTCCGCTTCACGCGTGTCGGGGCAGGGTCTACGGCCGCTGCTTCAGCCAGTCGACCGAGAAACGCGCGAACGTGATGGTCTCGTACGGGCCTTTATCGCCCCGCTCGTACAGGCACGCGATCGCCCCGCCGCGCAGTTCGGCCAGCGACGAATACGCGGAAGGTCCTTCGTGCAGAACCCGGTGGGCCACCCAACTCCGCCCGCCGTCCTCGCTGAGCCGGACCGTCATGTTCACACGCTTCTTCGCCGCCGGATTCGAAAACAACAGCCGGTCGCCCTTCCTGCCGTAGCGGATCAGGCTCGCCTGGCAGACCGGCTCCGTCAGCGCTTCGTCAAAGGCTGGGTCCGTCCACGTCAGGCCGCCATCGCGGCTGCGGGCCGTTGCCTTCAATCCCCGCCCGTAATAGTTCCGCATGTTCAACAGCAGCGATCCGTCGGAGAGTTCGGCGACGGCACACTCGCCGGTTTTCGGCTGCGCGTTGCCGCCCAGCTTCCACGAGCGGCCGCCGTCATCGCTGTACAACATGTGCGAGTAGAAGTACGGCGCCAACAATCGCTCGACGATGTTGCCGATCTTGCTGTTGTCGTCCGGACCGTCGAGCGCCGACCTCGCCTCCATCGGCAGACGTCGGACGTGGTAGGAGGGGATGACGATCCGTCCCGAACGAAGCTGAATCCCGTTGCCAGGCCCTGTCCAATAGGCGGTCATGTCCGGCAGTTTCGCGGTGCTCGTGATCTCTTCGGGCTTCGACCAGGTGCGGCCGTCGTCCGTGCTTCGCGTGACCCACACCGTACGGGTTCCGCCGCCGCGCTCCCGCACGAAGTCGGGCAGCGTGAGGTTGCCCGGGTTTCGCGTCAGCACCAGCACGATGGCGCCGGTCTTTCGATCGACCACCGGCGTCGGGTTGCCGATGGTGTCCTCGGCGAAATCGACCACCACCTGCAGCGGCCCCCAGGTTTTGCCGCCGTCCGTGCTTCGCTTCAGGACCATGTCGATGTTGCCAGAGTCCATCTTCGAGTTCACGTCCCGCGCCTCGGCGAACGCCAGCAGCGTCCCTTTCGCGCTGGTGATCAGCGCGGGAATCCGGAACGTGCGATACCCGTCGCCGGACCGATAGACAACCGTCTGCGTCAACTCGGCGCCAGCCGCGGCCAGGGCCAGCAGCGCACAACATCCTGCAAAGAAAACCGTGTTCACGAGCCTCCTAGAAAACGAACTTGAGCACGAATTGCGAGATACGCGGAAAGTCCGCGCCGGTGATCCGGCCGAACGCAGCGGGCGCTTCCGCGTTGCTCGGGGGCGCCAGGAAGTTCGCGTGGTTGAATGTGTTGAACGCCTCATACCGGAACTCCAGCCGCTTGGATTCCGTGATCTGGAAGTTTTTGAACACTCCGAAATCCCAGTTGATCAGTCCCGGCCCTCGGAGAATGTTCCGGCCGGACGTCGTGTGCCGCGGAGCGGTCGCGGGCGGCAGCACAAACGCATTGAGGTCCCAATAGCGTTCGATCGTCCTTTCGGACTCCGGAACGTTGCCGTCGGCGATCCGGTCGGGCCGCGCCACGCAAGCGGTGGCACAGAAGTTGGCACGGTTCAAGTTCATCGTCGGCGTGTAGGAAAAGCCGGACTGCGCGACCGTCACGCCGCGCACGCCCCATCCGCCTATCAAGAGGTTTACGGCACGGGAGGCGTCGCCGGCGAAACGCTTGCCTTTGCCCACCGGAACTTCAACCTGATAGCTGGTCACAAAGCGGTGCCGGACGTCGAAATCCGACAGCCCCTTGGCCGACTTCCAGAAGTCGTCGACATTGTTGAACACCGGGGACTGGTTCAACGTCGAACCCGTGTCCATCGCTTTCGACCACGTGTAGGCCACGGAGAACATCATCCCGCTTTTCAGCCGCTGCTCGGCCTTCAACCCCATCCCGTGATACCAGCCGTCGAGGCCGAAGTGATATCCCTGGATCCGGGCGAAACTCGGATACGGCAACCGGTTCTGTATCGCTCCAGGCGCTGGCTGGGTGTAGTTGGTGTTGTGAAACCCCATCAGGTGGTTGGTGCGCGACCCGAGATACTGTGCCTCCACCACCAGCGACGAGGTCACCTGCTGCTGGATGCTCGACATCCACTGGTAGTTCTCGCTGTACGGCAGATGCCGCGAGTAGATGGGGAAGATCGTCAGCGGGCTTGGGAATCGCACGGTCGCCTCGATCCCGCCCGAGCCCTCCGGATTGTACCCGGTCGGGATCTGCGTGCCGCCCGGCAGAACCAGCACCGGCCTCGTCGGATCGCCGCTCCAGATCGGACGGTAAGTAAGCGGCGGGTAGTCTTCCGCCGAGGTCAGCGACGAGACCTGCGGACCGATGAAGAACGTTCCCATCCCCGCCCGCAGCACGGTCCGGCTCCGGAGTTGATAGGCCAACCCGATTCGGGGCGCGAAGTTGTTCCGGTCCGCGTCGTACATGGTGTCCTGCGGAATGAACTTGATCTTGATGTCCGGCCGCACCTGGGTATAGAACCGCTCGATCTCCTGCTTGTTTTCGATGTTCTGCGAGAACAGCGTCTCGCCCGTCCGGTGATCGAAGCCGACCACGGCGTTGCGCGGCGATTTGATCGGCGTTTCGATTTCCCACCGCAGCCCGAAGTTCAGTGTCAGGCGCGGCGTCACCTTCCAGTCGTCGTGGAAGTACAGCGCGTAATACTGCTTGGTGTTGTTCCACACCACCGCGCGCGCCGTCTTGTTCAGGCTCGACGGCACCCCCAAAAGAAAGTCCGCGAAGTTGTCGCCGGAATACCGGTTGGCAAACTCGTGGCTCGAGTTGAACCCCAGGTAGAACATCTCCGTATCGACGTGCCGCGCAGCGCCTCCGAATCTCAGGCCGTGCCGCCCGACCTGCCACGACAGGTTGTCGGAAAGATCCACCGTGTTGGTCGAACGGTAGTTCACTCCCTGCTCGCCCGGATTCAGATAGCCCGGAATCGAGATCCCCGGATACCCTGTCATGATCGGGTTCGAGTACGCCAGAACGTTGAGAATGCCCACCTGCTCGAAGTAGTTTGTGCCGTTCGAATTGTAGGTCAGATTCTCGTTTTTGTAGTACATGTAGCCGAAACCGAAGTCGTTCACCAGGCGAGGACTGAATACGCGGTTGTAATGCCCTCCCAGGGTCCAGGCCCGAAGCGCAAACTTCCGCCCTCCCGCATTGTTCGGGAAGTTGGGCGGCGTGTCCGACTTGTCGTCGTTCACCACCCACCGGACGTACAGATTGTCCGAACTGGTCATGTTGTAGTCGCCCCGCACCGTGGCGTTGTTGCGGTCCGTCGGCGCGCTGGGCCGGTCAAACCGGTAGTTGCGAGCCACCACGTCGTTCGTGTTCGCGTCCGGCCAGAACGGGACGATCTTCGCCGAAATCGGATTGAACCGCGAGGCGGGAATCTGGAAACGCCCGTCGGTGGAGGAAAACGGCGCCCCCGTGGTGGGGTCGCGAACCGGCACCGTGAAGATGCCCGCCCGCTCATCGGCCGTGGGCACCCGTCCGATCGTGGGGTTGCCTGCCGACCGCTGCCGGAACCCTTCGTAGTTCCCGAAATAGAAAACCTTGTTCTTGATCACAGGCCCGCCTACGGAGGCGCCGAACTGATTCCGCTTCAAGGGCGACACGCGCGCCGCGAAAAAATTCCTCGCGTCGAAATTGTTGTTGCGCAGAAACTCGTACAGGGTGCCGTGGATCTCGTTGCTCCCGCTCTTGGTCACGACGTTGATCATCGTGCCCGCGCCGTGCCCGAACTCCGCCGACGCCGTCCCCGCCTGCACCTTGAACTCGGCGATCGAGTCCACCGGAGGCGACACCGAAAAGCCGTGCCGGCCCGATTCCTGGTTGTCGAATCCGTCGATCTGGTAGTTGTTGTCTTCCGGCCTGGCCCCTCCGCCTGAGGCCACAGCCGTATCGCGCGCGATCTCCGTCGACCGGAAGTCCCGCGACGCCGGAATCGCGAACGGCGATAGGAACACCATCTGCATGAACTGCCGCACGTTCAACGGCAGGTTGGTCACCTGCTCCTGCTTGATGACCGTTCCGGTGGTGGTCGACTCGGTCTCCAGTTGCGCCGCCTGCGCGTCCACCGTCACGGTTTCCTGCACGCTGCCCAACTCGAGTTGAAAATCCACCCGGACTACCTGCTGCGTCTCGAGTTTGACGTCCTTGACCGCGCGGCCCTTGAACCCCTGTCCCGCCGCGTTGATCGTGTAGAGTCCCGGCGGCAGCAGCGGCACCCGGTACTCTCCCGAGGTGTTGCTCGCCGTCTCACGCGTCAGGCCCGTGGACTGGTTGGTGACCGTGACCTTGGCATTGGGAACAATCGCCTGCGACTGGTCGGTGACGAGTCCCGTGATGCTTCCTGCCGTGATCTGAGCCCAAAGGGCGCATGTTCCAAGGGCCAAGGCCGCCCCGAGGACGAATAGTCTGTTCAGCATGCGATTCACCTCCAATCCGTTCGGTGGGGTCGACTTTATCACTTGTATTGTCCTCATGTCAACTGCATTCTGTATACATTTGACAGAGAACGCCTCGACGTATTAGCGTAAAGTATCGTGGCGAGCCGAGCCCTTCCTGCCCTCAAAACCCACTCCATGCGCGACAACGTGGCGTCGACCCTGCGTCAGGCGTTGTTTGACGGCTACTTCCAGCCCGGGGAGGATCTGACCGAAGTCGGGCTGGCCAGTCAACTGAAAGTCAGCCGGGGCCCGGTGCGTGAAGCGCTGCTGATGCTGGCGCAGGAAGGACTGGTCGTCCATTCACAAAACAAGGGGTTCTCCGTCTTTCAGTTGGCGGAGGAGGACTTCACCCTGATCATCCTCGCCCGCATGCCGCTGGAAATCACGGCTCTGGAAGCGGCCCGCGAACGGGTGACGCCGGAGGATCTGGAAGCACTCACCCGCATCAAGGACCAGTTGCTGGCCGCGTACTGCGACGGCAATTTCGCGCAGACCACGCGGTTCGACAAGGAGTTTCACTCGCGCCTGTGGGAAACGGCTGGAAACCCGTGGCTGGTGCAGGCGCTCAACCGCATCATGGTGCCCTACTTCACGTTCACCATGATTTACAAGCGCGAGCACCCGCAACTCACCGAAGAGATGTTGCGCGAACAGCACGAGCTGTACTTGCGCTACCTGGCGGGCAGAACCGATTCCACCGCCGAGCAGTGCGTGCGCGTTCACCTGCAGTTGTTCCTGCCGGCGCGGAAGACTGCCTGAAGTTTACCCGTCAGCAACCGGTGTCCGGATTCACTGGATGGAGTACCCGGTCCGCAGATCGGCAATCGCCCGCCGCAGCAGGGGCAGTCCCTCCGCCTTCGCGCGCGGTGTCATGGACGCTTCCTTGGCGTTCAACCGCCGCTCGATCGCCTCCAGCCTCGGTTTCAACAGCCGGCCGTGTCCTCGTCCGTCCACTGGCTTCGTCAACTCCCGGAATGATCCGTGGATCGGTCCAGTCCGCATGAACTCCTGCAGCGTATAGGTCAGATCGAACAACTCCGGGTCCGCGCCCTCGCCGAAGAAATGCGTCAGCACCCGCTTCTTGAACTCGGGCCACGACAGGTTCGGTTCCCACGTGTACTGCTTGTAGGCGAACCGCGTCAACCGGTACGGAATCGCATCCACCGGGAACGGGATCGCCCGGCCGAACACCGAGTGGCTGTTGAACCCCGGTTCGAACGCCACGATGTAGCCGGCCAGTTCGTCCTCGTAAACCCGCCGCGCTTTCTCGCCGATCTCTCGCAGCGACAGCCGGTAATACTGATCCCAATGCATGGTGTTGGCCGAAATCCCCTTGATCGGCTTCAGCACGCCTTCGTGGTCCTGCAATTCCCAATTCTGCCGGACTTCCAGGAAGTGATAGCGCGGGTCGCTGAACTGGCGGCGTAGCGTGTCGTAATACTTCACGTCCCAGGCGTGCGCCTCGGGATACCCCATGCCCCATACCAGCTTTGCGCGCGGGTGCTTCGCCCACAACTCGGCGGAAAATTCCTTCAGGAAGGTCGGAGTCACCTGCCCGGCCCTCTTCGAGCCGAACTCGTCGAGCGGCTGCTGGCAGGCCGGGTCCTTGCACGCGTAATCGCCCTCGTCCCCGATCTCGAGCCACATGCCTTTGGCCTCCGGGAACGCGTCGAACAATTCGTGCAGATATTGTTTCATGGCCGCGCGCGCCGCCGGCCGTGTCCGCGACATATACGGGATTCCCACGTCTCTCAGGTCGGCCCGGTACTTCGCGATCTCGTCGATGCCGAACCAGGCGAACACCCCGGTGCCCACGTAGAAGTCCACGCCGCGGCCGTGCGCGTGGCGAATCAACTGACGGATATCCTCGGTGGTCAATGGCGATTCGGGATAGATGACGCTTTCCGGAAACAGCTTGGAGCGGAAGATGCCGGAGAGCCAGAAGTAGATCAGGTTCATCCCGTCTTCCGCCATCGCGTCGATGACCTTCTCCCAGTCCTGCCGTGTGTAGCGCGGCGCCAGTCCCCAGCAGACCAGGTTGTAGGTGCCCCGCAGCCGGATCGGCGATTGCCGCGTGACCGGCGAGGCTTGCAGGTAGACAATCCCGGCCCGCGACTGCAGCGCGAACTCCGCCAGGTAGAGTGCCCCTTGAAAGACTCCCGCGGGCGTCTTGGCCGCCACGGCGAAGTAGTCTCCCCGAGGGCCGCGCAACGGGCGCGCGACGAACCCGTCCCCCTCCAGAGCCGCGACTTCGGCCGCCAGCGGCTGAAGCAGCGGATGGCTTCCGGGCGTTCCGAGAACGATCGCGTTCCCGCCGTCCGTGGTCACGGGCAGCCGGAATCCATGGATTCGCATCAGGGTCTCGTTGAGCCGCTCGATGCCCAGCCGTTCCAGCGCGGTCACCTTCGGAGGCGCGACGATCCGCGACCGCACGCCTGCGGAATCGGCCAGTACAAACGCGGGCTCGGCAAGTTCAATCTTGACCGCATTGGCTGGAGTGATCGCCGCGGCCGCCAGCGCGCACAGAGCAAACCATCGGGTTGGCATAAGGCACCCGATATTATCGGTACGCTTGGCCAGGGTGTCAATGATTCCGGCGTGGCGAGGGATTGACCCCCACAACCGCCGATGCTCTTCTGAAAGTGCTATCGGACGACGCTGTTGGTCCCCCGGCGAGCGTCACCCTGTGATCCAAGCATGCGACCCATCACCCGGACCTCCTTCCTCCAGGCGTTAGGCGGTGCCTCGCCGACTTGCGCCGCGAACCCTCGCAAGGGGACGTGGTTTCCCAGAGGGGTGCGGAAACACCGCGACCCCGACACTGGACGGGAAGTCTGGCAGATGACCAACTCCGCCTATTGGTGCCGGAACCTCTACTTCACCACGCAGAGCTTTACCAAAGACAGTCGCGAGTTCGTCTTCATGTCCGCCCGGCAGGACAATACCGAGATGTACGCTATGCAGATGGCGACCGGCCAATTCCGCCAGATCACCGAAGCCGAAACGGGCGCATCGGTGGAGGCCTGACTCATGTGGATGAGAACTCTGCTTCTGGCAGCGGCGATTCCGCTGGCCGCGCGGGCGGAAGCCCGTTGGATCTGGATCGAGGGCGAACCCGACGCGCCGGTGAACCGCTTGACCTACTTTCGGAAGGTCGTGGACCTGGCGGCGATTCCCGAAAACGGCGACCTCCTCTTCGCCGCAGACAGCAACGCCCGTCTGTCCATCAACGGACAACCGGTTCGCCGCAAGGTGACGCGGTATCACGAGGACAAGATCACCGCCGACGTCGTGGATGCGGCCCCGTACCTCCGCACCGGTCGAAATGTGGTGGTGGTCCTCCACCACAATTGGGGACCCGTCACCACCTTCCAGCGTTCCGCCAATCGCCATGCCGGTCTTTACGTCAAAGGTTCCTGGATCGAATCCGGCGAGACCTGGCGCGCGATCATGGCGCCCGAGTTTGCGCCGCACGATCGCCAGATTCGCGGAGTGGATGGCGGGCGGGCCTTTCGCATCCGCTTTCCGATGATCGTGGATGGACGCAAGGCACTCCCGGACTCCATGCACACCGCGGGCTTCGACGACGCCTCCTGGAGGCGCGCGGTGGAGGTCTCGAACGGCCCGTGGCCCTCTGCCCCCAATCCGGTGGAGATCCCGGGCCAGCGTGAGTACGCGGTCTACGCCCCTGGGATTCTGGCCGCGGGCGCATTGCATCCGTCGCAGCCGTTGTCGGACGATCCGCTGTCGATCGCCGTAGGCATCCGCACCGCGCGGTACTCGCCTGAGGCCGCGGCGCTGGCGGCGGCTAAAGCCTTCTTTCATCGGCAGCCTGTGAAGATTCAGGGCCTTGCCGGCGAGAGCCGCTACGTGACTTTCGATTTCCAGCAACCGGTGCACGGCTTTCCGTTCCTCGACCTCGAATCCGCCTCCCAAGGCGTCACGATCGATCTCGGCTACGGCGAGATTGCCTATTCGCAGCGCACGGGAGAAGCCCAGGTGCGGCCCGATGGCGGGATCGACTCCGAAGCGGTAGTCGGCATTGGGTACGCTGACCGCTACGTCACCCGCTCGGGAGCGCAGCGTTTCGAGTTTCCCGACGAACGCACCGCCCGCTGGCTGACGCTGCACTTCCACTTTGCGTCCGCCGGCGAAGTCGTGGTCCGCGAGACCGGTATCGTGCGCTCGCAATACCCCATCCTTCCCGTCGGCAGTTTCTTTTGCGGCGACGAGCGGGTGGAGCAGATCGTCAAACTGTGCCAGATCCACGCGGTGGTCACGATGAGCGACGGCTACGTCGACACGCCGGGGCGGGAGGACGGACAGTGGATCGAGGATGCGCGTGTGCGGGCCATCATCGGTTCGCGCTGGTACGGAGACGAACGTCTCCGCCGCGTGGTGCTGCGTCTCCATGCCGAGAGCGCCCGGGGCGATGGCGGTTTTCACGCCTTCCCGCCCAGCAACTATCCGGCATATCCATCGAGCTATGACTGGGCCGTCCAGTGGACGGCGATGCTGTACGACGACTACTTCTGGACCGGACGCGCTGATCTAATCGAGCGCTACTGGAAGCCTTTGCGCGAGTTCTGGGCCAATCTTCTCTCAAAGGTGGACGCGAACGGGATCTGGAGAACCCGGCGCGTCCTGGCCGATATCCGCGTCGGCATCCATCCGACGAACGACCGCGAGTCGAGCGGCATCGTGACGCCATTCATGATCGAACGCCTGCGTTGGTCTGCGGAGATGGCCAAGGCCGCCGGGCACGCACCCGAGGCTGAGGAATGGATGGTGGTCGCGGACAGGATGGCCAGGGCCTTCCGCCAGTTTCACATCCTGCCCGCCAGCGGCAACGTTCCTCCCCTGGCCGGTGACCGGCTGAACCCCGAGAATCCCGCGACGGAGCGAGGCTTGAGCCAGGCCGGGCAGGTCAACGCGGTTCTTGCCGGGCTGTTGTCTCGAGAATCCCTGGATTACGCGTTCGGCCCTCCGGACGGGAGGCCCCCGGCCGGGATGGCCCGTTGGAACAACCCCACCTTCGCCTACCGCGCCTTGCGCGCCCTTTCCGACCATGGCATGACGGACCGCGCGGTCGCCCACCTGATCGAGCGATACGCGCCCTATCTTCCCGGCCATCCGCGCAATCCGGTTCCGGCGGAACTCCAGGGCCCGCAGGGCGGGCCGCTCCCCGAATACTGGGTCAGCCGCGAAGACCTGGGACTAAAACCCGGGGACAAGAATCCGGCCCAGCCTCTCGACGAGACCGGATCGCACGGATGGAGCGCGGTCCCGTTGCTTTGGATGCACGAGTCGTTGCTCGGTGTGCGCATCCTCGACCCGGGCGGTTCGCGCCTTCGCATTGCTCCGGACGCGGGCGGTCTGCCCTTCGTGGCCGGTCAGACGCGCACTCCGAAGGGAAACGTCTGGGTAGAATGGCAGCCGTCGAAGCAGCGTTTGGAACTGGAAATCCCGGCGGGTGTGACCGCGGAGATGCCGCTGGCCTCTCTGCGAGTCGAGTCCGCTCCACCGCAAGGTGCGAAGAAGGGTAAAGCCGGATATCTGCTCTCACGGCCGGGCAAATATGTGTTCGGGGCGAAGTAGCGGTTTACGGTGCAACCCCCTTCGATCGGTCTACGATGGTATTAGCGTGATACGGACCGACGAACAAATGCTGCTCGCACAGCAATGCGTGAGCAATCTCAGGAGCGTCCTCCTGCAGGCGCGCAAAGTTCACTCTCACCGGGATTATTTGCGACTTGCCGAGCCAATTCTTCTGGAAATCCAGCAGCGCGAGCAGGAAATTCTGGTCTACCTGAGTCGGGACTTAGAGCAGCCGGTCGCGAGCTGACGACAGTAAGGACCACCTGCTTCCGGCGTGCCGGTTGTCCACTGCCGGTCCCTGGGTGACTGGCGAACTTCGATGTCGGCGCTCCTCGGCGCGCCGACTCTGGTAGCCTGATGTGGCGAGTCACCTCTCGTCATGACGACAGCCATCAGAACCAGCCTCCTCCTCTTCTTGATCGCCACCGCAATTACTGCGCAGCCACCCTATGACCTCTTGCTCAAGGGCGGCCGCGTCATCGACCCCAAGAACAAAATCGACGCGATCAGCGATGTCGCCGTCGCCAGGGGCCGCATCGCCCGGGTCGCGCCGAATATCCCGGCGTCCCAGGCCAAACAGGTCGTCAACGTCGGCGGTCTCATCGTCGCCCCCGGCCTCATCGACATTCACGTCCACGTCTACCAGCGGCCCGAGAATCCCGCCATCAAGTCCGACTCCGATGTCCAGGCCGATGCCCACTCTTTCCGCAGCGGCGTCACCACCATGGTCGATGCGGGCACGTCCGGCGCGAGCAACTTCGCCGACTTCAAGGCCCGCGTCATCGACAAGTCGCAGACCCGCGTGCTCGCCCTGCTCAATATCGCCGCCTCGGGAATGGGCACCGGTCACGAGGACGACCTCCCCGGACTCGACGCCGCTCTTGCCGCCCGCACCGCCAAGGCCCACCCCGGCTTGATCGTCGGCTTCAAATCCGCCCATTTCGGCGGACCGGGCTGGGAGTCGATCGATGCCGCCGTCAAGGCCAGCAAGATCACCAGCCTTCCTGTCATGGTCGACTTCGGCTATCTCAACAAGGTGCGGAATCTCGGCACGCTGCTCGAGGACAAACTGCGGGCCGGCGACATCTACACTCACTGTTATTCCGGCCATCGCCGCGAACTGACGGAAGACGGCAAGGTGAACCCCGCCATGATCAATGGCCGCAAGCGCGGCATCTGGTTCGATGTCGGCCACGGCGCGGGAAGCTTCTACTGGTACGTCGCCGTTCCTTCCTTTCAGCAGGGCTTCCTGCCCGACATCATCTCCACAGACCTGCACACCGGCAGCATGAACGCAGGGATGAAGGACATGACCAACGTCATGTCCAAAGTCCTGAACTTGGGCTCGATCATGCCCCAAGTCATTGCCATGTCGACCTGGAACGCAGCCAAGTCGATCAAACGGAGCGATCTCGGCCACCTGGACGCCGGCGCCGAGGCCGACATCGCCGTGCTGCGCGTCGACAAGGGCCAATTCGGCTTCATCGATTCGGCCGGGGCCGGCAACACCGGCGCCAACAACATCGTGGCCGAGTTGACTCTCCGCAAAGGCAAGGTAGTCTGGGATCTCAACGCCCGCGCCGCCCAGAACTGGAAGAGCTTCCCTTACAAAAAGGAATCCTGGAAGAAGTGACTCAATTTGGCTGGGCTGCATAGCCGGCCCGCGTCCGCACCTTGGCTCCGGGCCGGTTCACGCGAACCTCCACCGGCCGCCAGCGTCCGTCGAAGTTCTGGTCCTTGGGATAGTAAGCCACCGTGTACACGCTTCGCAGTTCTCCGGCCAGTTGCGGATACACCGGATCGAGTTCGCGGATCGAGTTCGCGCGAAACAGCCGGCCTCCCGATGCCGCGGCCAGTTCCCGCATCCGCTCCTCCGCCCGTTTGGCCCACCCCGGAGGAGGCACCAGGTCGAACGGGCTGAGCAGGATCGGATAGATCAGCGTGTCCATCAGATCGGCGGCACGGCGCAATTTGCGGAAACTCACCTCCGAGGGCGTGACCACGCCATGAATCTGGTTGTCCACTCCATCGCTCAGCACAACCAGGGCATTTCGCTCTCCCGGCCGTTTGCGAAGTTCCTCGGCGTAGGACAGCACGACCGCGTCGTAGACGGGAGATCCCCCGCTGACGTTGGGCAGATGTTCGATGGCGGACTGTACCCTCTGCCGGTCGCTGGTCAACCGCTGCACGACGACGAACCGGTCTTCGGCGAGCGCGTAGGCTGCCACCCGGTCGTGCGGCCGCGTCAGGTCGATCAACTTTCGCGCCGCTTCTTTCATGGCGTCTCGATCCCGCCGCGTGCTTCCGCTCAAGTCGAGAAGGAACGCCATATTGAACGGCACTTCCTCCGCGCCCGCGAAGGTCACCTTCTGGACTACTTTGCTCTCGAGAACCTCGAAGTCCTCCGCCTTGAGGCCAGTCATCGGCTGCCCGGCGGAATCGAACACCGATACGGTCAGGTTCACCAGGCGCACGTCCGACCGGAAGACCGCCAGGCCGTCCTCGGCGGCTGTGGGCTGCGAAGGCACGGAGTTCGTGGCGGCTTGCACGCGTAGCCCTGTAAGGATGGCTTCCAGGATCTCCGGCGCCTGCCAGTGCATCTTCACCGGCGAGTCCTCGGGAACAGGAATGTTGCTCAGGCTCAAACTCTTCGGCGCGGTTGCCTGAATCCGAATGCGCCCATAGGCAATCCGGCCTTCCGGCAAGGTGTCTCGCAGGAACCAGCCCTCCTCCACCTTCTTGTGGGAGAACTTGAATCCCACCGGCATCGTGATCGATCCCGGTTCCTCTTTCGCCAGCATCTCGATACGCGTCCCTGCCCAGGGAGCGGAGATCTGGATGCCGCCGGTTTCGGTAATCAACGCAGCCTGGAAGAAACCGGAAACGTTGATGTCTCCCGAGACCGTCTTGGCCTCCAGCGCCAGGCCATAGGGCAATTCCAGTTGCAGATCGACGCGCGCTCCGTCGCTCGGGCGGCACTCGACCAGCACGAACTGCTCTTTGCGCGTGACCGCGACATCCTCGTCGCGGGCTGCCCGGTCCGGGCTGGTTCTGGAGATGCGCAAGCTCGGTCCGGCGATCACCTTGGCCGTGATGTTGCCGGCTGGGTTCACCACGCGTACGGTCGCGGCGTGGGCCGCCAGCCCGGTCAACCAAGCCAGGAACAAAACGGTGACAGGCCCGGGTCGCACCTAGACGCCGATCATAGCACCAAGCCGCCGGGCGCTCTTTCCCGCCGCCAATCAGGGCTTGTTGGCGAGAGCCCGCTTGGGAATTCTCAGGCCCATCGACCCGGCCACGGTGATTACGTCATACCGTGCCTGAAACGCGATCAACAGGTGAGCTGCCCAAGGCTCCAGCCCGTACTCCGATGTCAGCCACTCGATCATGTCCGAAGTCGCCATCTGTAGGCCGCGGTCCAGAGCGCTCGAGAACTCGGGCTGGGCCCCGATACTGATGATCGCCTGATCGTTCTCGAGCCGCGGGCCGCTGAGCCTGGCCTTCTTGCGGATCGCGACCGAAAACTCGACGTCCATGGACGTTTCGACGCCGTTGCCCGTGGCCTCGCCGTCACCCATCAGGGCGTGCCCATCTCCAATGAACAGCAGCGCGCCCCGGTGGAAGACCGGGAGAATCACGGTGGAGCCTTCGACCACCTCGTTGTAGTCGAGGTTGCCGCCGTATGGGCCCGCGGGACCGGAGGTGGGGGCCCAATCGCCCGCGGCCGCCACTCCGACGCAGCCCAGCATGGGCCGCGCCGCGAACTCCATCTTGATCTTTGCGCTCCTTGGGTCGTTCAAGCGCACCAGGTTGCGCGTAGCGTCAAGCTGCCACTTCACGATGTTGGCCCTGCCGGGGATCACCGAATCCGGCTTGTACCGGTTTGGATACGTGCGCTCCACGGCTTCCGGCGTCAGAGCAACCAGGCCGAGGCGGTACCCCGAGTAACCCCAATCGCGATTCATCCGGATCTTCCGGAAACGCACCAGCAGGGCGTCGCCGGGCTCGGCGCCCTCGACCAGGAAGGGGCCGGTGAGAGGATTCCCGGGTTCCGGATGAGCGACGGCGCCGCGGAAATCGCGGCCGCTGGCATCGACGGTCTTGGTCACGATGATCTCGCCCGCGCGGATCGTGGCCAGCGGCGGGTGTTTGTGGAAGAACGTCTTGTAGTATTGTTTCGGCAGGATTTCGCGCGGCTGCGCGCAGAGCGCGGCCACAAACAGGAAGGTCAGGCAGGTCGGGCGCATAGGTTCGTAGTGTAATGCAGAATCCGGCCGCGTGTGCCGAGTCTCCTGAATCAGCTAGCCACGATCCAAACTCAATCTTCGGTCTGTTTCCGGTACGGCGAGAGCCTCCGGTCATACGCGTTCTGGATCGCGGGAATCGCCCGCTCGGCGGCTTCGACGCCGCGCTGGATCAATTCCTCCGAACGGTAGTATTCGATCCACGTGAAGTCGGAAAGGTCGGGGTTGATCCGCACATCGGCCGAGATCGCTTTGAAGTTCCCCAGTTCGTATTGCAGAATCTGCATCGAGTTCATGATGATGTCGAACAGATTCGGAAGGCCCCGGCTGCCCTCGAAGTACGACAGGGGATTGAACTGGTTGAGGAACCGGTACGTGCGCGACACCTCGTTCTCCACGCCTTTTTTCATCGGCGGAACCACATTGACGGCGATGATGAAATCCGCCCCCATGTTGCGGACGACCTCGGCCGGCACCGGATCCGCGACGCCTCCGTCCACCAGGATCTTGTCGCCGATCTTGAACGGCGAAAACACCATCGGCACCGAGGCGCTGGCGCGAAACGCATCGGTGAGGACTCCATGGCCGATCTCGATCCGTTCTCCGTTCTCGATGTCCGTGGCTACGGTTCTGCACGGAAGGGACAGGTCTTCGAACCTCTTCTTGTCCTTCAGCAGGGGCGAGAAAATATTCGCGAACCGCTCTCCGGCGAGAATCCCGGGCCGCGAGAGCGTGGGGTCGAACGGGAGCAGGAAGTTCTTCTTCTGGCCGAGGCGTCGCGCGATGTCGATCATCTCCTCGACCCCGAGCCCGGCCGCGTACCCGACTCCGATAATGGAACCCTGGCTGCAGCCGGCCACCATGTCGATCGGTACGTCGCTTTGTTCGAGCACCTTCAAGACGCCAAGGTGCGAGATTCCAAAGGCCGCTCCCCCGCCGAGGGCCACGCCGACGGTACAGCCCAGCAGCTTCCGGGCCAGCCTCCGCAGCGGCAATGCCGCGGCGCCACGGCGGCTGTACCTCAAATATCTGGTGGCATCGCCGCATGACAGCGCGGGGTCCCGGGGAATCACGAACGGCTCGCACTGGCTGATGGCGATCCGCGTGGATCTGGGGTTGTACAGGTTGACGACCTGAAACCGCCGGGTGCGGGTCGCATTGTCCAGCGCGGGGACCGCCTGTGGACTCTCGACGATTTCGATGATGACGTCCGAGAAATCCTTCGCCGACTCCATGAGCTCGGGCGGCTCGCACCCGAGGTCGTACAGGATGAAGCGAAAGCGATCTCCAACCTTCGAAATCAGGTTCGACGACTGCTGGCTGTAAAAACTGGACGGCATGCCGGTCCGGGCGGGAATATCCAGCGTGAACAGACCCGGACCTTCCGCCTTGATCGCCTGATTCACGACATCGTCGGCGGTGTCCAGTTCGTTCGACATCAGTTGCGCGACAGCGCCCTCAGGCGCAACCGCGCCTGGCGCGACACGGATCAGCAGCACGTCCGTGCCGGTCAGGTCGTGAAGAATGCCGGCCAGGCTGGACGACACGAGCGTCTTGCCTTTCAGGCCAGGACGGCTGAACACGCTGATCGTGCTGGAGGTACCGTGGATGGCCGCTCCCTTGCTGACGCTCGCCAGCCTCTGGCACAGAACCTGCGTGAAATACTCGAGCATCCGCGGGTCTTTGCGGAAGAACGTGTCAAAGGCCGCCTTGGAAAGACTGATCAGGTGAGCCTGTCTGCGGACAATGATGGTGGCGGTGCGCCGGCCTCCCTGGAGAAGCGCCATCTCCCCGAAAAAGTCTCCGCGCTTCAACGTGCCCGTCATGCGCTGCTTGCCCTCGCCGGCCCAGACTTCGAGCTCGCCCCGCAGGACAATCGAGAATGTATCTCCCTCGTCTCCCGACCGGAAGAGCACGTCACCCTTCTTGTGAGTCGATTCGACGAACAGGCTCTCCAACTTGACCAGTTCGTCCCGGCCCAGAAAGGTGAACATCGGGATGGATCCTAGGAAATCGCGCCAATCGGTCATATGTGTTCAGGCTTCGCCTGCCCCCCGCACCGGGACATACCGTGATCTGCTCACCGTTCGATCATAATTTGTTGTCTCACCACGGGCAATCGAGAACAGGCCGGCCGTGCCGGTGAAGCGGGCCAAACCTGGGACCTCGCCGGGACTGGGGTCAGGTGGGTGCAGACGCAAGGATTCCTCTACAGTACACCTTCACCGCGGCCCCTGGGTGAGAACCTGCGCGGAACCTGGATTGCCCGCTCCCTGCCTCGCAACTGTTCGCCAACAGAAGCCCGCCTGCAAGGGCGCCCGGAAGCTCTAGCTCACCCGAAACCGGGCGACGGCCTCCTCGTCCAGTTCGATCCCGAGACCCGGCTCCTGGGGAATCGTCAGGTACCCGTCCCGCGATCGAATCTTCTGGCGGGTGAGGAACTCGCGCAGGTTGGTCTTCTCCTCCGCCACGAACTCGCAGATCAGCGCGTTCGGAATCGCGGCCAGCCAGTGCAGCGCCGCCGCGACGTTGATGTAGGTCGTGAACCCGTGATTGGCCACCGGTAATCCGCGGTCCCAGGCCAGCGACGCGATTTTCATCGCCTCCGTGAACCCACCGCACCGTGTCAGGTCTACCTGCACCACATCGATCCGGCCTTGGTCCATGAGGTCGATGTACGACAGACGGCTGCTCTCTTCTTCGCCTGCCGCGATGCGGATGTGGGTAGCCTCCGACAGCTTCCGGTACCCCGTGTAATCGTCCGCCCGCAGCGGTTCCTCCAGCCAGAAAATCCGGTGGTCGGCGAACGCCCGTGCGCGCTGAATCGCCGTCTTGGCGTCCCACACCAGCCCGGCGTCGATCAGCAGGTCGGCGTCGTCGCCCAGACCCTTGCGGCCCTCGCGCACCAGCGCAATGTCGGTCTTCTCGTCGCGGCCCATCGGCGCCCAGCCGAACTTGACGGCCGTGAAGCCCTGGTCCCGATAGCGGCGTGCCAGGTCTCCCGTCTCCTCCGGCGTCCGTCCGAACAGCGAACTCGCGTAGCAGCGGACCCGCTGGTGGAAGCCTCCGCCCAGCAACTTCCACACCGGCATCCCCAGCGCCTTGCCTTTGATGTCCCACAGCGCCATGTCGATGCCGCTCATGGCGTGCATGCCGATGCCCCGCCGGCCCGCATAGACATTGGCGTCGTACATCTTGTACCAGATCTTCTCCGTCTCGAAGGGGTCCTCGCCCAGGACGATGTGGCCGAGACCGGAAGTGATCGTGTGCGAGAAAGGTCCTTCGATGGCGCCTTTCACGGCCAGCGGCGACGAATCCACTTCGCCCAGACCCGTGATGCCCGCGTCGGTTTCCACGCGAACCACCAGCGCATCCTGGCCGCTATCGCACTGCTCCTTGACTTCCGGCAGGCGGAGGTAGAGAGCTTCAACTTTCGTGATTTTCATGAGAGGTCTTTTGGCGGAGGCTGCCCCTTCGACGCGAGCTTCTTCTCGAGCGCCATCATCAGACGCTCGCGAACGCCGTTCGGCAGTTCATGGGCCTCGCAATTCTGGTAGACCTGGATCGTTCGCTTGGTGGTATCGGCCAGAACCCAGCAATTGGGGCACGCGTTGATGTGCTCCTCCAGCCTCCGCCGCTCCTCCGGTTCCAGAATCTCATCGAGGTAGTCGCCCAACTCCCTTAGGAAGTCCTTACAGGTAAGCAAAGGGATCCTCCACTTTTTTCTTGAACAGCGCCGTCAGCTTGTCTCGAAGCTGAAGGCGTGCCCGTAGCAACCGGCTCTTGACCGCGGGGACGGAGAGGTCCAGCAGCTTCGCGGTCTCCTCGATGGAGAGGTCTTCCATATCGCGAAGCACGAAGACCGATCGATACAGCGGTGTGAGCCCCTGCACCGCCTTGTCGAGGATGGCCCGAAGTTCTTCTGTCGAGTAGCGCTGTTCGGGATCGTCCCACACGGCGATTTCCCGCCCTACCCGATCTTCTCCGGTTTCCACGGGCTCGTCCAGCCACACGGTGCGGTCCCATTTCCGTTTCCGAAGCTTCATCAACGCTTCGTTGACCGCGATCCGGACCAGCCACGTGTAGAACTTCGACTGCCCGGCAAAGCTGTCCAGGTGCTCGTGGGCCTTCAGGAACGTATCCTGCAGAACGTCCTCCGCGTCTTCCGGCAACTGGGTGATATTCAGGGCCAGCCGGTAGATGTTGCGGCCGTACTTGTCGACCAGGGCGCCGAACGCGTCCCGGTCTCCATCGCGTGCACGGGCAACGAGCGCGGACTCGTCGAAAGCCGTGGTCTCAGTGGGCACATTCACGAGAATAACATCGGTCCAACCGGCCTCTCGGGCAGGCCAGGTTAATTCCGCCCGGAGGCCGGCCGCGCCATCTCCCGCAGTTCCAGGATCAGGGCGTCGAGGGCAATCGTCTTCTGAATGTTCCGCCTCAGCAACTCGGCCAGTTCATCCGTTCGTTCCACCGCCCTCCGCAGCCACCGGAAACTCACCCGCGAGGCGAGGGCTTCCAGATTCGGCCGTAGGTCGGCGTTGCGCGGCTGGCCGCTCCCTTCGCGCAGCAGCAACAGGTCGCGCAGCAGCAGGTACAGGACTTTCAAATAGCTCTCCAGCTTCTCGCTGCGGCTGCGCGCGATGCTTTCCGAGTGCCGCATCCACGCCTCGAAGGGCTTCAGCCCCCCCGCCACTTCCAGCAGCGCCATCATCGCCGCGCGCCGTTTGTCAAACTGCTCCAGTTCGAGCGAAACCGCCACGCCCGGGCTGCCCGCCGCTAACGCCAGGCGCCGTTCCACCTGGTCCGGATGCCGGCCCACCAGGAACTGCCGCATCTCGTCGTCGGCCAGCGGCGAGAACGCCAACGGCACCGCCCGCGACCGGATGGTCGGCAGCAGGTCGTACGCATTCTCCGCCGTCAGGATCAGCACCAGGTGGTCGGGCGGCTCCTCCAGGGTCTTCAGCAGGGAATTCGCCGCCTGCTCGTTCGCGCGATCCACATGGTCGATCAGAAAGACGCGCCACTTTCCGCGGTGCGGCTTGTACTGCGCGCGTTCCTTGAGCGTGCGCATCTGCTGGATCGTGATCTGGCGCAGCGGCCCATCGGGAGCAAACGTCAGGAAATCCGGATGCGAGGCGAACAACAGGGGCTCCTCGTTCCGTTTCTCTGCGGTCCACTTCTCCCGGCCGGCCACCAGGTCCACGTTGTCCGGCAGGCTCAAGTCATCCATCTCGATCCGGTCGCTCCCGCCCAACAGCCGCGCGGCGAATCGCCGGGCCAGAGTCGCTTTGCCCAAGCCCTCCGGACCCGAGAACAGCAAAGTCTGGGTGATCCGCTCCTGGGCGATCATTTGTTCCAACGCCTCGGCCACCCCGTGGTTACCCCAGAAGTTTTCAAACATACCCGGCCACCGCTTCCCAGATTCCCGCCGCCACGGCCTCCACCGGCTGATCGGCCCGGATCACTCGAATCCTCTCCGGATGCCGGGCGGCCAGCGACAGGTAAGCGTCGCGCACACGCCGGTGGAAGTCCGTCGTCTGCTCGTCCATCCGGTCCGATCTTTCCGCTTCCGTATTCCGCCGCCGCATCCGCGCCAGGCCCTCTTCGACATCGATGTCGAGAAACACGGTGACGTCCGGTTGCAGTCCCCGGCAGGCGATCTGGTGAAGCTGGGTCACGGCCGCTTCACCCAACTCGCGGCCATATCCCTGGTACACCATGGTCGAATCCGTAAACCGGTCGGAGATCACCACCGCCCCGCGACTAAGAGCCGGCAGAATCACTTCGTCCACGTTCTGCGCCCGGCTGGAAAAGTACAACAACATCTCCGCGGTCGGCGACAACTCCCGGTGCGCCGGATCGAGCAGGAGGTCGCGGATTCGCGCGCCGATGCGGGTTCCGCCGGGCTCGGCGGTCTCGATCACTTCCCGCCCGGCCGCGCGGAACCGTTCGGCGAGCAACCGGATCTGCGTGGTCTTCCCGCTGCCATCCATTCCTTCGAACGTGACGAACAAACCGCGGTGGGTCATCCGGTAAACTCCGATTGTCCTACACTGGACGCGATTGCACCCGAATGGAGACCTGCCGAAGACAGGCCACGCCGGATCTTCAACCCCGCTGTTCGCCTCCCAGAGACCGGGGGGGCGCAAACCGCACCTCGGGGCAAATTTTTTTATCGAAACAAAACGGCCGAGATTCGATGATAAGTGCTTGACAACATGGGAGATTGTTGATTGTGGGCAATCGAAACAAAACGAAACAAAACAAGCCAAACGAAACACCAGGGTCGAGGATCGCCCGCCGCAATTGCCCGGAACGCGGCATGGATGCAGTCGGCCAACTGGATCGACGTCGCGGCTCAGGAGGCGTCCTCAACGGGTGGCAACTCACAGATTGAATCTCCCACTCTCACTGTGGCACGGCGATCCAAGCGTCAAGGCATTTCGAAAAAGAGAGATTTTCGATAAGTCCCAAGAAACGCTATTAGATAACTCGCCGAAAATAAATCCGCAACCCTTGTGAACGGGCAAACGGAGTTTTCCGAAGTTTATCGAGGTCCTCTCGCTCCGAAGAGATAACGGCAAGGGAGTCAGTCAGATACGCGCAGTGTAAACGAGCTGAAGGTTCACTCTCAAACGACGAGGCCGTGAGCCCGGACCGGTGGTCGAAGGTTACGAACCGGGGCGGCCATCATAGGTGGCACGGTCGGACCGGGGCAGGCGCTTGGATTCGGGGTTGGGGCAGTCGCCAAATCAAAACACCGGGACAGGGCGCCGGGAGGCGCACGTTGTTGCATGTGTGCAAGTGGTTGATTGGATTCGGGTCTTGTTGGCGGAATGATGGAAACGCGTTGGACGGCCCCGGTTCTCCCGACCCGGTTCTCCCACCAAGGTGTCGCTATTTCGTCAGCCAAACGCCGAGGCGATGTCCCGGCTTGGATTGCTTGTGCCACATCGAGTTTTCATCTGTTAGTCGCCGGGCAGGTGGTTTCGGCCCAGTGCGGAGTTGGAGCGCACGGCGGGTATCCGCAATCTCCCGGACGAGAACACTCTCTTCAGGGAGGCTCAGTTTGTACTCACGGGCGAGAACCCGATTGCGGAGGTTCCCGAGCGCATAGTGCGCAACCGCCTCATTACGTTCTGAGCAGAGAATGAGCCCAATTGGCGGGTTTTCATCGGGTCGTGTCCAATGCTCTCTGGCGTAGTTGAGGTAGAGGTTCATCTGGCCGGCGTCGGCGTGGGAGAATCGGCCGAGCTTCAGATCGATCAGAACCAGACAGCGGAGTCGACGTGGAAGAAGAGCAGGTCCACACGGTACCAATCGTCGCCCACGCGAAGTCGCTTCTGGCGGGCCATGAACGCAAAATCGTCGCCAAGTTCGAGCAGGAAATGTTCGAGACGCTGGATCAACGCCTCCTCCAGTTCGTGCTCAGAGTATTCGTCTTTCAAGCCTAGGAATTCAAGGACAAACGGGTCCCGGATGTGTTCGTCAGGCGTGAGTTCATCGCCAGGTTGCTTCCTGGCAGAGAGGTTCCGTCGCGCAGCCTTGGAGCGCTCGTAAAACTGAGAGGCTATCTGCCGATTCAACTGGCGAACTGACCATCCGCAACGCAGAGTTTGCTCCTCGTAGAACCGGCGCGCCGGTTGTTCCGGTACCGAGAGCAGGCGAACGTAATGTGACCAGGACAGCGGGAACGCCGGCAATTGTCCAGACATCGTCTGGATAATTGTGACCGCTGACGAAGGTCCAGACGGCGTCTGGACAATCTCTCGAAATGCCGCATAGAACTGACGCATCTGAAAGACGTTGGTCCGGGAGAACCCCTTGCCAAATCGGGCAGTCAAGTCTGACGCTAGCTGCTCGACCAGTTGTTCGCCGTAGTCGGCCTTGCGGCGTCCGCGCTGTTCTTCCTCAACGATCCTGCGGCCGATCTCCCAATACGTGGCGGTCAAGATCGAATTGACGGCCCTGCCCGTCGCCCGCCGCGATTCGTCAAGCAGCGCGACGATTCCGTCCAAGAGCGGTTTGTAGGCGGAGATTTCCACCAGCTTCGGTCTTTTCGTCACTGCTTACAGCGTAATCACTTTCTGAGGCCGATGGCCCTCTGGGAACGAAGGCGTGGAACAAAGGCGTCAGCCTGAGGATGACCCCTTTGCTCCCCCTTTGCTCCTTTGCTCCCCTTCCGGATCATGGATGACCCCATTGCTCCACAGTCTGCCCGGTCCGGAGGCGATGGCGCCACCATGGTGGGCTTGAACGCTTCACCGGAATTACCCGACCAAGCGTCGTAAGAGCTCGAGATGAATGCCAATGCGAGTGCCAACGAGAACTTTCCGCCCCCTCACGGGTCGACATTCGGTGAGAGTAGCAACCAGCCGCGCCGGGTTTTCGGGCGAACTCAAGTCGAAGCACCAGATCGCGCCGCCGCTAGAGCCCGCGAGATGCCGGGCACCTGAATAACCCGTCAAGTCTTTCCAACGGCTACGCCATTGAAGGACAAGGTGCGTCTGCCTGTCATAACCTATTTGTGAATAGACTCGCTCATCTAGCTCTGAGTAAATAAGCGCCTTTTGCTCAGAGGAGATTTCCTTCTTGACACGATCAACCGAAGTCCGGTTCGCTGGTAGACCCAGCAGTAGATAACGAGGGACTTCCTGTCTGACAATGAGCTGGATCTCAGATACGTCAAGCGCGCGCGACATCAATTCGGTTGGGCTATTCTGTGGAAGCCGTACGATGGCAGCGTCAACTGGATCAGTCTGATGGTTACCCATGTCGACGTTTCCCGTAGAGTAGCCATGGTATTCGCCTTCGAGTTGAACCAGGGTACCCGCGACGAGGGTCGAGATCGGCTTACCCCTGAATTCCGCGAGGACGTGAGCCGCGCTGAATATGAAAACGGACTCTCGGCGCTTTACCAGAACACCGGAGCCTACTGGTCGTGGCCGCGACAGAGGACCGTCGTCCCAAACGAACAGCTGAACAACATTAGTCCACAGGGCTGGGGAGAGTTTGTCGGCGAGCTTTAGGGCGAAGGTTTCTGACTCGTCTAGGCTATGTTTCCTACGAAAATTCACGACAAGACCAGCCTTCGAGGCCCATTGTATTCTAATTCTTACAGCTTTCGTCGCGGGTCCTCACCACCTGCGGGTGTAACACTGCCACGACTTGAAACAATGGGATCATCCTCAGGCCAACCCTCCCGCGAGGGGCGCTACCGGAGCCCATCCAGGCCGAGTCTCTCGACAGCGGCCTCCGGATGGGCTTCGAAAATCGGAGGCCGGTCGGCCACGTCAACATCGGCAAGGTAGAGACGCCTCAGGAGCCATCCCGCAGGAAGCAATGCAAGCACCAGAACGAGGCGCCATGCCTCCTTTAGCATCCACGACTCGAAGCGCGTCGCCTCGGTTGCAAACACGGTCACTCCCACCACATGCAGGGCGCACAGGAACAGCAATTGTCTGGGCAGCGGAGGCAGCGAGCAGGTAAAAGGAATCTTCCCGTAGCGGAGCAGCAGCGCCTCCGTCAACATGAACGAAAGCGTCAGGATGAATGTTGAGTGAAGGGCGCCGACTCGCCAGCCGTAGAACCAGGTGTAGACGGCGAACGCGGGGATCACTACCAGCGTGGCCACGCAACTCAGGATCACACACCTCGCCAGGGTTCGGGACTCCAGATTTTCGGCCGCACCGGAAAGCTGGAAGACCCAGTTCGCGGGCAGTTCGGCCGGAATCTCGCACGCCAGGCGCACACCGCAGATCAGCAGATAGGCGATCACCAGCGGAGGAGCAAGAAGTTCAGAGCTTGGCAGCAGGGCCTGGGCCACACCGCGGCGCGCCAGCCCGATTGCGGCAACCTGGGAACCCACGGCAGCGCCCAGGCCGAAAAACACGCCCACACACAGCGAGTGGGCGTCGCTGCGGAGCAGAGTCCGGATAGCGAACGGATACGCGCCGCCGAGTAACGGGTGCCCTTTCGGCAACCAGCGGAGAATTCGAAGTCGTGGCCAGGGCGCCGCGCGGCGGGAGGGCGTCACCACTTCCGTGGCGCGGAGGAAGGTACGCCGATAGCTGAGGCTATATCCCGCGGCTGCCAGAAACACGGCAAACCCGGTCGCATGCAACGCCAGCGAGCCGACGGCTTCCAGTTCCCGCGTAGCGCGCCCCTGCCACATTTGATAGAGACCGGTAAACCACAGCGGGGGCAGCCAGGAGACCCACGAGTCCGGAGCCTGATGGAGGCGGCGCGCCAGGGCTTCCCCGGAAAAGCTGGTGAGCAGGATTGCGAACAGGCCTGCGAGAATCGCCGCCCGGACCATGAGCGAGACCGGCCGGAACAGTCGGGGCGGCACCACCAGCTCGAGTATCGCGGCAGCAGCCAATGCCGCCGAAAACGCGAACGCCGTGGCCAACAGAACGCAAGCGGCATGGACCGCGGCAAATTGAAGAGCCTCGCCGCCCGTCCGGCCAGCCATGAGGAACGCCGGATAGAGGACGATCGACATCCCGTTCACCGCAAGGGCGAAAACGCCGGTTACGAACAAGACGGCAACGCAACTCGCCGCGAACAGCGTTGAGGCGGGAATCGGAAGCGGCGCCAGATTCAGGTGATCCTGGCGGTCGGGCAGGATGCGGTCCCACTTCAGGACCGTCACCACGCCGGTAATCGCCATCGCAAAGACGATCAGGAGGTACTTGTCCGGAACGGAATCCGTGTACGGGTCGGGAGGCTGCCGGCCGCGCAGGTACGCCAGAAAGGGGGAATATTTGTCGAACAGGATGAAGCAGATGAAAGCGCCGGGCGCGGTCAGGAGCCCGAGAAGGCCGCCGGGCTCGATGTCGAAGCCCGCCGAGGCGTCGCCGCCCCGGACGATCTTGTTCGCAAAATGGCGAACCAGGCGCACGAACGAACTCATCCGGGCGGGCAACTTAGGCGCGAACTGCCTCCAGCATGCTTTGAGCGATCGCATCGGTATCCACCTGCTCCGTCACCTGAACAAAGGCGGCCTCCAGGTCCTGGGCCGCCTGGCTCGATCGGACCTCCTCCATGCTTCCGGAGGCGACCAAGTTACCCTGCTTCAGGATGACGATGTGCGTACAGACTTTCTCCATCACCTCCAGGACCGGAGAGGAAAACAGAACGGCCTTCCCGGCGTTCGCCAGGAGTTCGATCAGACGCCGGACGACAAGAGCACTCGCGACGTCGAGGCCGGAAAGGGGCTCGTCCAGGATCAGGACATCCGGATCGTGGAGCAGGGCCGAGATGAGAACGATGCGCTGACGCATGCCCTTTGAGTACGAGCCGATGAGCGAGTGCCGGTGGGGATACAGTGTCAGACTCTGGAGCAGAGCGGCCGCTTTTGCTTCAAACGGGCGAGCGGGTAGCTCCCGCAGGGCCGCCACCAGTTCCAGGTATTCCCACCCGGTCAGAAACGAATAGAGGTCCGGCTGTTCGGGTACATAGCCAAGACAGCTCTTGTAGCGGACCCGATCGTGCCGGATGTTGGCGCCCTGAAACAGGACCTGCCCGGCAGTGGGATCGAGCAGGCCCACCAACATCTTCACGATCGTGCTTTTGCCGGACCCGTTGGGACCAAGCAACCCGAGCACCTCGCCTGGCCGGATAGCGAGGGATGCCTCCCGGACAGCGGGGAGGCCGGAGTAGCGTTTGGTGAGCGAACAGGCTTCGAGAATCGGCGGCGGCATGGGCATCACTCCTCGCGAAGCGTCGTCATCGGATCGAAACGCGCAGCCCGGCGGGCGGGCAGATAGCACGCAAGCAGGGCAACCACTGCGAGCAGCGCCATGGCAGCCAGCCAGGCCAGCGGGTCGTACGGTTTCACCTCAAAGAGAAGTCCTCGCAACAAACGGCTGATGGCCAGCGCCCCAACCAGCCCGGCTGCCAGCCCCGGCACGACGATTCGAAAGCCCTGGCGGAGCACCTCGGCGGAAATCTGGAGCGGCAGCGCCCCGAGCGCCTGTCGTACCGCCAGTTCCCGCGCTTGCCATCGAACCCGGCAGGCCATCACCCCATAGACACCGATCACGCCCAGAAAGGTTGCAAGAGCGGCGAACGCGGAAAGCATGATCGCCGTGATGCGCGGTTTGGCCGCCGATTCGTTCAGGCGTCGGTCTAAGGTCTGGATTGCGATCATCGGCATCCGGTCCAAAAGATTGGCCATCTGGCGGCGCAACTCCCCGGCCACGAAGCGGGGGTCGAGCGCGGTACGGACAACCAGGCTTGCCGCGAACAGGCCGCCCGATTGGCGCAAAGGGTAGTAGATGGTGGGCTCGGGACGGGTCACCAGCCCGGAAGTTTTCACGTCGCCCACGACGCCGACAATCATTCTCCAAGGATCGTCGGCGATGCCGGTCCGGATTCGGCGGCCAAGCGGGTTTTCACGGCCGAACACCCGGCGGACCAGCGCGCGATTCACGACGATCACGGGAGTGGCGGATTCGGTGTCACTGTCTCGCAGGAGGCGGCCCTCCCAGAGGGGAATCCTCAGGAGAGCGAAGTAATCCGCGCTCACCGGTTGGTGGTTAGCCACAGGTCTTTGTCCGGGAGGAGGCACGGCTTGCCCTTCGACCCGGAAGGTGTTGGTGGCGTGTCCCTCGCCGGGGGGCACATAGGCCGATTCCGTCATGGCGGCCAACTCCACACCGGGAATCGATCGAGCCCTTGAGAGCACTTCGTCGAAAAGAGCAAACTGGCCGGCCGCCCCGGGAGGCACTTTCATCGACGCCGCCAGAAGACGCTCAGGCTCAAAGCCGAGGTTCCGGTAGCGAAGCCGCCAGAAGCTGTGGAGCAGCAGTCCCGCGGCCGTCAGGAGAATGAGAGTGATCGCGATTTGGCCGGCCGCGACGAGGGACAGAAACCCGGTGCGCCGGGGGCCGCCGGTCGCGGCACGTCCGCCAGCCTTCAACGCCTCGGCCGCCGGAAGGCTAGTCACGCGCAAGGCCGGCAGCAAGCCAAACAACAGAACGGTGACCAGAGAGAGGCAGATCGCAAAACCGGCGGGCCCGCCATCGGCGGCGAGGCCCTGTGCCAGGTGATCGGGCAGCCGTTCGGGACCCAGCGCTAGCAGACTCTTTCGCGTGAAAGCCGCCATGAAGATCCCGGCGACGCACGCGGCGGCCGCCAGCACGCCACATTCAACGAGAAGTTGACGGATCAGGCGTGGGCGTGAACCTCCCAGCGTGGCGCGGATGGCCATTTCCCGCTCCCGAACCACGGCTCGAGCCAGGAGAAGGTTCGTTACGTTGGCGCAGGCGATCAATAGCAGGAGCGAAGCGGCCGCGAGTAGGATATTCGTCGCCAGCCTGAACTCGCCGGTCAGGTGCTCGCGCAGCGGCATCATGCGGATCGTGATTTGCGGTTTGAATGGCGGCACCGGGAGCCGCGATTGAATCACCTTGAGTTCCGCGTGGGCCTGCTCGGCCGTCACGCCGGGCTTCAAGCGGCCTATGACGTTATGGACAATCGTCACGGCCCATCCCTGGCGCGCGAGTTCGGCGGCTTCGTTCTTTCCGAGGGGCGTGAGCAGGTCGACGCTCTGGCGGCCCGGAAACGCGAAGCCTTGAGGGAGAACGCCAACCACCGTGAACGGTTGGCCGTCCAGCGTGATGGAACGGCTGATCATGCCCGGATCGCCGCCGAACCGGTCCTGCCACAGGCGGTGCGTGAGGATCACGACAGTGTCGTTGCCCCGCACATCCTCGGCACGCCTGAAGTTTCGCCCTCTTCGAGGCTCGACGCCGAGCAGCGGCAGCAGGTCCGCGGACGCCTTTACGCCCCGTAGCACCGCCGGATCGCCGTGACCGGACAACGTGCGTGCCTGATAGTTGTACGCCGCGAGCAGGCTGAAACTGGTCTGCTGGAGGCGCCAATCCAGAAAGTCTGGCGTCAGCGTCAACTCGTCGGTACTGTTCGCCTTGAGGATTTGGGTCAGCCAGACGATCCGGTCCGCATCGGCGTACGGCAGGGGACGCAGAACGATGGCGTTCAACAGGCCGAAAATCGCCGTGTTGACGCCGATTCCGAGCGCCAGCGAAGCAATCGCCCAGATCGCGTATCCGGGGGAGCGCCGCAGGTGGCGCAACGCATAGCGCAGGTCGCGCACGAGCGTGTCCAGCCGTTGCCCCGGCCAGACCTGCCGAGTGTCCTCCTTGGCCAGGGCGAGGTTGCCGAACGATCGCCTGGCAGCCGCTTGCGCCTCCTCGGGCGGGAGGCCGGCTTCGAGTAACTCCTGGGCTTCGGAGGCGAGGTGAGCCTCGATTTCCCGGTCCAGGTCCGCTTCGCGGTCCGGACTCCGGCGACCGAACCAGTTACGCATCGGAAAGCCCCTGCGCCGATCGCATCACCCGGGCAATGGCCCGCGTCAGGGATCTCCAGCGCGACTCCTCGGTGGACAGGTGTTTCCTGCCCGCGGCCGTCAGCCGGTAGAGTTTCAGTTCGCGAATCCTGCCTTTCGGTGTTTCCCATTTGGAGAGGACGAGGCCCTTTCGCTCCAGACGGTGAAGCGCGGGGTAGAGCGAACCGTGCTCCACCAGCAGAACCTCGTCGGAAGTCCGCTGGATGTGCCTGGCAATGGCGTGGCCGTGAGTGGGGCCGAGCAACAGAGTCCGGAGGATCAACATGTCGAGCGATCCCTGGATCAGCCCAACCCGTTCGCGCGCGTGGTCGTCGCTCACAATGGTAGAGAGTCTACCATCACGGTGGTAGACTGTCTACTATTCCTTGAGGGGCGAGGGGTGGGGTGTGCGACTGATTCGTGGGTTGACGACTTGGGCGGCCATGGCTGAGGGAGTACAAACCATAGGGGTTAGGGCTGTCGCCCAGAAACCAGGGACAGGGCGCGCCTCGAGGTGCGCTTCGTTGCTTGAGTGCAAGTGGTTGATCGGATTCAAGTACGTCCCTACCGCGACCCGGGTTCTCCCCGCTAGCGAGCGGCAAGACTCTCCTAGGCTATACTGTAGTCGCCTATGAGAGTTCATGAGGCGAGCATCCCCGCTCCCCCCTCTTATCCTGGGCTCGTGAGGAAGAGGGTCCCCCCCGAACTAGACTTCTATGAACGCCTGGTCGCGCTGCGCAAGGAGCGCGGACTCAAGCAGCAGGCGCTGGCTGAATTCGCCGAGATACACATCTCGCAGATCCGCCGCTATGAAAGGGGCCAGTCTCAGCCAACGCTAGACGCCATCCGCAAGCTGGCCCGGGCGCTGAGCATGAACGCCGATATGTTTCTGTTCGCGCAAAATGAGCGCGGTCCCGAGGACGACCTCTGCTTGCAGTTCGAAGCCGCTTCCCGACTCGACCCCGAGGAGAAGAACTTCATTCGCTTCGTGATCGAGAGCATCGTGCCGCGGAATACCGTCAAGGCGGCCGAGCGCCTCTTCGCTGAGAATGGAGGAGGTTCGACCCGATGAGCGATACTCGCCAGTACGCACACCAGTTGATTGACCGCATGCCGGAAACGCAGCTTTCCGGCCTGATTCAGTTCCTGGAAACCATCGTCGATCCTGTCGCCACGGCATTACGCAACGCGCCGATTGATGACGAGCCGGAGACCGACGAGGAGAAGGCCGCCGTCGCCGAAGCTAAGGCCTGGCTTCAGAACAACGGCGGTAAGGGCATTCCTCACGCCGAGGCCATGCGCAGACTGGGACTCGAGTAAGCACGTGGAGATCGAGTGGACCGAGGCGGCCTTGGCCGATATGGCCGCGCTCGATAAGGACATCGCCCGCCGCGTCAAGCAGTCTGTCGAACGCTTCGCCGAAACCGGCGCTGGCAACGTCAGGCGGCTGCAAGGCATCGACCCGCCCGAGTTCCGCCTCCGCGTCGGCGACTATCGCGTCCGCTTCCACAACGAGGGGGAGACCGTCACCGTTCTCCGCGTCCGCAACCGCCGCGAAGCCTACCGCTGAGGCTTCCGTCCAACATCGAGTCAGGCGAACCAAGAAGGAGCACCTCTTTTCAGACATTGGAGGTGGGAGGGTTCAACCAGGTGATCGGCTTGGACGCCGGCCGACGGACAAGTCTACCGGCAAAAGCCTATGGCATGATGCCGGTCGCAGTCTACAAATATTGCCGTGCCCCTTTGACCCCGAAAAGCCGAAAGGCCCCGGAGACTCTCATGGTCCTACACGGCGGGCTCTCGATCGGTGCACCGAGCAGCGCACCGAGATTGATCAGGACAGTGTTCCCGACGTCCCGGCAGGTGGCTATGCTGGAGAAGTCAACCATGGATCGTATCGACGTGAATCCGGCCATCTGCGGCGGCAAGCCAGTCATTCGCGGTACGAGGATCATGGTGCGTAACATCCTTGGCATCGCCGCGGGCGGGTACTCAGCCGAAAAGATCCTCGAAAGCTACCCGGAACTCACGCGCGAGGACATCGCGGCAGCCCTCGAGTATGCGGCTCGAGTCGTCGATGAAGACCAGGTCATTCTTCATTGAGTTTGCGCTTTCTTCTGGATCAGAACGTCCCGCGTGCGGCATGTGTCTTCCTGCAAAGCAGGCGTCCCGAGTGGCTCGTTCGCCACGCGGCAGACGTAGGGGCTTTCGGGGAGTCGCCACGAAAAGATCATGGAATGGGCCCAAGCGGACTCTTCGATTGTCATCACGTTCGACGAGGACTTCGCGGATGCCCGGATGTTCCCGGTGGGATCTCACCAGGGTGTGATTCGGCTTCGAGTGTGGCCCACCACGATCGAGAAGACAGAAGAGGCGCTGGACCGCCTGCTGGCCGAGGTTTCCGAGCAGGACCTCCCGGGCAGTCTCGTCATCGTGGACGACCGCCGGATCCATTGCTGCCTTGCCGCCACTCGGGGTGTCTGCAATGAGAGCTTGGGTGCGCTATTACTAGAAGCGAGCACCCGAATACGGCATTTGGTTTGAGGTAAGCCTCAAGTGATAAGTAAGTCTTGACGCGAAAGGCCAGGCGAAGGTACGATGCTCACACGGGCGGACGGCCTTGGCCCGGCCAACCAGCATGCCGCGGTCGTTTCCACAGGAGGTGACGGGCGGGACCTGGCGATCACAGAGAGCGAAGTTGTGAGAGAAGAGGAGACACACGGGCACTTTCCGATCGCTGTTTGGCCGGGGACACGGAGGTCGCGACCGGATGGTGACAGCCTCCGGTCGTCCGGGCAACCACCTGGACCCGGCCTGGCGGGCGCGCGACTACCCGACGGGGCAAGTTCACGGTCGTGACATCCTAGGGAGACGGCGATGCGACGTGAATGGAGACTGCTGGTTCTGACCCTAGGGTGCTGGATGGCGAGCGCCCAGGCTTCGCCCGTCGACTTTGTCAGGGACGTGCAACCGTTGTTTCGCGCGGCCTGTCATTCCTGTCACGGGCCGAAGGCGCAGATGGCGCAGTTGCGACTGGACTCGAAGCCGTTGGCCTTTCGTGGCGGCGTTTCCGGACCGGCGATCCTTCCGAAGGACGCAGCCAACAGTCTTCTGCTGCAGCGTGTCACCGGGGCCGGTGGCAAAGCGCAAATGCCGATGGCCGGGACGCCATTGTCGCCGGAGCAGGTCGACTTGATCCGGCGCTGGATCCAGGAGGGCGCGACGTGGCCGGACGAGGCCTCGGTGGCCAACGCCGAAATCGCCCGGCACTGGGCCTACATAAGACCGGTCCGTCCTCGGCTGCCGCCAGTCAGGAATGAGGCCTGGGTACGGAACCCGATCGACCGTTTAGTGATTTCGCGGCTTGAGAAGGAAGGGCTGGCGCCCTCCCCGGAAGCCTCGCGTGAAACGCTGATTCGCCGAGTCAGCCTCGACCTGACCGGCCTGCCGCCCACGATCGAACAGGTGGACGCGTTCGTCGGCGACCCGAGCCCCCGAGCGTACGAAAACGTGGTGGACCGGCTGCTGGCCTCGGCGCAGTACGGCGAAAAGTGGGCGCGTCCCTGGCTCGACCTGGCCCGGTATGCCGACACCAACGGCTTCGCCGACAATCGCCGGACCGTGTGGCGGTATCGCGATTGGGTGATTGACGCTTTCAACCGCGATCTCCCCTTCGACCAATTCACGCTCGAGCAGCTTGCGGGCGACCTGCTGCCGGACGCCACCGTGGAGCAGAAGATCGCAACCGGATTCCACCGCAACACGATGTTCAACGACGAAGGCGGGGTGGACGCGGAGGAAGCGCACTGGCTGATCAATGTCGATCGCGCGGCCACCACGGCGACCGTCTGGCTGGGCGTCACCCTCGGCTGCGCGCAGTGTCACAACCACAAGTTCGATCCCTTCACCCAGAAGGACTTCTATCGCCTGCTGGCGTTCTTCGAGACCGCGGATTACAAGCTCGATGGCCGACGCCCGCACGAGATGTACATCGAACCGGTCCTGGAACTGCCGACGCCGGAACAGGCTCGCGAACAGGCGCGACTGCGGGAAGAGATCGCGCAGTGGCAGAAGGTGATCGACACGCCTACAGCGGAGCTGGTCGAAGCGCAGGCGGCGTGGGAGCGCGAGCAGGCGCCGCGGCAGGCGCGCTGGTGGCTGGTGGACCTCGCAGGGTCGGGCTGTGCCAGCGGCGTAAGGGTCCAAAAGCAGGACGATTCGTGGTGGACGGTCACGCCAGGGCATGACATGGACGAGTGCCGCCTGACGGTCGAGACTCGTCGAGGGACGGTGGCGGCACTTCAGGTAGAGGCGCGTGCCGGGTCGGCGTTTGGCTTGGAGCGAGTGACCGCGGACGCGGGCGATGGCAAAGCAGTGCAGCTACGGCCGGCATCTGGCGGCGTCTTCGAGTGGGCTTCACCGGCCGACAGCTCCGGCACACTGGCGGTGACGATCCAATTGAAGCGGAGCGGGGCGAAGGGAGATCAGCTCCGCTTTCGAGTGTCCGTGGCTGGGGAAGCCGGGACGGTTGCGGCGACGCCGCTTCCCAAGGCGATCCGGGAGATCGTGCAGCAAGCGAACCGCACTCCGGAGCAGGCGGCGGCTTTGGCCGCCTATTACCGGTCCATCGCCCCGCAGCTTCAGCACGAGCGCGACCAGGTGGCCCAAACCTCGGAGCGGCTGTCGAAGTTGCCGATTGTGACCTCGCTGGTGATGGGTGAACGCCGCGCCGAGAAGCGAGCGACACACCTGCGCATCCGAGGCAGCTTCCTCAGCAAAGGCGAACTGGTGGACGCTGGGGTGCCTGGGGTGTTCGGAGACGCCGGGGCGAGTGGACCCACGAACCGGCTCCAACTGGCGCGTTGGCTGGTGAGCGAGCAGAATCCGCTGGCGGCGCGTGTCGCCGTGAACCGGTTCTGGGAACAGATTTTCGGAAGCGGCCTGGTGGAGACGGCGGAGGACTTTGGCACGCGCGGCGCGGCGCCCGCTCATCCGGAGCTGCTAGACTGGCTGGCCGTCGAGTTTCCGAGCCAGGGATGGAGTATGAAGGCGCTGTTACGGCTGATCGTGACCTCGGCAACTTACCGGCAGTCCTCGGCGGTGACGCCGGCCGCGCTGGAGCGCGATCCGGCCAACCGGTTGCTCGCGCGAGGGCCGCGGTTCCGCCTGGACGCCGAGACCTTGCGGGATGCGGGGTTGGCGGCCAGCGGTCTGCTGCAAGGCCGCATGGGCGGGCCGCCCGTCTTCCCCTACCAGCCGGACGGCGTGTGGAACCAGCCGTATTACAAGGACTACCAGTGGGTGAACAGCACCGGGGGTGACGCGTACCGGCGCGGCATTTATACGTTCTGGAGGCGAACCGCCCCCTATCCGAGCTTCGTGAACTTCGATGCGCCGAGCCGGGAGTTCTGCGCCGTGCGCCGCATTCGCACCAACACGCCGCTCCAGGCGCTGTCGACCTTGAATGACCCAGCGTTCTTTGTCATGGCGAAGGCCCTGGGGGCACGCCTCGCGGCGCGCGACGGCGGGAGCGTCCGCGAGCGCGCCACGCTGGGATTCCGGCTGTGTGTTTCGCGGCGTCCGGAGGGCAAGGAACTGGATGAGATGGTCATCTTGTACACGCGGCAACTCGCCCGCTTCCAAGCCGATCCGCGGGCGGCGCGGGAACTCGCCGGCGATGCCGCCGATCCCTCCTTCGCGGCAGCCTGGACCGTAGTCGCAAATGTTCTGCTCAACCTGGATGAGGCCTTGACCAAGGAGTGATGCGATGGACCCGAACGACCGGTTGCGCGCCACCACCCGACGCTATTTCCTGAAAGAGAGCCCGTTGGGTCTGGCGTCCGTCGCGCTGTCGCTGCTGTCGCAGGAAAAGCTCGCGGGGGCAGATGCCCTGAGGCCGCCGCACTTCGCTCCCAAGGCGAAACACGTCATCTTCCTGTTCATGGCGGGCGGCCCGTCGCACGTGGACCTGCTCGACTACAAGCCCAAGCTGAAACAGTTCAGCGGGCAGAAGATCCCCGATGAGCTGCTGAAGAACGAGCGCTTCGCATTCATTCGCGGTGTGCCGAAACTGCTGGGCTCGCCCTACGAGTTCCGGCGGTACGGACAGTCCGGGACGTATGTCTCGAACCTGCTGCCGCGCCTGAGCACGATTACCGACGAGATCGCGGTGGTGACCTCCGGACACACCGACCAGTTCAACCACGCGCCGGCGCAGATCTTCATGAACACGGGGTCGCAGATGCCCGGCCGCCCGAGCATGGGCGCGTGGCTGAGCTACGGCATCGGCAGTGAGAACGCGAATCTGCCGTCCTTCATCGTCCTGATCTCCGGACAGCAGAATCCGGAGGGCGGCAAATCGTGCTGGAGCAGCGGATTCTTACCCACGACGCACCAGGGGGTCGAGTTCCGCTCGACCGGGGATCCGGTGCTGTTCCTGTCCAACCCACAGGGCATGAGCGCGGAGGCGCGGCGTGAAGCGCTCACGACGCTGGGCAGCCTGAACCGGGCGCACCTGGACCGTGTGGGCGATCCGGAGATTGCGACTCGCATCGCCGCATACGAGATGGCCTACCGGATGCAAAGCAGCGTCCCGGACCTGATGGACATCAAGCAGGAGCCCGCCTCGGTGCACGCGATGTACGGGACGGAACCGGGCCAGGTCTCGTTTGGGAACAACTGTCTGTTGGCGCGGCGGCTGGTGGAGCGGGGCGTGCGTTTCGTGCAGTTGTACCATCGCGGCTGGGACCACCACGGCACGTCCGGCAAGGACGATCTGGTCTCGGCTCTGCCGCGGCTCTGCCGGGAGACGGATCAGGCAGCCGTAGCGCTGGTGAAAGATCTGAAGCAGCGGGGTCTGCTCGACTCGACGCTGGTGGTGTGGGGCGGCGAATTCGGCCGCACGCCGGTGAACGAAGGGCGCGACGGATCGAAGTTCCTGGGCCGCGACCATCATCCGCACGCGTTTTCGCTGTGGTTGGCCGGCGGCGGCATTCGTCCCGGCATCACGGTCGGCCAGACGGACGAACTCGGGTACCGGGCGGCTGAGGATCCAGTGCACGTACACGATCTCCATGCGACGATTCTGCATCAGCTTGGCATCGACCATACGCGCCTGGTGTATCGTTTCCAGGGCCGCGAGTTCCGGCTGACGGATGTAGCGGGGAACCTGATCCGGAAGCTGGTGGGGTAGAACCGCTGAACCGGATCGCGGAGCAGGCCCGTGCGTTCCACGATCGTGGGAGCTATGCTCGGCGCATGGGTCAACCGCGTCCCTGCCTCAGACTCCTCACCCTGCTGTTGGCGTTTACCAGCGGTGCGCCTGCCGCCCAGCGCCTCAACAACCTCGTCACCCAGTTGCTGCGACTCGAAACGCTCTCCCCGGCAGCGACGCCGCGCTTTACCAGCCCTCGGACCGGCTGGGTCTTCCTCTCCCTCCGCGCGGACGTTCGTGCCAACGAGAAGGTGACGCTGGCCTCGGGCGGGAAGATTCTCCTCGAGATCACGCCTGGGGGCCGGCCTGTCGCCGAAACCATGCGGCTGCTTCCTGAGGGCTCACATTCGCTCGAGATCATGCGAACGGGCAATTCTGCCGTCGGACCTCTCATCGTGAGGGCCATCCCGGAGACCCACTTCGTCCGCTACCCCAATGAGCCGCGCATTCCCGAACAGGGACGCTTCAGTTGGGCCTGGCTGAAAGCCAACGTCCTCTCCACCGTCAACACCATTGCGGGCAATCCCGCCGCTGGAATCGATGCGGAGATCGACGAGTGGACGCGGAGCGGCCGGAAGTTCATTGCCTACGGCGGCCTCCCCCACGATAAAGACCTGACCGGGACCAAGGCGTTCGAACTCTGGTCCGGCAACCCCGGCTTCCGCGATCCGCGCTTAGCCGGCTTTATTGCCGACGAGTTCTCCGGACGCCAGCATCCTCTGTACCCGGCCTGGATCGAGGGCATGCGCCGCCTGGGCGAACAGATGAAAGGCACGGGAAAGGCCTTCTACGCCTACACCGGCGGCCCCGGCATGTACAGCCGTCCGGAGGCCCGCGAACTGGTACGCACCGTCATCGACTCCGGATTCTACATGGCCTGGGAGCGCTATCACCACGAGGCGCCCTCGGAAGCCGAAGGCCGTGCGTACATGGACCGGATCCTCGGCGGCGAGATCGTCAAGTGGAAGGCCGCGTTCCCCGGCCTGCTCCGGCATCTCGTGATGGTGCTCGGCATCTTTATGACCGGCCCGGATCTCAACGTCCAGCCCGACGTCAACTACAAGGTGTGGATGGACATGCAGATGCGATACCTGGCGACCCACCCGGAGTTTGACGGCCTTTTTGGCGTCCACTGGTGGTACTCGGGCGGGGCCACCGAGGAGATCCTCCGATGGGAGAGCGCTCTCTATCGGCATTACTGCCTGGAGGGCGCCACCGATCTCCTCAGCCGCCGCTACGGTTGGAAATATAGCCTTGATCACAGCGCCAACCCCGACTTCCTGGATGGCCTCAAGGGGTGGACGGCCGCGCCCGCCGCCGCCGGCAGCCTCCGCGCCGGCTATCTAGAGCGATATGCCCGCGCTCAGAACCGCTACTGGCAGCGGGGAGTCGAGCCGGACGACCCCAGCGGCAATGCCTACCTCTGGATGAAGCGCCAAGCCGGCAGGCCGAACGTCGTCACCCAACCCGTCAGGAACCTCGTGCCCGGCCATCTCTACTCCGTCCAGATGATCACGGCCGACTACCAGGACATCCGCAATGGCCGCTCCCTTGAGAAGCGGCACGCGGTATCCCTGACCGTCGAGGGCGCAGAGGCCGTATCCGCGGGTAGCTACCGCTCGGTGCCCGTCAAGAACGGGTTCACGCACCCGCAACTCCCGTTCACCGAAGGCCAAGTCTGGGTGAACCATCACCGGCAAATGTTCCGTGCCACCCATCCGACGGCCAAGTTGAAAATCTCCGACTGGAACGCGGAGGCTTCCTCCGGCGGCCCCGAGGGCCAGGAGTTGATGATCAACTACGTTCAGTTGGAGCCTTATTTCGAGTCGCCTGAGGCCGATCCGCCGGAATCGCGGTGAACCGTCTCCATCGAGAAGGCAGGCAGGCACACGGCGATGTACTCGGCGCCCTCCGGCGTCGAGTAGCGCACCCACTCGCCCTTGGCCGTCAGGACCGCCTGGCCGGCGTGGACATCCAGCGTTCCGCCGCGGTGCTCCACGCGCAGGGTTCCGGAGAGCACCACGGTATATTCGTCGAAGCCGGGCTGTTGGCCGGGCTCGACCCAGCCCGCGGGGCTCCGCATGTGCGCGATACTGGCTGCAGAAGTTTCTGTATTCACGCGGCCGACGTATTCGTCAATCAGTTTAGGTTTGGTTCCGGCGGCCGCGATTCGCGTAGGACCCGAAATGAGCTGAGGCATCCGCCTTCGAGGGTAAGGACTTAACCCGAGACTTGTCAACTGGTTGGCTGTAAGTGAAATTTCGCCACCAGAAGCTCTTGCCGCCACCCCCCGACCCTGTTTATACTGACGGTTTTGATGGCATCGCCATGATGGTGCGAGACGATTCCGATCCTCTGGCCCCGCAACGGGAGGCGGCGTTCTTCTATGGATTGTTCCTGCGCGGCCATTCCGTGGAGACCCTCCGCCGGGACATCGACGTGCCCCAGTCGACGTACGAGAAGTGGTTGAAAGATCGCGACTTTCAGGGCAACTTTCGCGACGCCATCCAACGGGTGTACCAATACCGCAAACAGGTGCTCGCCATCTTTGACGGGCTGGTGGACAACGAGCGCTACCGCGCCCGCGTCCAGTAGGCGGTTTGACCCCTCTTCCGTTTCTGCGGTATCCTGAACACTTAAGTCTATTGAAGGATTGAACTGAAAGATGGCGAATACGATTTCCGCGCTCAAGCGGATCCGGCAGACGGAAAGGCGGACTATGGTGAACCGGCGCAGCAAGAGCCGGCTGCGCCACCAGATTCGCGCCATGCGCCGGGCGTTGTTGTCGAAAGATGTGAAGCTGGCCCAGTCCCTGCTGCCGAAAACATTCTCTCTGGTCGACCGCTCCGCAAAGGTCGGAATCATCAAGCGCAACACCGCGGCCCGTTACAAGTCACGGTTGCACCTGCGCCTGAAAGCGCTGGAAGGTTCGCTGCAGGCGGCCTGATCCACAAAACAAAGATATCGGAAGCAAGAGGGCGAGGCGCCTGCCTCGCCCTTTTTGTCTTGGGTCTTCCCAGTTTCACTCCGCGGCGCTTAGAGGCCCGCGCCGCGGCCCGGCCGCCGGCCGATGTAGCCTTCCAGGCAGCCGTCACTCAAAAAAAATGGCGTGCGGGACCACTTTCTTGCCATTCATCTCACACGGGCCGCACGTGAACCGGTATCCCGCGTTTGCCGAGTGAATGATCGCCGGTAGGACCTGGCTGTCGTCCGGCCGGTGATATCCGTCCAGCATCAGGCGCGGCCGATGACGTTTGAGCGTTGCGATTGCGCCGGTCAGCGCCTCCCTCTCGGCTCCTTCAATGTCCATCTTGATGAAGTGCACTTTGCGGATCTCCAGAACCTCCAGAATGTGGTCGATCGTATCCGCCGGCACTTTGATTCGCGTCGCGCCGGGCTCCTCCACCACCGCGCTGCTGGTCCCGGAGTTGCTGGCGCCCAGAGCGAACGGCAGGGTTCCCGCCTTGCTCCAGGCGGCCTTCTCCACCAGGAGGACGCGGCCTTCCGCGACCTCGCGCTTGAAGTTCCGGCGGAAGCACTCCGCGTTCACGGGTTCGGGCTCCAGGGCGATCACCTGGGCCGCGCCGCGGTCGAGGGCCACCCGCGTGAAGACTCCGACATGCGCGCCGACGTCGACCACGATGTCGTTCAGGCGGACCGCGTGTTCGCCGAAGGAATCGGCGAGCCATTCGTGCTCCGCTTGCAGATAGGCGAGCAGGGCGGGAGCGTCGAACCGCAGCCCTCCACGTCGCATCCAGAAGTCGCCTTTCGGCGACCGGACCTTCTCGATCGGCCGCCAGAAATCCTGCTCGATCACCTCCATCGGGCGGCGGCGCTGGCCCATCATGCGTTCGAGACGCGCGTTATCGAACGCCGCCAGAAGCGTTCGCGGCCAGGGGCAGATTCCTCCCTGATCGGAGCTTTTCGCGTACGCAAATTGGCCGATTGGCAGGAAATAGTGAAATACGAGGTTATAGACGAGGAGACCGACACCGGCGGCGGCAAGAAGACCCGGCCAGGAATATCCAAGCGGCCGCACAACCATCCACCATACCGCGGAAAACACCTTCCACCCGGCGGCCAGCACGGGATGGTGAACCCACGGCAACTGGAGGCGGATCCTGGCGCGCACGAAACACACTATACCGGGACCGGGGTAAGATAGCATCCGATGGAGCTCACCGGAAAGAAGATTGCGATCCTGGTCGACAATCAGTATCAGGAGATGGAAGTCTGGTATCCGCTGTACCGGCTGCGCGAGGCCGGCGCTGAAGTACACACGGTCGGGGCCGCGGCGGGACAGACGTTCACCAGCAAACTCGGCTACCCGTGCAAGGCCGACAAGTCCTACGACGAGGTCGACGCGGCCGGCTATGATGGCGTGATCGCTCCGGGAGGATTCGCCCCCGACTACATCCGCCGCCACCCCAAAGCCACTCGTTTCGTGGCCGATGTCGATAGCCAGGGCAAACTGGTGGCCGCAATCTGCCATGGCCCGTGGGTCCTTTGCTCCGCTCACGGTCTGCTGAAAGGCCGCAAGGTCACCAGCTTCTTCGCCATTAAGGACGATGTCGTGAACGCCGGCGGCGACTGGTCGGATGCGGAGGTGGTGGTGGACGGCAACCTCGTCACCTCTCGAAAGCCGGACGATTTGCCCGCGTTCTGCAAGGCGTGTATCGAGGTGCTGTCCAAGTGAGAGAAGTGGCAGTCTGGCTCCTGGCCGCCGCCGCTGCCCTTGGCCAGGAACACGCCACTCGCGAAAACTGGCCGCACTACGGCGGTCAGTATTCTTCCTGGCGGTATTCGGCCCTTGACCAGGTGAACCGTGCCAATGTTGGAAAGCTGGTCCCCAAATGGGTCTTCCAGACCGGCGTGAACGAGGGAGGACTGCAGGCGACGCCGATCGTGTTGGATGGCGTCATGTACGTGTCCACTTCGTACAACCGCGTCTTTGCGATCGACGCCGAGACCGGCCGCGAGATCTGGCACTACTTCTACCAGAACCCGAAAGAGATCGGGGTCATCTACAGCCCGTGGAATCGCGGCGTCGCCGTGGCGCAGGGGCGAGTGTTCATGGGGACGCTGGACAACCACGTAGTGGCGCTCGACCAGAAGACCGGGCGCGAGTTGTGGAACGTCGAAGTGGAACCGCTCAAGACCTGTGGCTGTAACATCACGGGCGCGCCCCTGGTGGTCAAGGACAAGGTGGTGGTAGGCGTCACGGGTGGCGATTCCGCCCATCGCGGCTACATCACGGCCTACGCCGTAAAAACCGGCCGGATGGCGTGGCGCTTCTGGACGATTCCCGGTCCCGGGGAAGCGGGCCATGAAACCTGGCAGGGCGACAGTTGGAAGTCCGGCGGTGGCTCCTCCTGGATGACCGGCTCCTACGATCCGGACCTGAACCTTGTCTATTGGTCGGTCGGCAATCCGGCCGCGGACTTCTATGGCGGTTCGCGCAAAGGAAGGAACCTGTACACCGATTGCGTCGTCGCGCTCGACGCCGATTCGGGCAAGCTGAAATGGTATTACCAGCAGATCCCGCACGACGTGTGGGACTTCGACACGGCGTATGAGAACGTGCTCGTCGACCTGCCGGTGAAGGGCCAACCCCGCAAGCTGCTGATCAACGTCAACAAGAGCGGATACACCTTTGTCAACGATCGGGTGACAGGCGAGTTCGTCGCCGCCTGGACTCCAGTCAAGAACGTGAACTGGATCAAGGGCATCGACGAAAAGGGCAACCTCGTGGGGCGGAACGAACCGCCGGTCGGCGTGCCGGTCACGCTGTGCCCCTCGATTGGCGGAGGGAGAAGTTGGAATCACGCGGCCTACTCGCCGCGAACCAGGCTCTTCTACTCCACCGGTATCGAGTGGTGCCAGGAAGTGACCGCGCGGGTGGAAGAGCCGAGCCAGGGGCGTGAGTTTTTCGGCGGCGTGTTCAAGCTCAAGCCGACACCGGCGAACGACCAGGGCGGGCACCTGGGCGCCTACGATCCGGTGAACGGCAGTCAAACCTGGCGCTACAACTACAAGTACCCGCTGCTGGCCTCGGTTCTGGCCACGGCGGGCGACGTCGTGTTCACGGGTGATGCCGAAGGCCAGTTCTTCGCCCTCGACGCGCTGACCGGACGCAAGCTGTGGACATTCCAGACAGGGTCCGGGCATCGCGGATCGTCGATTGCCTATTCGGTGAAGGGCAAGCAGTACATCGCCACGCCGTCAGGTTGGGGCTCCGCGGTGGCGGGCTTGATGCCGCAGTTGTGGCCGGAGACGGAGGCCTTCCGCGGCGGTTCCGCCGTGTTCGCGTTCGCCTTGCCCGGCGACTGACAGGATCGGAGCTGCCGGTACGGATTTGTTCAACAGGAAGTTGTGCTCCTTCAGTCGACGGCTACTGGCGCCATGGGTTGCAGCCCTCTGCCTGAGCGCATGCGGGCGGTATGCCGACTTCGCCCTGCCAAGGCCCGCCGGCGGACCCACGGTCTCGAGCTATCAATGGATCCCCGAGCCGGCGCCCGTGATTGCGCGCGGCTCGACGGGCGCCTTCGACAGCGTTGATGCCCTGAATCCCTCCGTCGTTCTTTTTTCCAACCAGTACGTGAATCTCTACTCCGGCTTCGATGGCAACACCTGGCATACGGGCCTTGCCGTCTCGGCCAACGGCCGAACCTGGACCAAGCAGGCCAAGGTGTTATCGCCCGATCCAAAAACCTGGGAGGGCGGCTACATTGCGGCAAACGGCGCCGCCCTGGAGGTGGACGGCCGTCTGATGTACTGGTATCACGCCGGGCCGCGGGAGCATCCGAGGTTGGGACTGGCGACCTCTGCCGACGGTAGGGTATGGGCCAAGCATCCGGCCCCGGTCGTCGGTACCGGGCCGCGCGGAAGCTGGGATGAGCGCGGCGTTGCGGATCCTTACGTGATTCGTGAGGACGGAGAGTTCTTCCTCTTCTACCTGGGACAGGATCGCGCCCGCCGCCAGCGCCTGGGAATCGCACGCTCACGGGATGGGATCGTGTGGGAAAAGCTTCGCGCCAATCCCGTCCTCGAGCTTGGAGGCCCCGGCGAGTTTGACGAGAATGGCCTGGGAGAGCCGGCGGTCTGGCAGGAAGGCGGATCCTACTGGATGCTCTACACCGGACGCGACCGGTCGGAGATCCGGCGGCTGGGGTTCGCGCGCTCGAGCGATGGGGTCACCTGGGAAAAGCTCGCACGCCCGGTGATTGCCGGCGGCCAGGCGTGGAATCGAGCCGTGCTATGCGATCCGACGGTCCTGAGAAGTCCGCGGGGCTGGATGGTGTGGTTCGGAGGGGGCAGCGTGCCTCGCCCCGATGAGCGCGTCGAGGGACAGGTCGGCTTGGCCCTCCTGCAACCGGTCCCTTAGCCGGACGATGGCTCCGAACCGCGGGTGTAAACCCGCGGGTGCTGTGACGGAGGATGTGAATGAGTGCCCCACGCAACCCGCGGGTTTACACCCGCGGTTCGGAGAGATGATGCGCCGCGACTGAATGCGCCGGATAACCGGGCAAAAATGGCCGTGACTGCTAAGTGAACAAGTATTGCGACTACCCCGGGGTGGCGTAACTCAGGTCCCAATCGCCCACTTTGCGCAGCACACTGTGCGGACGGTCGAGAGGCCGGCCGGCTTCTTCGCGATGCCCCAGCCGCCGCAGCGCGCTCCACGACGGGCTGAAGTCATTGCGTTCGAAGGTGTCCCAGAAGAACAGGTATTCGACGCCCGCGTCGTAGTGCATCTTCGCGCGCCGCCGGTACTCCTCCGGGCTCATCTTGCGCGGCAGCAGGCTCAAGGCCATTTTGCAGGAGGTGCCGCGCGTCACGCGCAGGAAGAACTCATAGTCCTTCGGGTCGAGCCACGAGTCGGCCGCGCTGTCGATGCGCGGGGCGTTGGTGTACGGGATGATCGTGTCCACCAGTCCCTCGCGAACCCAGGCCTCGATGTCCAGCGCGTGATAGAGATTCTCCTGCTCGCTGGCCAGCACGATGGCGGAAATCTGAACCTTGCGCGGGAGGGCCGCCCGCAGGTCGCGATGGAACTGTGTCATCACTCCGGCGCGATGGCGCAGCCAGCGATCGTCGCGTTCGTCCAACCGGCGTGGATCCTGGCCGAACTGCTTCTGGAGGCTTTGGACGACGGGGTCTTCATACTCGACGAACGGCGGACGGCGGTTGTAGAGCAGGCAGACGCCATCCACCGGGAAGCCGGCGATCTCGCGGAACATGGTGACCGCAAACCTGCGCACGCCGTCGTAGGCATACGAGAGCCTGGGCGTGGGACGTCCGAGACGGTCGCGGCTTCTCCATTCGGGATGCTGGTCGTACAACCCGTTGGGGTTGCGATCCTCGTGCGGGGGCGGATAGTGGAAGCCCGCGGGGCGCCAGCAGGCGTGAAACTCCAGACCCAACGAGTGCGCGGTCTCGATCGCCACCTTCGTCGGATGGACGCCGGCTTTCTCGTACGCGACATGCGATTCCTGGTGCAGCCTGTCCGCGAGGCGGTGGGGATCCTTCATCAGGGCTCCGGTGATGCCCGGCGCAAGTTTGCTCGGGTAGTAAAGGTTGTCGCCGTCGCCGACTTCCCAATACAGGCGCGAGAAGTCCGTGTCGCGCAGCGGCTCGATTTCGCGCGCGATCTCCCCGGCCGTGCCGGTTCCGACCCGCGCCGCGTAGGTGAACGCATCGTTGTGCGCAAACAGACGCTTGGTGTCCTTCCGTGCGCGATCCTGCTTGACCGCATCCACTTCCGATTCGGAGAGCGGAGTCAGCTTCAGGTACGCGATCCAGGCGCCGTCCCACACCGGACCGCGCTTGAGCGTGCGGATGAAGAGTTCTTCGCCGGTCAGGTCGGCGTACTTCCAGAAGAAATCGTCGATCCGCCGGCGGGCATCGGGTTTGGCATACTGCGTGTGACTCATCACGCAGAAGGTGCGGTCGGACTTCAGGCGGACCTGGATGCTGGTATGTTCGAGGTGCCCCAGGGTGCAGAGCCCGATGGAGACGGCGTGCCAGCCCTTCTGTGAGAATCGATACCGGATCTCCGGTGCGTCCGTATTCTGGCCGGCGACCAGCAGGAACCCTCGCGTGTTGTCCGACTCATAACTGAGCAGTCTCCAGTGGCGCGGCCGAGGTCCTCGGGCCAAGGCGGATGCCGGCAGGCATTTATCGAAGTCGGCAAGGTAGATGGATTCAGCGGCTCGCGCCAGCGGCGTACCAAGCGCCGCCCCCGCGGCCGTCTGGAGAAACTCTCTTCGGGTAGCCATTATTTTGGCCAGTATATAACCTGGGTCACGCGACCTCGATCTCTCGGTGGGGCGGCCGTCTCGCCGGCCGCGGTTGGGCTGCGTCCTACCCTGCAAGGGCGCGTGCCGGATTCCGCACAAAGAGTTGATCAATCTCGGAAGCTGTGAAGCCACCCGCTTCCAGACGCGGACGAAACTCCCGGAACGGGAGGGTATACCCGTGAAACGGCCCTCCCTTTGGCTCGCCGACCTGGTACCAGCCTGCATCACTCGAGATCAGGGATTGTCCCAGCAACCCGGCATCCTTCATCGTGCGAAGACACTCCACGTGCCAATCCATCGAGGTATGTGCGTTCGCCAGGTGGCCCGCACGCAGCCCGTCGAACTCCACCCAGCCTCCCGCGCGGGCGACCTTCAAATGAAAGGCGTGGTCTCTCTCGTGGTGGGCGTGGACCCAGATGAACGCGCGCGGAGGCGCCTTGGTTTCGGCGAAGATCTCCATCTGCTCGATGGCGGCGTGGCCCCGGTCCGTGTGGCATTCGACCGCCAGACCAGTGCTCCGATGAGCCAGCGCCGCGGCGCGGACAAGCTTCCGCTCGATCTCCGACAGCGGCGTCGGCTTTGGATTCACACCCATCTTGATCACACCGGGCCGTATGCCGGTCTTGCCGATTCCGCGCTCGAATTCCCGGCGATACCGCGCAGCCAGTTGCTCCGCGGTCTCCACTCGGGCATACCCTGGAATGTATTGCTCCTTGCGGGCGGCGTAGATTCCGGTCGATGCGATGATGTGAACGCCGGTCGCCTCCGACAATCGCCGCAGCAGCACTGCGTCCCGACCCATATGTTCGGGCGTGGCCTCGACCAGCGTCTGGAGGCCCGCTTTTTTCGCCTGCTCCAGAACCGGTCGGGCTGCCGCAAACGCCTCATCGGGATCATAACGGCCCGGCTTCATGAGGGCCGCCCCAACGAAGTCGATGAGGATGTGCTCGTGCATCAGTGTCCGGCCAAGGCTGGCTGCCCGCACGGCGCCCGTCACGGTGGTCACGCGCGCGCCCGAGTCCTGGGCCCCTTCGAGCGAAGCCGCCGCTGCCATCATCAGCCAGTCGCGACGGCGCCACGTCTCGCAATGCCGGGTTTGCCGCATCGATTCCACCTTGTCCGCCCCGCCGGTTCTCTTGAACGGAGAACCCTCATCGTTGTGTCATCGACGGAGGCTTGTCAAGTTCGCCCGAGTCTGCCGGTCCCACCGTGAAGCTGATCTTTCTTGACAGCGGACGCGTGAAACCAATACAGTCATGAATACCTTGTTTTCGGAAGGGCAGCTCCTCCGGTTTGCGGAGGGCGTTTGGGGGCTCGTACACGGCGTCGATTATTGATGTAGGGCTTTTTCGATCGGGTGAGAACGGATGATGTTGGAGGAGGAAGCGATGCCCAGAAACGCTAGAACAATCCTGACGATCTTGGCCCTGACGTGCCTGGTGGCCTATGCGGCGGTGGAAGGGACCGTTGTGGGGACCGTGCTGGACCCCAGCGGCGCCGCGATTTCAAGTGCGCGCGTCGTCATCCGCAGCGAAGGAACCAACTTCGCGCGCGAGACGCTGACGGATGGAACCGGCAATTACGTCGTCCCGGACCTGGCGCCGGGATCGTACACCGTGACCATTGAAGCCGCGGGCTTCCGGCGCGCCGTCTATAGCGGCCTGATCCTTCGTGTGGACCAGAAGTTGCGTGTGGACTCGATCCTGCAGGTCGGGCAGGTCGACCAGACGGTGGAGGTCACGGGACAGGGTGTGCTCGTCGAGACGGATTCGTCATCGATTGGACAGGTGGTCGACCGCGACCGCGTCAATCGTCTCCCGCTGAACGGGCGCTTCTTCCTGCAACTCGCCCTGCTTGTCCCGGGAGCCAGTCTGGGCGGCGTCAGCACCCGGCAATCCGCCAATCAGGAAGGCAATTCGGTCTCGCTGAACGGCATGCGTTCCTATTCGAACACCTACCTGATCGACGGTGTGGACAACAATTCCCTGTTCAATGGCTACTACATCGTCTCGCCTTCGGTCGACGCTATTCAGGAGTTCAAGGTCCAGATGAACGCGTACAGCGCCGAGTTTGGACGGTCGGCCGGGGCGCAGGTGAATGTGCTCACGCGTACGGGCACGAACGCGTTTCACGGCTCGATGTTCGAGTATCTTCGCAACAACGTTTTGGACGCCAACCCGTGGTTCTCCAACTCCGCCGGCATCACGGCGAAGGTGCCGTTCCGTCGCAATCAGTTCGGCGGCAGCTTTGGCGGACCCGTGCTGGTGCCCAAAGTGTATAACGGCAAGGACAAGACCTTCTTCTTTTTCAACTACGAAGGGACGCGCATCCGGCAGGCGGTGACACGGATCTCGACCGTCCCGCCGGCGGCGTTCAGGGCCGGCGACTTTTCCGGCCAGCCCACCATCTACGACCCGCTGAACGTCGTCAACGGCCAGCGCCAGCCCTTCCCCAACAATCGTCTGCCCGACACTCGCATCAGCAACGCCTCCAAGTTCCTGCAGCAGTACGTGCCGCTTCCCCTCGTGCCGGGCCTCGCCGGCAACCTCACGCGCAATACGGCTTACAAGGACGACACCAATCAGGTGGGGCTTCGGATCGACCAGAAAATCGGCACGAATGGACAACTCTTCGGCCGGTTCTTCCATTCGCCGCGCGCGGTGACGAACCCGAGCAACTTCGGGACCCCCGCGATCGGCGGCGGCGGCTTCAGCAGCGGCGTGGTGGAGACCGACGGCAGGGATCTCTACGCGCTGGGATACACGCACGTGATCCGGCCGACCCTGATCAACGATTTTCGAGCCGGCTACAACCGCTTCGTCTGGCTGTACGTCGCCGACAACGCCGGCCGCGACTATTCTCGTGAGGCCGGCATTCAGGGCCTGCCAGGCGACCCGGATCTCGTAGGGTTCCCCATCATCAACATCACCAACTTCACCGGATGGGGTGACGGCGCCTTCGTCCCGAACCTGACCCGGCCGGACGCCACGATCCACGCGACGGACAGTCTTACGTGGATCCGTGGCAGCCACACGGTCAAGGCCGGCTTCGACATCCGCTGGAATGACCGATTCTTCTTAACGGGCAGTGCGTTTCGCGGGAACTTCTCCTTCAACGGCCGGTACACGGCCGCCACCGCGCTCGGCGTTGGAAACGCCTATGCCGACTTCCTAATGGGCTACACCAGCGGCGCCTCGCGCACGGTCGGCACCGATTACGCCTATTCCCAGTCCCGCTTCTATCACTACTATGTCCAGGACGATTGGAAAGTAAATCGAAAGCTCACGCTCTCCCTCGGCCTCCGCTACGAGTGGAATCCCCCGTACTACACGAAGAACGACCGTTTGGCGAACTTCGACCTGAACACGGGACGGATGGTCTATGCCGATCTTCGGTACGTTCCTCAGGGGCTGCCATTCCCGACCGGCCAAGCCGTCTCCCGCAGCACGATCAACAGCGACAAAAACGGATGGGGCCCGCGCCTCGGCTTCGCCTACCGGGTGACGGACGACAACAAGACTGCGTTGCGGGGCGGCTACGGCATCTACCTCAATCAGGAAACGGCAAATCCGCAGATCAACATGAGCCTGACCAACCCGCCGTTCCAGTTCAATACCTCGGTCACCACGGACCCGGCGGTCCCGGATGTGCGCTACGAAACTGCCTTTGGCACGACGGCCGGTTTTGGAGGCACTCCCGGCGTGACGATGTGGGATTGGAATTTCAAGAATGCGCAGGTTCAGCATTGGAACCTGTCGCTGCAGCGCGAGTTATTCGGGACGCTGGTCGAAATGGCGTACGTGGGATCTAAAGGGTCGCGTGTCATCGGGAATAATCCGGTGAATCAGCCCCTGCCCGGACCCGGCAACATCCAGCCACGCCGGCCGTTCCCGTTGTTTGCCGGCATCTCGATGTACGGCTCGTTTTCTTCGAGCGTGTACCACTCCTTCCAGTTCAAATCGGAGAGACGGCTGTCCAAGGGCGTCAGCTATCTCGCTTCGTATGCATGGTCGCGTTCTATCGACAATGCCTCGGAGGTTTTCACCAGCAGCCCCAACCCACGGAATTACGGCTCGTACATGCGCGGGCCCTCCAATTACGACCAGACGCACCGGTTGACCTTCAGCGGCATCTGGGAACTTCCGTTCGGACGCGGGCGGGCGTTCATGAGCGACGCCCCCCGCGCGGCCGACCTGCTTCTGGGTGGCTGGAATCTGAGCGGAATCGCCACCTTCGCCACGGGCTTTCCGTTCACGGTCACCATCCCGGTGGATCGCGTCAACATCGGCACAGGCGGCCAACGGCCCGACGTCGTGGGCGACTGGCGTGTCTCGAATCAGTCCATTCTGCAGTGGTTCAATCCTGGCGCGTTCGCCTTGCCGGCTGAACTGACCTTCGGGAACGCCGGCCGCAATATCCTTCGTGGACCGAGGTTCAACAACCTGGACTTCTCCATTGCCAAGCGGTTCACCACGTTCGAGAAGCATTTCGTGGAGTTCCGGACGGAGATGTTCAACAGCACGAACACGCCCAGTTTCTCGCTGCCGTCGTCGACGATCAATACGACGTCAGTCGCGCGGATCTTCGGCGTGGCCAGTCCGTCGCGGCAGATCCAGTTCGCGCTTCGCTATGAATTCTGAGCTGACCCAGGACGGTGAGGCGGGGGTTCCGTTTGCCGGGAAGGGCGGCTTTGGGCGCCGTGCAGCGAAACACGGCTGGCCCTCCCGGCGGGCTCAAAGCGTTGTATGGTGATCTTTCTCGATATTGAACATCCGAAGGCTCTGGACGATTCGCGCTATCGCGAGGAGCGCGGCCGGACGATGGAGCAGCGGCGGGCCCTGTTCGCGGAACTAAGCGGCGAGCCCTGCGTGACGCGGCACTTCACCGAGTTCCGAAAAGAGGAACTCGACCAAGCGGAAGTGACGGCGCTGGTGACCAGCGGCAACCGGTCGCTGTGGCAGGACTACGATCTCCCGTCCGATTTCGCCGAATTCCAAAAAGCGATCGCCGAGACGCAGAAGCCGGTGCTGGGCATTTGCGGCGGCCACCAGTTGATCGGGATGTTGTTGGGAGGCGAGTCATCCCCGCTCCGCGAACTCCGCGACGGCGAGGCGGACGTCTACCCCGAGTACGCCCCGGGCTGGTTGAAGGAGTGGGGATACTATCCGATCGAGTTCGATGCCTCCGACCCCCTCTTCAACGGCTTCCGCGAACCGATCGTCGTCACCCAGCGGCATTTCTGGCAGATCAGCAGGCTGCCCGAACCACTCACGGCGATCGCGCGAAACGCCAATTGCGGGGTGCAGGCGTTCCGGCACCGCGGCAAGCCGCTCTACGGCGTTCAATTTCACCCGGAGTTTCACGACCCGGAACATCCGGACGGCCGGAAACTCCTCCAGAATTTCTTCCGATTGGCGGATACGCAAGCATGACGCAATTACCGGATTCCATCGAATACTGCATCATCGGAGGCGGAGTGCACGGGCTCAGCACCGCCTGGCACCTGGCGCGTTTGTTGAAGTCCAAAGGCAAGGCCTCGGGCGCGAACATCGTGCTGCTCGAAAAGTCGAACACGGGCGCCGGGGCCTCCGGGATCGCCTGCGGCGTAGTCCGCAATTTCTACTATTCTCCGGCCATGTGCGAACTGGTGAAGCTGAGCGTGGAGGTGTGGGATGAGGAGCCGGAAGCCCTTTCCTACACGCCTGCCGGCTATATTGCCGCGGTCCCGAAGCAACAGTTGGCGGACGTGGAGGCGATCCACAAGCGCGAGCAGGAAGTCGGCTACACGTCGAAACTCTATGTGGGTGAAGCCGAATGCGAACGCCATATGCGCACGATGTACCGCGACTTCCATTGTGAAGGCATCGCCGGCGTGCTGCATGAAGAGATGGGCGGCTTCGCGGCGCCCAGGAAGGCGCTGGAAGGCCTGACCCGAAAGGCGGAGGAGCATGGAGTCCGGATTCTTCGCGGGGTCGAGGTAACGGGCTTCGACATCGAAGCCAACCAGGTAAAGCGAGTCCTGACCAACCAGGGTACAATCCGAGCGGATCTCGTCATCATCGGCGGCGGGCCATGGAGCGGCCGGTTCTGGAAAATGCTCGATCTGCCGAGGGAGGCGACCATCAACCTGCCGGATGGCCGCGCGATCACACGGCCCATGTTCACCTATTGGTGCCTCCGCGAGGGGGGACTCGAGCTTTCCGAGCCGTTCCTTCAGGACGACGGGAAGGTCGGACCCGTCATCCACCTCGACCACAGCATTCCGCTGGAGGACCCGCTCACCGGCGAAGCGGTTGATCCGGGCCCGTGGGGCATCTATTGGAAGAAGGACGGATCGGGCATCCAGGGCGGCGGTGTGCCCATTCCTCTCGGGCCGGACGCCGGGATCGAGCCCTATGGGCGCGCGAACGCGGAAGTCGACGTGGAGTTCCAGCGGTACTTCCGCGCCGGTCTGGCCTGGGCCATGGATCGCTTCCGCACGATGGAGATTCGCGATCAGCGCCGGGCCAACGGTGGCGTCGGCTGCTTCACCGCCGACAACTATCCGATCTTCGACTTCGTCCGCTCGAACGTGTTCATGATGGCGGACTCCAATCACGGCTTCAAACTGCTGGCCGCGGGCAAGGAGACCGCGGCCCTCCTTCTGGAAGGTCCGCGCCGGTCGCTTCATCCCTTCCGTCTGGCCCGCTATCAGGAGGGAGACCTGCACCCCAGTTCGCAAAGCCCATTTCCCTGGAACTGATTGACCATGGCAAAAAAAGGAATCATCGAACGACTCAACGACGGTCCCGTGCTCGGCGACGGCGGCTACCTGCTCGAACTCGAGAGCCGCGGCTATGTGCAGGCCGGGCCCTTCACTCCGGAGGTGGCCATCGAGCATCCGGACGCGCTCCTGCAACTGCACAACGAGTTCTATCGGGCCGGATCGGAAGTGCTCCAAACGTGCACGTTTTACGCCACCGAAGAGAAACTCCGGGTGGCCGGACTGGCCGACAAATTGGAAGAACTCAACCGCTCGGCCACCCGGTTGGCCCGGCAAGCCGCGCACGACGACGCTCTTGTGGCCGGCAACCTGTGCCTCACCTGGGTGTACGATCCCTCGAGCGACGCGGCGAAGGCCCGCACGCTCGATCTGTTTCGCCAGCAGGTCGCGCTGCAAGCGGAAGAGGGCGTCGATTTCTTTATCGCCGAGACCTTTCACTGGGCGGGTGAAGCGGCGCTGGCGGCGCTAGCCATCAAGGAAGCCGGCTATCCGGCGATGATCACGATGAACTTCAAAAATCCGGCCGTGAGCCGCGAGGGTTACTCTCCGGCCGAGACGGCGAAACGCCTGGAAGGTGCCGGCGCGGACATCGTCGGCACCAATTGCGGCCGCGATCCGCACTTCATGCTGCCGTTGGCCGAAGAGATGCGGCGGGCGGTAAAAGCCTTCGTGGCCTGCCAGCCTGCCGGATTCCGCTGTACCGATGAGATCCCGTACTTCATGGGCCGTAAGGAGTTCCCCTTGGATCTCGATCCGCTGCAACTGACTCGGGGTGAGATGGCGGCTTTTGCCTTGAGGGCGCGTGACGCCGGCATCAATTTCATCGGCGCCTGCTGCGGCTGCGCGGCGTCGCATATCCGTGCCATGGCGGAAGCATTGGGGCGGCGTCCCCCGGCTTCCGTCAAGTCCGCCAAGCTCGAGATTCATCCGATTCTCGGACTCAAATTGCAGGAGCAGTGAGCTGAAATCGTGGAATGGCGACCCGAGCAGGAACAACACGTCATCGAGTTCGTCCACCGGACGCGCCTCGATGACTTCCCTCAATCGGTGATTCACCAGGCTCGCCGCTGTTTTCTCGACCTGCTCGCCTGTTCGTTCGCCGGCATTCCCGCCAGAACCAGCGCGGTCGCGCGGAGCTTTGCTCTCTCTTTTGGAGGAACAGAAGAGGCTTCCCTGTTCGGTTCCACGCGACGGACGCCGCTGGCTCTGTCGGTTTTCGTCAACGCCACAGTGTGCGAAGCGCTCGACGCGGACGACGGCTACAACCTGGTCAAGGGCCATCCGGGCGCATTCCTGCTGCCCGCGGTCCTGGCTCTTGCCGAGCAGCGGGCGATGAGCGGGGAAGAGGCGCTGACCGCGCTGATCATCGGCTACGAGGTCGCCATGCGGGCGGGCCGGATTGTCCGGACCGTCTGCCCGACCTATCACGGCTCAGGGTCGTGGGGCGGAGTCGGAGTCGCCGCGGTGGCGGCACGAGTTCTCGGATTGAACGCATGCGAGACCGCGCATGCCCTGGGCGCCGCCGAGTATCACGGCGCGATGGCCCCCATCATGCGATGCGTTTCGTTGCCGGGAATGGTAAAAGACGGCGTGGGGTGGTCGGCATTCGGCGGGATCTCGGCGGCGTTGCTGGCCCGCGAGGGGTTCACGAGCACACCCAGCCTCTTCGGCACTCCGGAGGCGGAGGGCCTGGTAAACTCAATCGGCCGTGACGATCTGATCGGGCAGGTATACTTCAAGCCCTACTGCACCTGCCGCTGGGCGCAGGCGCCGGTTCGGGGCGCCTTGAAGGTCTGTCGGGAACACGCTATCACGCCAGAGCGGATTCGACGAATCCGGGTCGAGACGTTCGCCGAAGCCTGCGCGCTGACCCGCAAGTTCCCGGAGACTTCCGAAGAGGCGCAGTACAGCGTGGCCTATCCGATCGCCGTGGCGCTGCTGGACGGCGATTGCGGACCGGCCCAGGTACTGGAGTCCGCGTTGCCCAACGAGCGAGCGCGGACCCTGATGGAGCGGATGGAATTCGCCGTCCGGGAAGACTTTCAAGCGTTGTTCCCCGCCCGGCGGTTCGCCGAGATCGTCGTCGAGACAGAGGATGGCGTATTCTCGTCGGGGCCGGTCGCCACCCGTGGCGACGCCGACGATCCGCTCTCCGAGGCCGAACTCGAGGACAAGTTCCGGCGATATACAACGCCCTACCTGGACAGCACCCGACAGGACGACCTCATCCAGACGGTCATGCACCTTGAAACGGCGCCTGACGCTGCCGAATTGGTTCCTCTGCTGGCTCGCGACTTCGATCTTCGATAGCCGCGGCCGTGCGCCCTGTAGACGAAGCCGATGCCGCCGGTTACGCCGCGGTCTTCTGCGGAATCACCCACAGGTAGAGCATACGGGTGCCCAGAGTGACTTTCCTGAGCGGAGCCCAATCCCCCATGTCGAACTGGTGCGACACGATGCGAGTGCCGGGCTTCAAATCGCTCCGGAGTTTGGGCAGCAGCCGCAGGTTCACGCTCCTCAGCAGGTACAGGGTCACCACGCTGGCTTCGGCGATTTCGGCCTTGAACAGATCCCGTTCGATGAACCGCACCTTGCCGCTGACGCCCGCCGACTTCGCATTCTCGTTGGCTTCCTGGATCCGCTCGGGGTTGATGTCGATGCCCACGCCGCGAATGCCGTACTGCTTCGCGGCCGTCACCACAATCCGCCCGTCGCCGCAACCCAGATCGTAAAGCACGTCGTCCTTTTTGATCGCGGCGAGCTTCAACATTTCGGCCACCACTTCATCCGGCGACGGCACGTAGGGCACATCGCCGCTCTCTCCGTATTGAGCGCCGGCAGGCTGGCTCAGCAGCGAGCCGGTCGCGAGTTCCAGAAAATGTCGTCGCAGCATGGCACACCTCGCCGGTATTATACGAGCTTTTTTCTCATTTCGACCCGTTTGATCGTCTAACAAGGTCGATCTCGACGGCACCCTACTCGTCCGACTCCTCGCCCACGCGGAGCACCGCCAGAAACGCCTCCTGAGGAATCTCAACGCGCCCGACCCGCTTCATCCGGCGCTTGCCTTCCTTCTGCTTCTCCAGCAGCTTGCGATTGCGGCTGATGTCGCCGCCGTAGCACTTGGCGAGCACATTCTTCCGGATCGCGGGAATCGTCTCCCTCGAAATCACCTTGGTGCCGATCGCCGCCTGCAGGGCGACCTCGAACATCTGCCGCGGGATGAGCTTGCGCATCCGCTCGATCAGGATTTTGCCCCGCTCGTAGGCGAACTCCTTGTGGACGATGATCGACAGCGCGTCGACGGGCTCGCCCGCCACCAGCACGTCCAGCCTCACCATCGGCGAGACCCGGTAGCCGGCCAGGTGGTAATCGAGAGACGCGTATCCACGCGAGACCGACTTCAGCCGGTCGTAGAAGTCGAGGACGATCTCGTTCAGCGGCAGTTCGTAGGTCAGCAGAACGCGCCCGCCGCCGATGTACTCGAACTTCTTCTGGACGCCGCGCTTGTCTTCGAGAAGTTTGAGAATGCCGCCGAGATACTCCTCGTGCGTGATCACGGTGGCATCGATGATCGGCTCTTCGATGTGCCGGATCTCGGCCGGGTTCGGAAACCGGGTCGGGTTGTCGATTTCGTCCACCTCGCCGTTGGTCCGCGTCACGCGGTACCGGACTCCGGGAGCGGTCGTGATCAGGTCGATGTCGAACTCGCGCTCCAGGCGTTCCTGCACGATCTCGAGGTGCAGCAGGCCCAGAAACCCGCAGCGGAATCCGAATCCGAGCGCCACCGAGTGCTCGGGCTCGAAGTTGAAGGCGCTGTCATTGAGCCGCAGTTTCTCCAGAGCGTCCCGCAGCAGGCCGTGTTCGTGGGACTCCACCGGATAGAGTCCGGCGAACACCATCGGCTTGATCTCTTCAAAACCAGGCAGAGGTTCCGGCGCCGGGTTGGCGGCATCGGTGATCGTGTCCCCTACCTTTGCGTCCGATACCGTCTTGATGTTGGCGGAGAGAAACCCGACTTCGCCCGCGGTCAGTTCGTCGCACGGAATCGCTTTGGGCGACTGGTAGCCCAGCCCTTCCACCTCGAATACCTGGCCGTTGGAGAACAGCTTGATCTTCTGATGGAGGCGCACCGAGCCATCCACGACGCGGCACAGGATGATCACGCCCCGGTACGGGTCGAACCAGGAATCGAAGATCAACGCGCGGAGGGGCCCGTCATCGCTGCCCTTCGGCGGAGGTCCCAGCTTGACGATCGCTTCCAGGATCTCGGGAACGCCCACTCCGTGCTTGGCGCTGGCCAGGACCGCCTCGCTCGCGTCCAGGCCGATAACCTGCTCAATCTGCTCGCGGATGCGCTCGGGCTCCGCCGCGGGCAGATCAATCTTGTTGATGACCGGGATGATCTCCAGGTTGTGATGCAAGGCCAGGTACGTGTTGGCGAGCGTCTGCGCCTCGACTCCCTGGGAAGCGTCCACCACCAGCAGCGCCGCCTCGCAGGCCTGCAGGCTGCGCGACACCTCGTAGCTGAAGTCGACGTGACCCGGCGTGTCGATCAGGTTTAACTGATACCAGTTCCCATCCTTGGCCTGGTAGTTGAGCCGGACGGCATGCGCCTTGATCGTGATGCCGCGTTCCCGCTCCAGATCCATCGAGTCCAGGACCTGCTCCATCATCTCCCGCTGGGTCAACGCGCCGGTGACTTCCAGCAGGCGGTCGGCCAGTGTCGACTTGCCGTGGTCGATGTGCGCAATGATAGAGAAGTTACGGATGAAGGCTCGATTCATATGCGCGGGGATGCTGTAGAATGAGGTTTACACTCCAGTATCCCATATGTCTTTTGCCAGCATCCGTTTTGACGATGGGAGTGCCTCGGGCGACGGCATCGCGCTGATCACCGTTAATCGTCCGGACAAACTCAACGCGCTCAACGCGGCCACCGTCCGGGAACTGGACGAAGCGTTCACGATCGCCGAGCAGGAACCGGCGATACGCGCCCTGATGATCACCGGCGCGGGCGAACGGGCGTTCATTGCGGGGGCGGACATCAACGAACTGGCGGTCCAGAACGCCGTCGAAGGACAGCGGACGGCCGAGCGCGGCCAGAAAATCTTGCGCCGCCTGGAAACCATGGGCAAGATCTCGGTGGCGGTCATCAATGGCTTCGCGATGGGCGGCGGCCTGGAGTTGGCCATGGCGTGCACCCTGCGGTTTGCGTCGCCCAGCGCGAAACTCGGCCAGCCGGAAGTCAAATTGGGAATTCCGCCGGGATACGGAGGCACGCAACGCTTGTCCCGGCTGGTGGGCCGCGGCCGGGCGATGGAGATGTTGCTCGCCGGCGAGCCGGTGGATGCGGAAACCGCGTGCCGATTTGGACTGGTCAATCGCGTGATTCCGTCGGACCAATTGCTGGACGCGAGCCGCGAATGGCTCCGCAAGACGCTCGACCTCTCCCCCATTGCCCAGCGCCTGATCATGCAGGCGGTCGATATTGGCCTGGAAGACGGGCTGGACGCCGGACATCAGTTCGAGTCCATGGCGTTCGGCGTCGCCTGCGCCACCGAAGACAAACGCGAAGGAACCCGGGCGTTTTTGGAGAAACGCAAGGCGGTCTTCGCGGGGAAGTAAACCATGTCCATCCAGACACTCGAGGGTCAGTTCGGCGCGAAAGGACTCCGGTTCGCCATCGCCGTGGCCAAGTTCAACAGCGTCATCACGGAAAGGCTGCTTTCCGGGGCGCTCGACGCTCTCCGGCGAAACGGCTGTGCCGACGAAGACATCGTGGTCGTCAAAGTTCCGGGCTCCTGGGAACTGCCGCTCGTCACCCGCGAGCTGGCCGCGCAGAAGCGGTATGACGCCGTCATTTGCCTGGGGGCCGTGATCCGCGGGGATACCCCGCATTTCGACTACGTCGCCGGCGAAGCGGCCAAAGGGATCGGCCAGATCGCTCCCCAGACGGGCGTGCCGGTGGCCTTCGGCGTCCTGACCTGCGGCAATCTCGAGCAGGCGATCGACCGTGCGGGCGGAAAATCGGGCAATAAAGGCTTCGACGCCGCCATGACCGCCATCGAAATGGCCCATCTGATGCGTCAACTTCGGCAGGGGACCGCGTAACCTCGTGCCGTCCAGACAGAGGCTCCGGCAGCGGGCTCTTCAAATTCTCTTCCTGTGGGACGCCCGCCGCCAGCCGGTGGACGAAGCGATCGCGTCGTTTTACGAATCGTTGTATTCGGAAGAGAGCCAAACCCAGCCGCGCCAGGAGGAATTCGTCGACCAGTTGGTGAAGGGCGTCGCGAACCGCATCGAGAAACTGGACGAGCGGATCTCGCGCCACGCCGAGCACTGGCGCATCGATCGGATGCCGGCCGTGGACCGGAACATCCTCCGCCTGGCGCTTTTCGAAATGCTGGAACTGGGCACCCCGCCCGCAGTGGCGATCGATCAGGCGCTCGAGTTGGCGCGCCGGTTCTCGGGCGAGGAAGCGGTGCACTTCATCAACGGAGTCCTCGACGCCTCCTGGCGGGAGGGCTCCCTGAACTCTCCGTCATGACCGATCCTCTCACTTCCCGCCTGGAACAAGGCTATTCGGGCGCTGTGTACGATGTCCTGCGCGGCCGGGGCTTTCCCGACCAGGTTCTCCCGGCTTCGATCCGTCCCCTGGATCCGGCCCGGAAACTGGCCGGTCGCGTGTTTACCGTGGAGGGCCGGCCCGACCCGCACCTGGATCCCCACCAGACGCTGCTGGCCTGGACCGAGTTCCTGAGCCGCGCCCCCGCGGGCCATGTCGTCATGTGCCAGCCAAATGACTCGACGCTGTCCCACATGGGCGAACTCTCGTCGGAAACCCTTGTCTATCGCGGCATCCAGGGCTACATCGTCGACGGCGGCTGCCGGGACACGGATTTCATTCTGAAGCTCGGTTTCCCCGTGTTCTGCCGCTACCACACCCCCCGCGACATCGTCGGCCGATGGCGGGCCGAGCGCTTCAACGAGCCGATCGAGATCGGCGGCGTGACCATTCGCGGTGGCGACTACGTGCTCGGCGACCTGGACGGCGTGGTCGTGATCCCGATGGAAGTCGCCGAGGAAGTCGTGGCCGAAGTCGAGCGGGTGATGGCCACGGAGAACTTGGTGCGCAAGGCGATTCTCGAGGGCGTGGACCCGAAGGAAGCCTATCTGCGGTACGGCAAATTCTGACTCCGTTACGCCGAGGCGGCTAGCGCACCTGGATCGTCACTCCCGCCTGGCTGGCCGCCGTCCCCACAACGAGGACGAGCGGAAGGGCCCCGGACGGCAGATCGTTGGAGATGCGCGCGTTGACCTGGAGGACCCCCACCATTCCCGGCGCGCTTCCGGCAAACAGGACTTCGGCTGGACGGCCTCCGATCGTGACCGAGACGGCCAGCACGGGCTGGCTCAGGGGAGGGGCGGCCTGCCGGCCGTCGACTCCGGTGGGATTCACCAATCCCTCGCCGGTGGCGAAAAAGCTGACAAAAAGACCCCGAACGGCCGGGTTGAGCGCCGTGTTCAGCATGCCGTCGTGATTCTGGGCGATGGCCGCGCCCGAGCCGCTCCCGTCCACGGTGAAGATTCCCGGCGCCGAGCGCACCACGTCCGCGGTCGCGGAGCCGACGGCCTGGCTCTTACGGCGTACTTCAATGGCCGTCTGCATCCTGCCGCCAATCGAATACGGCGCCTGCACGTTGATGCTGTTCTCGAAAGTAGAGAAGATCGGCGCGGCCTTGCCGTCGAACAGCACCTGGAGATCGGCCACCGTGTCGGAAAGAATCCCCTCCCCGTTGAAGGCGCCGGCGACAAACTGGGGCGTGCCGATGCCGTTGCCCTGGACGGTCAGCAACTGCCCCGGAGCGACGGCGCCCGGTTCGCGGCTTGCCGTGTGACGGAGCGTCAGGATCAGCGGTTCGGTGATCGGCGGAGGAGGGGGGTCCACTTTCTTCGGCGTCAGCTTGCGAACCCGGTGATTGCGCTGGTCGGCTACCAGAATCGCGCCGCTGCTATCCACGGCGAGGGCGGTGGGGAAGGCTAGCGCGGCCTCGAGTGCGCGGTCGCCGTCTCCCGAAAAACCCGAGAAGCCGGTGCCGGCGACGACGCGAATTTCGCCCCGGGCATTCACGGCGACTATGCGATGGTTCCCGGAGTCGGCGATGTACAACGTTTTATCCGGTCCGAAGACCAGGCCGCTTGGGTTCGAAAGGGGCAGAACTTCCCCGGCGACCGTGAGAATCTTTCCGTCGGCAACGCACCGGACACGGTTGTTGCCGCTGTCGGCGATGTAGAGGGTGCCATCGGCGTCAAAAGCCAAAGCCGAAGGGCGATTCAACTGCGCTTCGACGGCGGGGATGCTGTCGCCGGAATACCCCTGGTTGCCATTGCCGGCAACGGTGGTCATGGTTCCGCTTGCGCTCACTCGCCGAACGCGGTGGTTCTCCGTGTCGGCGATGTAGAGGTCTCCCTTCGGATCGACCACCGCGAACGCCGGCGAGTTCAGCCGCGAGGCCGTCGCGGCGCGGTTGTCCGGATCGATCCCGGCCGAGCCGGCTCCCGCCACCGTGGTTAGGATTCCTCCCGGCGTGAGGCGGCGCACCCGGTGGCCGGTCCGCTCGGTAAACCACAACGACCCACCGGCATCCAGGGTGAACCCGGTCGGCGAAGCAACCGCGGTTTCCAGTGGAGTGGGGCCGTCCACTCCAAACCCGGGAGAACCGGTCCCGGCGATCGTGGAGATGATTCCCGCGGGCGATACGCGGCGGACCCGGTGATTGCCTTCGTCGGCGATGTAAATGGATCCGTCCGGCCCCACGGCTACGCCGCTGGGCTGGTTCATTTGCGATTGCAGGGCCGGCGCGCCGTCGCCTCGAAATCCAAAGGTGCCATCTCCGGCAACGGTGGTGGCGGTCCCATCCGGGGCCAGACGCCGGACACGCCGGCCGTCGGCGATGTAGACGGCGCCGAGCGCGTCCACCGCCACATCGCGTGCCGCGTCCAGGCTTCGCAGGGAGCCTGGCGAGTCGGCGCCCGCAATCTGGCGGACGGCGCCGCCTGCCTCGATCCGCCACACCCGGCGGCGTCCCGCTTCCGCGATGTACAGGTTGCCGAATCCGTCGAGCGCCACGCCCGTGGGCGTGAAGATCAGGGGAGCGCCCTCCGGACTCAGGCCGAAGACATTGGTGACCGCGCCTGCCGCGATGCGGCGAACTCGATTGCCTCCGCTGTCGGCCACCAGCAGAGCGCCCGTGGTGTCGGTCACCAAACCCGCCGGTCCACAGAACTGGGCTTGGGCGGCAGGCGCCGGATCGGGATCCAAGCCGCACGTCCCGGCCCCGGCCAGCGTGTCGATCACGCCGGTCACGGCGACCCGGCGGATGCGGTTCGCCGCAAAATCGGAGATGTACAGGTTCCCCTGGGAGTCGAGTGCGACGTTGCGGGGGCCGCTGAGTTTGGCTTCCGCCGCAGGCCCGCCATCGCCCGCGCTCCCGTTCTCCCCGCTCCCGGCAAACGTATGGATCACCCCGTCGGCGGTCACGCGCCGCACGCGGCGGTTTCCGAAGTCGGCGATGTAGACCGTGCCCGTGCCGTCGACGGCAATTCCGTACGGCAGATTGAGTTGTGCCTTGGTGGCGGGGCCGTTGTCGCCGGAGAATCCTGGAGATCCGGTTCCGGCGACCGTTTCGATGATGCCGTTCGTGCCGACACGGCGCACCCGGTGGTTGTCCGGGTCCGCGATGTAGAGGTTGCCGGCGAGGTCGACAGCCACTCCCTGAGCGTCGCTGAGTTGGGCGCTCGAGGCGGGAAGGCCATCCCCCAGAAAGTTGCCTCCGGCAATTGTGTCAATCAGAAAGGCGGTCTCGGTGTCCGCGGACGCTTCCCGCACTCGGGAAACGCTGCCGCCCGCGAGCATCCCGAGCGCCAGCCACAGAGTGACCGCGAGTTTGGCTCGCATCCCAACCTCCATCGCGCCCGTCGCTCGAGCCCATGTGCCTGAAAAGGAAGAGCGGGCGACAGGGGGGTCCTGCGCCCGCGTCCGATTCACATTCACGTGAGGCACTGACGGATGCCTTTGTCTATGTAGTGCCCGCACGGGGGAAAAGTTCTCACTTTCTCTTTTGCCGGCTGTAGCGAGCCGGATTCAAGAACCGGCGGCATTCACCGATACGGGTAAGTAAGTGACCCATTTGCCGTTACGTCGCTGGTTGGCTGCCGCCATCCTGTTTGCCTGCGGTTGGGGCAGCAGTACCGCGCGGGCCGGCGAAGAAATCAGGCTCAAGCTAAAGTCGCGAAGAGTGGGGCCGGGCCCGGCGATTGAGGGGAGCCAGAGGCCGCTCCGGTTGGGCGGAAGTCTTGCGCACTACCTCCTGGGCTACTCTCATCCGCCCGGCATCGACGATGCGGAACGGTTGACCGGCCACGGTCTACGGATCGTGGGGTCGATCCCGGACCAGGGCTTTGTGGTGGCCGCTCCCGATGGGACCGATTGGAGCGCCACGGGCGCGGAGTGGGTGGACCGTCTGGCCGTCTCGGACAAGATCAGCGCGGAGATCTCAGCGAATTCCGGCATCGCGGCCTTCGTTGTCGAGGCCCATCTCGACGTGAACATGGAGGCCCTTCGCGGCGTGATCCGCGCCTACGGTCTGGCGATTCACGAGAACCCCGATCTCCTGCTACACCAAGTCCTGGTGGAAGGGGATCCGGCGCAGGTACTGCGGCTGACCGTGTTCGACGAAGTAGCCTACATCTTTCCCGCGTCGGGCGAACTGCTGGACGGCGAACCGGTGGTCGCGTGTGCCGGCGCGGTCTCCGCAGGCGGCTTTGCCGGCCAGTATGTCAAAGTCGGCGCGGGCTGGGCGAAAGACGATGACGGGTACGTCCGGTTGGGCGTGCTCTTCGGTCCCCTAACCGACAAAATGTCTTCGGAGACGGCGCTCGCGGAGATCCATCGAGCGCTCGAGGAATGGTCGAAGAACGCACGCGTACGGTTCCAGGTTGCCGGGAGCGCGGATGCGGCTCGGACGATTGCATTGTTCTTTGCCGCGGGAACGCACGGGGACGCCTATCCGTTCGATGGGCCAAGCCGGGTTCTGGCCCATACCTTCTATCCGTCGCCGCCCAACCCGGAGCCCATCGCCGGCGACATGCACTTCGACGCCGACGAGGCCTGGGGCGTCGGAACCGGCATCGATCTGTACTCGGTCACGCTGCACGAACTGGGCCACGCGTTGGGCTTGGGGCACTCGGACAAACCCGGCAGCGTGATGTATCCCTACTACCGAAGGCACTTCGCGTTGACGGAGGATGACCTCGCGGGAATCCGCGAGTTATACGGAGCGCCCGAGGCGAATCCCTCTCCCGGACCTGTTCCGCCGCCGGTCCCCACGCCCGGTCCCCTCCTGGTGACGGTCTCGCCGGCAGTCACGTCCACGACTTCGGCGACGATCGCTCTTGCCGGAAGCGTCTCCGGCGGAGTCGCACCGTACCGTGTGAGCTGGAGCAACTTGAAAGGCGGCTTCGGCACGGCCAGCGGCAGCCAGGACTGGCTGATTGCTTCGATCGCGCTCGTCGCGGGCGAGAATCGCATCACAATCACGGCCTTGGACTCTGCAGGTGTCTCCGCCTCATCGACGGCCGTCGTCCAACGAACCGAAACCCCACCGCCTCCGCCTGCGGGCGGCACGGCCCTTCCGGATTTGCAAATCCTGAGCCCGGCCAATACCGTTCTGGCCACCAACTCGGCCTCGATCTCCATACGGGGTACGGCGTCCCCGTCCGCCCGGGTCATCGAATGGTCGAATTCCATTGCTGGCGCCGGAGTCGCCGAAGGCGTCACCCAGTGGACCATTTCCGCACTACCCCTCTACGTCGGCATCAACCGGATCACCATCCGTGCCCGCGACGCCACTGGGAACGCCAGTTGGCGCTCGCTCACCATCACCCGCCACTGAGGAAGTGGGTCCGCGGCGGAAGGCAACCCCACGGCTGACGCCGTGCGCTCCAGGACATCGCCGGGCTCGCCCGATGGGCCAGCCAGCGGGGATCGCCCCTCGGAGAGTGTACGGACGATTTTGTTACACCTTCTGAATCTGAGGCGGAGCGAATGGGGCCGGAATCTCGATGTTACGCTGGTAGGCATGCGTTCTTTGGCTGCGCTCTTTTTTTGCGCATTCACTCTTGCCTGCGCCGGCGAGTTGGTCGGCAAGCGCGCCCCCGGGTTTACGCTGCCGGACTCGTCAGGAAAGTTCTTTGAACCGGCCGACTATCGGGGCCGGCTGTTGCTGGTCGACTTCATGCAGGTCTCCTGCCCCCATTGCGCCGAGTTCTCCAAGGTTCTGGAAAAGGCCAAGGCGAAATACGGCGATCGCATCGCTGTTCTCTCGGTGGTCAATCCCCCGAGCGACAAGAACGGGGTCGCCAAGTTCATTGCCGATAACAAAGTCAACAGCCCGATTCTGTTCGACTGCGGCCAGGTGACGTACTCGTACGTGCGGCCGAAATCGCCGTCCCTGCCCATCCCACACGTCTTCTTCATCGACGCCGACGGCGTGATCCGAAACGATATCGTGTACGGTCCGGCAACCAAGGACGTGTTCGAGGGCAATGCCTTGTTCCCGGAAATCGACCGCCTGCTGGCGGCTCCCAAAGCGCCCGCAAAAAAGAAGTAGCTGGCTCGTGTCAGGCGTCTACCTTTCCTATCCGTTCTGCGCGCAGAAGTGCACCTACTGCAACTTTGCGTCCGGAGTGTTCCCAAAGGAACTCGAAGGGGAATACCGGCGGGCGCTCCTCGGCGAGATCCGCGGGACCGATTGGCCATGGACGCCGGAGACGGTGTATTGGGGCGGTGGAACGCCCAGCGTGATGGATGCGGGCTTTCTGGCCGAAGCCATGGCGCTGATCCCAGGCAGCGACTGGACGGAGGCCACACTCGAAGCCGCCCCCGGCTCGGTAACGCCTGAGCGGATCGACGCCTGGAGATGCTCCGGTATCAACCGCGTCAGCCTCGGCGTGCAGTCGTTCGTTCAGGCCGAAATCGCGCGCACGGGACGCAAACACACGCCGGAGATCGTCGAGCGGGAGATGCGCCTGCTTCGCCAGAACGGCCTCGGCAACCTCAACGTCGACCTGATCGCCGGCCTCGCCGGGCAGACCTGGGCGGGGTGGAAGGCCTCGCTCGAGTGGATCGCGCGGCTGGAACCTCCGCACGTATCGGTGTACATGCTGGAAGTCGACGACGATAGCCGGTTGGGTAAGGAGTTGCTGCTGGGCGGTGTGCGCTACGGGGCGGGCGACGTGCCCCCGGAAGGCCAGATCGCGGACTTCTACGAGCACGCCGTCGAGACCCTGGCCGCGCTCGGCATCCCGCGCTACGAGATCTCCAACTTCGCAAGGCCGGGATGGGAGTCGCGGCACAACCTGAAATACTGGCGGCTGGAACCCTACGTCGGATTTGGCGCCGACGCCCACTCCTTCGATGCCGGCCTGCGCTGGCAGAATGTAGAGTCGCCGAAGGAGTACGTCGAGCGGAGCCTGGCGGGCCAGGCCCCCCGTAGCGTCTCCTCTCCGGCGGTGCCACGGGAAGAGAAGTTCTTTGTCGGGCTCCGCCTGAGTGAGGGAGTCCGGCCCGATGAGGAAGACCTGAGCCGTTTCGGAAAGCCCATCGCGCGTTTTCTCGAAAGCGGCCTGCTGGCGCGGGAAGGCCACCGGTTGCGCCTCACTGATCGCGGCGTATTATTCTCAAACGAAGTCTTCGAGGAGTTCATTCACGAATGAAAACGATCGACCTGCGCAGTGACACGGTAACCCGGCCAACGCCGGAGATGCGGCGCGCCATGGCGGAAGCCGAAGTCGGCGACGACGTCTACGGCGAGGACCCCACGGTGAACCTGCTGGAGCGGCGCGCCGCCGAGATCATGGGCAAGGAAGCCGCGGTCTTTGTCCCCACGGGCACCATGGCGAACACGATCGCCGTGAAGGTGCACACCGAGCACGGCCAGGAGGTCATCTGCGACTCGCGGTCTCACCTGCTCAGCTACGAGTTGGCGATGATGGCCTGGTTCAACGGGTGCCTGGCGCGCGCGATCCCGACCGAGGACGGCATCCTCGGCTGGCCGGCCGTTCGCGCCGAGATCCGGAAGCTCAGCCCGCATTGGGCGCCCACCGGCCTCATCGAAGTCGAGAACACCCACAACGTTGGCGGCGGGCGTGTGTATCCACAGGCGGTGCTCAACGAGATCTGCGACGGCGCGCACAACGAGGGCATTCCGGTGCACATGGACGGCGCCCGCGTCTTCAATGCCGCGGCTTACCTGGGCTGCCCGGTGGCCCAGGTGGTGGAGCGCTGCGACTCGGTGTCGTTCTGCCTCTCGAAGGGCTTGTGCGCGCCGGTCGGCTCCCTGTTGTGCGGCACGGCGGCCCACATCGAGCGCGGGCGCCTGTACCGGAAACGGTTGGGCGGCGCCATGCGCCAGGCGGGCGTCCTGGCGGCGGCGGGCTTGATCGCACTCGAGCAGCATCCCGCCAGGCTCGCGGCCGATCACGACAACGCCCGCTTCTTCGCGCAATCGATCGAAGGCATTCCGGGCATCACGGTCCATCCCTCCAAGGTGCAGACCAACATCGTGATGTTCGAGGTCGACGGCACGGGGATGAGTGCGGCGGAGTTCGTGAGGCGCTCTTCCGAGCGCGGCGTGAAGGTGAACCCGTTCGGCGAATACCGCGTGCGGGCGGTGACGCATTACGACGTAACGCGCGCGCAAGTGGAAGAGGCCGTGGGCGTTATCGCCGGGATGTGCGCGCAAGCGGTGGCGTAAGGGTCGTTCGATCGGCCGGCGGCAGTCCCCGCCGGATCGCCGCCCCGCTCATCCGACCGCGGCCGGAAGGCCGCGCGGACCTGCGTGCCCCGAACGGGTAAGCGCCCTCTGCCCTCAACGCCGTGTCCGCGGCCTTCCGGCCGCGGTTCAGAGCGATCGGCAGGCGCTCGTCAAAGCGCGCGGTCACGTGCCCGCCTGCCCATCTCCCGGGTCGAAGCGGTAGCCGATGTCGCGGACCGTTTCAATGAGCCGTGGCTTCGCCGGATCGCACTCGATCTTCGCACGCAGGGTCGCGACGCACCGGTCGACGCTTCGCGACGTCACCATGATCGAACTGCCCCAAACGTGATTCAGGATCTCGTCGCGCGTAAACGCCCGGCCGGGGTGGGACGCCAGATGCCGCAACAAGCCGAACTCTTTGGCCGTCAGTTCCACCTCCCGCCCGGCGCGGTGAAAGCGGTGCGCTTCCAGGTCGAGTTCACAATCGCCAAAGCGGATGGGCTCCGCCGGGGAAGTCTGGCGCCGGCGCAACAACGCATGGACCCGCGCCAGCAGTTCGCGAATGCGGAAGGGCTTGGTGACGCAATCATCGGCGCCCAGGTTGAGGCCCAGCACGACGTCCTCTTCCTGCCCCTTCGCGGTGAGCATCAGAATCGGCATGTCGAGGCCGTGTTCCCGCACCGCGCGGCAAATCTCGTACCCGTTCACTTTCGGGAGCATGATGTCGAGCACGATCAGATCGGGGTCCGCCGACAGAGCCCGGTCCATGCCAGTCTGCCCATCGGTGGCGATGATCACTTCATGCCCATGCGCGAGGAAGTTGTCCTTGAGTCCGCGCAGCATCGCGGGCTCGTCCTCCACGATCAGGATGCGGCTCATGCACCGGCCCCTTGCGTGACTCCGGGTAACGTGACCGTGAACGTGCTGCCCTTTCCGACCTGAGAAGCCACCGAGATCGATCCTCCGTGGGCCCGGACAATGAACTCGACAATCGAAAGGCCCAATCCGCAGCCGCCGCGCTCCCGCGCCAGGCGACGGTCCACCTGGTAGAACCTGCGGAAAATCTTCTGCGTCTCGCGGGCCGGGATTCCGATTCCATTGTCTTCCACCGCGAAGCAGACCTGGCTGCCGTCGCGGTAGGCGCGCAACGTGACGCACTTCTCGTCGCCGGAGTATTTCCAGGCGTTGTCCAGCAGGTTAGTGAGCGTAGTCACGAGTCCGCCCTCGTCGGCGGAGACCGCCGGCAGTTCGGGCTCAATCTCGATCTCCAGGCGGCAACCCGGCGCGGAGAAGCGTTCGCGCATCGCTTCGGCGGCAGCGTGGACCACCTCCTCCGGACGCATCTCGCGGAAATCGAACCTCCGGCGGCCCCGCTCCATTCGGGAGAAGGTGAGGAAGTTGTCGATCAGGTGAGTGAGGCGGGCATTCTCTTTCGCGATCAACTCCAGGTACTCGCGGGTCTTGACCGGGTCGGGCTGAGGGTCGTCGAGAAGAGTGTCGACGAGCAGGCAGATGGAAGCGAGGGGCGTCTTCAACTCATGGGAGACGGTAGCGACCAGATCCGTCTTGAGGCGAGCCAGGCGCATCTGGCGTTGAATCGCCCGCGCCACCAGCAGCGCAAGCACCACCGTAGTGGCGATCGCCAGCAGCCCTACCCAGAAGTACGCCAGTGCGCTGCCCTGCGCCAGAGTCCCGGCCGGATCCGCCTCCGCCGACCACAGGGCCAGCCGCAGACCGGGAAATCGCGGGCCGGCGGCCGTCTCCGTCAGAATGGACCCGGGCGCCTTTGCTCCCGGCAGCAACGCCACGGCATGCACGCCTTGGGGGAAACGCTGGGCGCCGGCGAACTCCGCGATCTGGCGAAGGGCTGTGGCGGGGCGCAGCAACACGACCACGCGGCCTTTGGGCGTGCGAAGCGTGAACCACTCGCCATCCGGTCCGTTCTCCAGATACCGCGACGCGGTCTGTTCGGCTTCGTACGAAGGCGGGGCAGGCAGTCCCAGCGAGCGCAACTCGGACATCAGGAAGCGCCGCTGCGGCGCCCCGATGGCCGTGTTGCCGTAATCATCGAGACGGCGTGCCAGCCGAGCGGCCAGGACGGCGAAACGAGGATCCCCTGGCTTGCCGATCAGCCGCAGCGCCAGTAACTCCAGATCGGCGGCGATCAGCCGGCCCTGCACATCCGCCGCGCGCTCGAACTGATTTCCGGCGAACCGCTCCGTTACCAGTTGGACCACACTCTCGCGCCGGCGCAGGGCCATCAGGCACCGCGCCTGGCCTTGCAGGGCACGTCCGCCGGCTATCGTATCGCGGGCAAGATGGGCATAGGCGGCGGCCGCTCCAGAGGGATCACTGCCTTCCAGGTCGCGGGCCCGGTTCCACCCGGCATGGGTGGCGAGCGGGTCGGCACCGGGCGGCGGCTGACCTGCGGGATAGACCAGCCGTTTGTCCGCACTGTAGATCAGCGAACTGTCCGCGATGCCCTCTCGCGCGATTCGCGCAAAGACGGCCGGGGCCGGATTCCGCTCGGCCCACTGATCCAGCTCCAGCAGCCGCTTGTCCCACCACGCCTCCACATTCTGCCGGAACAGCCCGATCTGGCTACTGTAGGCTTCCCCCAGCCGCTGCCGCGCCAGAATCTGCTGGCTACCGGCGGCATCCTGCAACAGCCACAGCACACACGCCGTCGGAATCAATACAGCCCCGAGCAAAAGCAGCAGGACGGGCCACGCGCTGGTGTCGTGGCCAATCCTGCTGCTGAGCGGTCTCCACATGGATGTTTACTTCAGCCGGATGGTGTCAATGATGGGATCCATCCGCCTGCGCATCACTTCGAAGTCGCCCGGGTCGCACATCACGCGGAACTGAGTGATCAGGCTTTCGTTGCGGACCCACGTCATGTACTCGGCAGTCGCTTTGTTCATTGGCGTGTAGTCGGCAATCAGACTCAGTGCGGGCCGCCCGTTGATTTGCCGCGTTTGCCAGCTCGAGGGTCGTACTTTGAAGTCGGGGAGTGACTTCACCCGGTTCTCGATGACCTGGTCCGCCTCTTTGCGCAGGCTGCTTTCGAACGCTGCCGGCTCGGCGGCCTTTGCGCCGGACCAGATGAGCACATTGGCCGTGGCTTCCGGATCCAAAAGCATCACCATGTCCTTTGCCGGGGTCGGCATTGGTTGCGTCAGCCAACCCGCCGGAAGTTCTACCGAGTATCCTGCCGGATTGGCGTAGTTCGATGGCGTCAGCCGGTCACGCTGGCGGATCCCGGACAATTCGGCGGTCATGGTCGCCGCCTCGTACTTCACCAGAAGCCGCCTCGGTTCGTTGGCGACCCAGAAGGTCTGCCGCATTGCCGACATCTCGACTTTGTATGCCTGGAACTTGCCCACCGGCGTCTGGACGTCTTCGAGGCCGATCACCTGGACCGTGATGTTGACCGGAACGGCACCCAACGGAGAGATCACGCCGATGGTTGTTTTGTAGCCGGGCGCCAGCGGCAATCGCCGGATCAGATGGTAGAAGGAATCGTTGTCGTAGACAGGACCCTCCAGATTGACAGTGGTTGCCGGTTTTCCCGCTAGCTCGACGCGGACCAGGTTGCCCTGGTAGACGGCATGCGCCGTGCCCATGAGATAGTTCCGGTACCACGATTCAACGGGCCGCATGTTGTCCCGCCGGACCTCCAGGCGGCTGTTCATGGTTCCCACCCCGAGGTACATGCATGTCTTGAGCAGCCAGGTATCGGCGGCGCCGCGATCCACCGAGAAGACCTGAGTGGCCCCGACCATGCTGCCCACCTTCATGCGGAAATCCAGGATCTCGCCGTCGGTCCACGGGGCGGGCAGCAGGTCCATTCCGCCGGCGAGGTGCTCGCGCGCCTTTGCCACCAGGTCGGTCTGCTCGGGATAGTGCTCCACCAGCGATTTGAAGGCATTGACGGCTTCGGTCTGATTGCCTTTCTTGAGGAGGCACAAGCCAAGCCGGTATTGCGCCTGCGCTCCGTAAGGGCGCGTATCTTTGGAGGCGATGACGATTTGTCTGTAGAGTTGGATGGCGCCGTCGAGATCGCCGACGGTTTCCTGGGTATAGATGGCTTTCTGCAACAGGTCGGAAAGGCTTTGCGCGGAGGCGGGAGTGATGAGTGTCGCGACGGCCAGGATTGCGATGGCCGCCAATGGAGTTCGTTTCATGTTCTTCCTCGTTTTCTGAACTCGCCGGGCGCCCGGCTGAAGAACACTCTACCGACCTCATGTTACCGGACTGTTACCTGGAAGTCTTTTCCTGCACCGCGACCGGCACCCCGCGAGATCGAACGACCGGAAGGCCGCGGACCCGCAGCGCCCTCTGGTCGCATCGACCTCTGGCCGGGGTGTCTCCAAGTTCACGCCACCCGCCGATCCGGTCACTATGGGCCGCACGGCAGCGATCCCGAATTGGTACATAATTCCATTTTGATGCGGGCCATCGGTTCAATCCGGCACGAGGCCTCTGTCGGACGTCGCCTCTCAAATCGCGCCACGACCCTGCAAAACGCCATCCGGCTTCGCGAGGCTTGGCTGAAGATCTTCTCCAGGTCGACCTGCCCGTTGGCCGGCCTCTCCGGCGGTTGGAAAGGGGTCACCTGGACACAAGAACCCGGGTCCTGCAGCTTCCAACTGTCCGGCCACGCCGTCCGCAAGCCCGTTCCCGTCCAGCGGTAACTCGCTGGATTCAGGCACAGTCCCGCCCGCACCGGCCCGTAGTAGAGATACATCCGGATCGCGTCGGAATCGGTCGGCTCCAGTTCGGTGGCGTAGAACCTCGGGGCCCAATTGACGCCGCCCTTGGGCGAGCCGCTTTGCCGGCGCCACCATTTGCGGCCGTCGTGGTCGGAGGTGCCCAAG
>CAZGUX010000237.1:0-32741 GCA_964529305.1 uncultured Solibacteraceae bacterium | reverse complement strand
CGGCACGGGCCCGACGACGTATTCGCCGGACGCTCCGATGTCGCGCGGCCAGATGGCGACGTTCATCGTCCGCGGCTTCCACTTCTAATCACTGAAGTTGCAACCTGCCCGGCGCCCCTTCACCCGAAGGGGCGCCGTTTTTTTTTGAAAACCAGCCCCCTGAACGGAGTGAAACCAGCAGTGTCTGTCCTTTGAACGCCAGAGGCGACGTGGCATGGGCCGCCACGCCTACGGTATTCTAAGGGTTGGGCCGATCCCGACCAAGCGCCTCTCGGAGCCGCGCCTGGTTTGGTGTTACCCGCTTCAAAAGTGATTCGCTAAGACAACACGTGCGTTCCTTCAACTGTTTGCAATTGCCGGCCGTGCTGCTTCTCTGCGGCGTTACCCTTCTGGCCGGAGACGACCCCATCGCACGGAATTCGCTGCGCGGGATCAAAGGCATCTACCTGGGTGTCGATCCGTTGAACACCGAGGCGCTCAAATTGGGGCTCACGCCGGAGTCGCTCACGAAAGTTCTGGAGGAGAGGCTGAAGGCCCGCGGCGTCAAGGTGCTGGCGCAGCAGGACATCAAGACACCCATCTATTTGTACCTGAGCGTCACGCTCAACCACCCGCCGAATGCGCCGTTCTGGGTGTACTCGCTCACGCTCTCGCTGAAACAGATGGTGTCGTTGCGGCGGGATGCCTCCATTCAGATGGCGGCGCCCACCTGGGCGTTGACGAAGAACGGCCTGGCCGGGGAAAAGGTGTTTGCCAGCGCCATCACCAAAGCGGCGGCGGATGTGGGCGACAGCTTCGTTACCGCCTTCAAAGCGGTCAACCCGAAATGACGCCCGACCGGAAATTCGCGGCGAGACGGAACAACAAGGAAATGATTCGATTCACCACCCTGCAACAAGGTTCGCTGGCAGCCGCCCTGGCGCTGCTGCTGGCGGCGTGCGCCAACTCGGGCGGCGCCAACAACAAAAAGAGCGACCCCCCGAAGCCCGCGACGGCCAGCGAAACCGGTAAAACCCCCGAAGCGCCGGTACCGACCGAGGATGCCAATCCCGCCTTCCCGGTGCGGGTCAACAACAAGTTCGGCTACATCGATATCAAGGGCAAGCTGGTGATCGAGCCACAGTTCAAGACCGCCCTGCGCTTTTCCGAAGACATGGCGCCCGTGCAGGACGAGAAGTCCAACCTGTGGGGGTACATCGACAAGAAGGGGGAGTTCGCGATCAAGCCGCAGTTCACGATGGCGCAACCCTTCTATGAAGGCCTTGCCGTCGCCGTGAACACGGAAAACAAGGTTGGCTTCATCGACAAAAAGGGGGGGTTCGCGATCAAGCCGCAGTTCACCGGGGCGACACATTTTCAGGATGGGATGGCGCTGGCGGTGACCGGCCGGCAAGTGCTGGATCAGTTCATCCAGACCTCGGGCTACATCGACAAGACGGGCAAGTTTTTCATCCAGGCGACCCTGTCCGACGCGGGCCCGTTCTCCGAAGGACTGGCGCCAGCGCGCTATATGGGCGAGTGGTTCTGCTACATCGATCCGAAGGGCAAGAAAGTGATCCCGCCCAAGTACGAACGCGCGGGTGAGTTCTCCGATGGGCTGGCGCCGGTGCGTATCGACAATGCGCGGTGGGGCTACATCGACAAGACAGGCAAGTTCACGATCGAGCCGAAGTTCATCGGGGCCCGTGCGTTCAAGGAAGGGCTGGCCCCGGCGCTCGACTTGAGCAACAAGTGGGGCTACATCGACAAGACGGGCAAATTTACGATCGAGCCGAAGTTTACCGAAGCCGCGCAGTTTTTGAACGGCATGGCGCAGGTGACGGTGGACGACAAGTTGGGCTACATCAACCGTAAGGGCGAGTACATCTGGATTCCGCGGTAGGCTGAGGGCCCCAATGCCCCTTGACGGCGACGGCTCTGAATCCATCGAGGTCCCTTACACACGGATCGAGTGGGTGAGACGCCGCGCGGCCGGCAAGGCTTCGCCAGGGGATCGGGCCCGCCTACGCCTGGAGCCCGGCATGATCCGGCTGCTCGAGTCACTGGGCGCGGCCGGCGCCTTCTACGCGCCACGATATACGGTGCCGTACGGCCTGGGGGGCAGCGTCGTGCATGCTCTGGTGGATGTTGCGGCCCCCGAGGGCGGCAATTGGACCGGCCGCGATGTGGAGCTGGAATACTTTGCTACACCGGAGCCGGCAGAGGTGCTTGTCGCGGAAGGGGAACTGGCGGAGATCGATGCCGGCCTGGCCGATGTCCGGTTCCGGGTCTGGACGCTGGCTGGGCGGCCTCTTCTCAACGGAAGGGTCCGGGTGTCGGGGATCGTGGGCGGGCGGCCGCTGGCCACGGCACTGCTTCGCCCCGCGCCGCAAAGAGTGGGGCCTGCGGCGCTCATCGACTCGTCCCGCCTGCTGGCGGACATTCAAGCTCCGGCCGCATTGAACCGCGGGCGCACCGGCCGCGTGGCCGTGACCCTCTCCAATCCCACCGATCAGCCGGTCACGGTGACCGTCTCCGCGCACCTGCCATCGGGCGCGGGCCTTTCCCTCGACAGCGACAGCTCTGTCCGAGTGGAGATGGCGCCTCGGGAACGGACCGAGGTCGTGTTCCTGGTGCGGGCGGACCGTCCGCATGAGGTGAATCAGGGCCGGCCGTGGACGTTGACGTTTCGCGCGCGGGCCGATGGGCTAGCGGATCGCGCGGAGGATACGTGCTCGATCACCGTGGCGGTTCCCGACGAGAAGCCGGGCAGGGTGTTCTACGTCCTGACCGAAGATTGCGAAACATTCGACGGCGGCCCGCGGACCGGTGACTATGCCGCCCTCTCCCACCTCGGGAACGGCAACAACTTCATGGACCCGGAAGACTACCGGATCCAGATGATTGATAAGCCGGCGCGCATGAACGAAGTCGCCGAACGCCACGGGGCGCGCTGGACGCACTTCTGGTGCGCGCCCCAGCGCTTTGCCGTCGAGTGGGCGATGCGCCAATCAACCACCGGCGCATGGGACGCGCTGGCCCGCGATCTCGATGACAGCATCCGACGGGGCGCAACGTTTCACGAGTACGCTCCGCACATCCACTTCGACTACGAGCCGGAATCTCAACTGTCCCCGCAGCCGCGCCTGCGCTACGACGAAGCCACCGACGGCATCCTTCCGAACGATTACTACGACCCGGCGACGAATCCCCGCCACCGATGGCACGACTGGGACGGAGCGGCGCGCGGCAATTCTTACATCAAGAGGCTGGGGACGCTGCGCGACCGGGACAGCAAAGCCGGATCGCTCTATCAATCCCTGCGCTACCTGGCGCGGCTGACCGCGCACCGGCGGTATCCCCTGATCGCGCGGACCGGGACCTTCGACTTCGGGGCCACGCCGGAGGATCAATGCATCAGTACACAGGCCTACGAAGCGAACGGGCTGCGAGGCAACTCGGATGCCTACCTGCCGGGGCAGACGCCACCGGGCGGCCGCCAGATGTACTGGTGCCAGGCGGAAGACCGGTTCCACGTTATCGAAGAACTGCCGGGTGCGCGGCTGGCGCAGTTGTGCGTCACGCACGACACCCATTTCACGGAGCTCGGGGCGGAGAATGCGTGGTTCCTGTCCGCGTGGGAGAACACGCGAGGGCCCGGCGTCCATGTGCTCATGACCATGACGCACGCGATGTTTCTGCGCGGCGAGCCGGATGCGTTCCGTTCGCTCGAAGGGGGCAGCTTCGCCGTGCTGGACGAACATCTGGCCTGGGTGCGGCGGAATTATCCGCGCGTCGAGTTTGCCACCGCGACCGAAGCGCTCGTCGAGTATCTGGATTACTACACGCCGGCGCTCGAAGCGTATGTGGAGCCCGGACTCTGCGGAGGCGATCCGTCCTCGGGACGGTATGTGTATGCGGTGCGGCTGCTCGGCCGGGGCATCCGGGTGGACGCACGGTACCCGGCGACCGTTCGCGTGCTCGCGCCGCAGCTGTTCGATTCCGCGGAGATTGCGCGCATGCGCGTCACCGCCGCCTGCGGCGAAGTACTGGCCGAAGGGACGGACTTCTCTGCCGACTCCCGCCCCTCGTTGACCGTCACGCTGACGGACCGGCGGCCGGACTTGCGACTCGAAATCGACGCCGCCCAGGAGGCCGTGGCCGAACTGGCCGCCTGTTGTCCGGAGGAGTTGCCGTTCACCGAGCCGTATGAAGCGCAACGCCCGCCCCTGTTGCGGCTGCGATCGCCGCGGGACGGAGCGTATTTCACGGATCTGCTGCGATTCCTGATGAATCCGGCAGGCGGTCACGGCGAGCCGGTCGGGCGGAGGCTCCATCCCCTGGGCTCCTACGGAATCGGGATCTCGCTTTCACTGGCGGCCGCCCAGGCAGGCATTGCGATGGAACCGCGCCGTCTTTTCCTGCGGTGGCGTAAGCCCCTTTCGCTGGATGCGACTCTCTTCGCCTCCTTTCATTCGGCCGCCGATGGCGCGTACGAAATCTTCCTCGAGGACGAGACGGGCACCGTGATTGCGGAAAGCCGCGTTTGGGCAGGAGAGAAGACCGCCCGTAGGGAGAGGGCCGGCGGGCCCGACCCAGGCTACCGGTTCGCGGCCGCTCTCGAAGAGCGTTTGCGAGTCTACCGCTCCCAACGCGCCTGGCGCGTCATGTTGTGGGTGCGGAAAGCGTATTCCATCGCGACACGCCAAGGATGGATCGCGTTTGTCCGTTGGCTGCCTGGCGCCTTGACGGGCCGGGGTGACATCGACAGCGAGGAATTGACCTTTCCGCGCTGGGAAGATCACCAGGCATAACCAAGGCGGGGCGGACTCGCTCCGGACCGCGCGGGTGACACGATAAGGCAGGGTACCGGAACCCGCTCCCTGATGACGGGTCGGGGCTGTTCATGCCCGTCGACGGTCAGGGAATCGTGGCGGCGACGGTTACCGGGGCGCGGAATGTGCGGGCTACGGCCGGACCCGGCAACCGGATGGAGATTTCCAGGTCGTAGCCGCCGGCGTCAGCGGGCGAACTGATTCCGATGCCGTGATTGGGTTGCAGGGCCCGGTAGATCTCCGGGCCGACGAGCCACAGATACGTATTCCGGCCATCGAAGTAATAGAACAGCGGGTTCTCCTCGAGCGGCTTTCGAACGGACTGCTCATGGAAGGGGAGACCGGTGTTCGACAGCCAGCGATAGTGAACCGTGACGGGCCGGGACGCAGCGCCGGGCGGGAACAGTCGGCCGCCGGCGACGAGGATGGGGTAGAGCGCCTGATCGGTCAGAACGGGGGAAGGTAACCCAAGCACGGCCCCGTCGGCAGGACGTGCCGACGGGTCGTATTGCCACGGAACACGCGGCGCGGTGCGAGACAAATGGAGGATCCCGGAGCCATCGGTGAAGGTCACCAGCGGGTGAACGAAATCCGGGTTCGCCTGGAGCAACGTCGTGCCGCAGGTTGAACTCTTGTCGAACACAATGTACTTTCCGCCGTAGGTGTAAAAAGTGTGGAGGAAGCGCGGGTCGGTGCAATCGGGCGTCGCCGTGTGCGGCACGCCGGTGTATGCGGCGGCCATCATGCCGTGGTAGGCGCCGAATGCCACCCAACGGGGACCGCTGAAATCGGCGATGCCGCCGCTGCCCCGGGGTTTGGTACGGAGGTATTCATGCGCGGCGGTGAACAGCGGGCGCACGGCGTGTAGTGGATAGTAGGGGAGCCACGTGCTGTGCATGTCCGCGAGGAAGAGCCAGGCGACCCCGGCGAAGGCAACGGCGGCAGCGGCCCGGCCTCCCCAGGAAACGGCGGGCCGCCGGGGCAGGGCGAGATCGGTCAACGCGGCAATCCACAGGATGAACAGCGGAATCACCAGGCCGATGGTGCGCTGATACACCCGAGCGCGGGAACTGAGGGCATACAGCAGCCGCTTGCCCAGTTCATGGGAGGTCGCGGTGGCGAGGAGGACTCCCCCGACAATGAGCAAAGCGGCAGCCAACAGCAACTGCGCGCGGAAGGTCAGGCTTCCGCCGGCCGGGGGCAACTGAGCCAACCGGAAAATCAGGAACGCCAGAGCGGCAACCGTGAAGCCGACCAGAGTCTCATAGCGGGTTCCGGGGTGGACGAGTCCGGCCAGCGCCCCCATGGCCAGCAAAGCCAGAAGCACCGGGTGCGCGCCGGCAACCGGTTGGAAGGCGCGGCGGATTCCCGCCGCCAGCGGATCGGCGGCCGGTTGCCGTAGGCAGGAGATGCCAAGGACTCCGAGCAACCCCAACAGCGGCCAACCGAGGTAGACCATGCTCTCGGGGGTGACGATCCGCGACAGGTCAGCGGCGTAGAGGTCAAGGTCGTGGAAGGGCCGCTGGTCGATGCGCGACGCGGACAGCAGGCCGCTGTACCAGTCCGGATACCCGGTCCGGTGGAGACCCAGGATCCAAGTCGGGAAGGCCGCGGTGGCAAAGGCGGCGACGGAATTGAGGAATACAGTCTTCAGGTAGGGAACCCGTTCCATGGGGGGCCTCAGAAGCGTCGTCACCGCGACAAAGCAGGGATACAAGACCACCGCGAGCAGAAACAGGAAGTACGCGTACTGCAGATTAGCGAACACCAGAAGCAGCAGGCTGAAGCCTGTCAGGACCGCCATCCCCGCGCGCACGCGGGCGGCGCCGAGCATTTGGACCGAACTCCAGACCACCAGCAGCGCCGGCCAATACGCCACGAACGCCAGGTGCCCCATCCTGATCACAATCGCGAAGTAGATGAAGCCGAGCGGCAGCCACGCGGCGGCGGCACTGATCCAGAAACGGATCCCGAGACCTTTTCGAAGCAGCAGGAACAACACGCACACATCGAGCGCGGCATGAATCGACAGGGGCACGTTGAACGCGATCGACACGGCGGGAGGACCCGCCCCGCCGCAGGAGACAAAGGGCAAGGCCAGCAGGATGCTCAGGTCAAGGTCAAATCCGGTGAAGTAGCGTCCAAACGGGAAGTAGAAGTCCGGGATGTAGATGCTCCGGCGCAACAAATCCATCCACGAGATGCTGCCGGAGGCCAGCAACCGGCAGGATTCCTGGGCGTGGGCGAGAATCCAGAGGACATCGCCGGTGTCGCGATCGATGCGCGCGAAAACGGCATCGGCCCGGGTCAGCAGGAACGCGACCAGGCCGAAAGAGATCGCGGTGAAGGCCAGAAAGAAGCCATCTTGGGAGAACGACTTCCGGTTCACGGGCGCCGCCTCGCAGCGATCTCGCCGCGGAACGCGGCGGTCGCGTCCACCCAGCGGTCCTGATTGTCGTAGGTGTAGAAGTAAGCGTTGGGATGATTGAACCAACGCTCGCGGAGGTCCGGAGGAATCTCGGGACGGGGAGGAACCACCTGCTGCTCGATGTCGGGATTGAGCATCATGAAGGGAACCAGCCGCCGCGCGCCGTAATGCCACCAGTTGCCCAGACGACGCCGGTCTTCGACATAGACCAGCGCGGGCCCCGACGAGGGCGGCGGCGGGATCAGCGGCGAGGCGAACAGGCGGGCATTCAGAACGTAATCCGCGGCATGAAGGCCCCGCAGGGCCGCATCGCGGGAAGACGCGATGCCGGCGGCGACGAATCCGATCCCCAGCAAGGCCGTCGCGGCGTAACGGACCGCCGGGTTCCCGAGCGCGCGCAGATGCGCCGACAGGGCCACCCCCAGCAGTACGGCATAGCCGCACAGAGCGAGATTGACGTGCCACAGGTAGCGGCCGCTGAAGACGGGCAGCGCCAGGAACACGGCAATCCAGGCGCCCAGAAAGAACACTGGACGGCGCGCCGCGGGCTCCCGGCGTAATCGCGGAATCCAATACGCCGACAGCGCCACGGCCAGCACCGCCGCAATGGCCGTATTGCGCGCGTGATCATGACCAAGCGCGTGCGGATCGGCCGGCCACGCGAAGAACCGCAAGATCCAGAGCGGATACTTCTGCAGGTTGTGCCCTATCACTTCCGCGTTGAACCCGGTGCGGTAGTCGCCCTCGTCTCCGAATCCCGGCATGAGACGGATATGCAAAGCCGCATACGCGGCCAGGAGCGCCGCGTAGGGAACCAGCCACAACCACCACCGGCCGCGGCTTTGCCGCAGCGTCAGAATCGCGAGATACAGGGGCAGGACCAGCGTCGATTCCTTGGCGGTCAGGGCGGCCACACAACAGACGAAGGCGACGCCGGCGGTGGCAAACCTTCCCGCCGGGGCCGAGGCCTGCCACGCCGAATCGAACAACAGTGCGGCGGCGAGCACGAACACGATGTGCACATTGTCGAAGGCCGAGGTCTCGAGCACAATGCTGTACATGCCCGGGTAGACGGCCACATACAGAGCGGCCAGCACGCCGGCCAGGCGGTCGCCGGGGAAAAACCGGCAGGCCAGCGCGTACACGCCCCAACAGACCGGAATCACGCTGGCGGCGTGGATGAACCGCCAACCGGCCAGGTTGTGCCAGCCGACAAAGTAGCGGGCCACGCAATACGGCAGATAAAAGGCGGAGGGGCGATACCAGAGTGTGTCGAACTGCAGGTACTTTTCCAGTAGCCCGGAGACGTCGAGACGGCAATTCCACATCCAGAACAGAGGGAATTCCGGTCCCAACCCTTCAAAGCGGAAAACGACCCAACTGTAAGCTGACAGGACCGCTACGGCCAGCACAACGGCAGGGATCCCATGAGGACGCATCGGGCAGGCAAAAACGCGTCGGTGAAACGATCAGACTGCCCACGAATGATACCATGGAGAACTGCCGCCAACACCCTGATTTACCGGGCAGTTTGATGGAGTACATCCGCCGCCTGTTGCTGACATGCCGGGAAGCTCTCGCCGGCCGCGCCTCACTGGTTTGTCTGCTGATTGCCGCGGCGGCGATCGCCTGGCAGTGCCTGGTCCCGCCCATTGTCGGGCTCGCCGACAACGGCGACTATTATGTCTTTACCGAGCCCTTTGGCTTGCAGGCGGCCGTCCGCGGGACTGGCGACGACCGGTATCAGGGACATCTGGTGACGGATTTCTTCGATACGCGCAATCCGCGGCGGGCGCAACTGTTCACCACCGGCTGGCTGACCTTTGCTCCCGGGTACCTGTTGACGCGGGTCTTCTCGAAAAACAGCCACTACGATATCCGGATCGCCGCGGTCACGCACGCCGCGCTGTATCTTCTCGCGCTCGGGCTCCTGTTCCCGGTGTTGCTGCGAACGGGCCCGGCCTGGGCGATGGCTCTCGCGCTGGTGGTGGCGTGCGATGTCCAGTACATCTGCTATTTCAATTCGTTGTATGCCGACGCGGTGTCGTTCGTGTTTCTGCTGTTGGCCGTGGCTTTCTACGTGCGCCTGGCGACCGGAACCGGCGCGCCAGAGGGGAACAGCCGCTGGCTTCTGTTGTGCGTCATCCTGTTCATCGGCTCGAAAGCGCAGCACGCCATTCTACTGGCGCCGGCGGCGACGCTCGTTTTCTGGAAACGGCGGCTGTTGTTTACCTATGCCGGCCGCCGCGCGACGCTCGCCGCCATCGCGATGATCGTGGTGATCGGCCTGGTCTGCATCTTCTGGACGCCGGCCGAATACCGGGCGATTCCGTACTACACGACCATCTTCAAAGGCCTGATGCCGTTTCATCCCAATCCGGAGGAGCTTCTGAAAGAGTTCGACCTGCCGAAGGAGTTCATCACCTACATGGCCAACGACTCCTACATGATCATGTTCACGATGGGAAAGCCGGGCTTTCAGAAGGAGTTTACCGGCCGGGCGTCCTGGGGCCGGCTGGCGTCGTATTATCTCCGGACCCCGCGGGCGACGTGGTGGCGATTGCGCGTGGGCGCGGTCGAGGGCGCCCGGCAGCGGCCGTTGTTAGGCAACTTCACCCAGGATGCGGGATTCCTCCCCTGGGCGCGGTCCAGCGCCTTCGATACCTGGAGCGGCTTTAAGGAGTGGTTGTTCGAGGACCGGGCGGAGGCCTATCTGGCGTACTTCGCGGCGGTCGTGGGACTGGCGCTGTTCGCGGCGCGGCGCGCCAACGAGCATCTGTTTCACGGATGCCTGACCCTGGCCGCGATGGCCTCCATCGAGTTCGCGCTGGCGTCTCTTGCCGATGCCAAGGAGACCACGCGCCACCTGGCGTTGTTCAATACCCTGCTCGACCTCATGCTGGTGGGCACGGTCTACGCGTTCGCCGCGAAAGCTCGCACGCGGCCCTCTCCGGAGGCCGGCGTGGCGCTTGGCGAGACCAGGCCGCCCATCGTGAGCCGCTCTTCCTGACACATGAAGAAGACAGTATTTCTGGCCGGTTACTACGGGTTCGGAAACACCGGCGACGAGATCATCCTCCAGACGATCGTCCGGCAGTTGCGCGGGCGCTTTCCCGATCTGGCGCTCTACGTGACGTCGGGTTCGGAAGATCCGCCGCCGATTGCCGGAGCGGATGCGATCCTCTGGTCGGACACGATCGCGATGGGCGAGGCGATTGCCCGCAGCGACCTGGTGGTGCTGGGCGGCGGAGGCCTGTTTCACGACTACTGGGGATTCGATCCGAACAACGCATTGTCGGACGGGCATTGGGGGATCAGCTACTACACGGCGCCGGCGGTGTTCGGCGCGTTGCACGGCAAGCCCGTCATGCTGTACGGCGTGGGCGTGGGTCCGCTGCTCTCCGGCCATGGCAGAGCGTTCACCAAAGCGGTGTGCGACGCGGCCGATGTCATTGCGGTGCGCGACCGGGACTCGGCGGATCTGCTTTCGGAGATCGGAGTCCCCCCCGAGCGCGTGAGCGTGACTGTGGACCCGGCGTTCGCGTTCGAGCCGGACGTGGAAGAAGGCCGGCGCCTGGCGCGTTCCTTTCAGGCCGGGGCGACGCCCCTGGTGGTGGCGGTCGTGGTGCGGCCCTGGGAATTCGGCGTCGCGCCGTCATTCTGGGAACGCGAAGTCGCCCGGGCCCTGGACCTGTTTCTGCACAAGACGCCGGCCACGATTGTTTTTGTTCCCTTTCAGCACCTCGACAGCAGCCAGGAGAACGATCTCGCGGTCGCCGAGCGAACGCGCTCGTACCTGGAGCGCAAGCAACACGTGCGGATCGCTCCCTCGACGCTGACGCCGGAGCAGAAGTTCTCCCTCCTCGGCCAATGCGATCTCGTGGTGGCGATGCGCCTGCACGCCGTGTTGGCCGGTATCCGTAGCGGTGCGCCGGCCGTTTCGATCATTTACGACCCGAAGATGGATCATCTGGCCGGGCAGCTCGGCCTGCAGGAATGGACGGTCAGCGTCGGATCCCTGGAGGCGCCGCGGCTGGCCGCCCTCATGCACACGGCCCTGGAAGCGAAAGCCGCGTTCGCGTCGGCGAGCGATCGGGTTCGCCGGGATCTGGCGCCGGCGGCCGGGCGCAACCTGGAACTGGCGGCGCAGTTGATCGAACGGGGGCGCCGCTCCATGCCGTTCAGCCCGGAGCTGGCCGCCGTGGTCCTGCGCAGCCTGCAGCGCCAGATTGAGGACGTTCGCTGGCTGAGCGGCGAACGCCGGCAATTGACGGCCGCGGTCGAGACCCTGCGCGCCGAGACGGCGGCGTTGCACTCCCAGATCGAGCAGGCCGGCGCGGAACGCCAGGTGCTGGAACAGGAGCAGCGCCACGCACGCCTGGCGCTCGGCGCCAGCCTCGACCGGGAAGCGAGCTTGCAGGCGGAGATCGAAACGAAACTCCAGGAGCGCCAGACCGCCGAACGGCGCCTGGAGCAGGAGCACGCCCGCTATCGCTCCGACAAGGAAACCTACATCGCTTCGCTCGCGCAGCGCCTGGCGGCGGCCGAACGCCGTCCCTGGTTTGTCCTGAGGTCGCTGTTCGCTTCCGCCTGGACGCTGGTGGCCGGGCTGCTGGGGCGTCTCCTGCCGCGGCCGGTACGCACCCTTCTGCATGACTTCGACAAGGACCTGCTGACGCTCGAACCCAAAGCGCGGGCCCTCCTGGCGGCCTCCCTGCGAAAGTCCTCCACTCGCACGCCCGTCAAGGCCTCTCTGATTTCCACCGTCTTCAATGAAGGTGAATCGATCGAAGCCTGGCTTCAGTCCCTGTCGGCGATGTCGCGGCTGCCCGATGAGCTGGTCATTGTCGATGCCGGCTCGCGCGATGGCACCGTCGACACGATCAAGCGGTTTCAGCAAACGGCGCCGTTTCCGGTCCAAGTCCTGGTCGAGCCGGGCGTCAACATTGCCCGCGGCCGCAACCTCGCCGTCGCCCACGCCCGCTATCCGGTCATTGCCTGCACCGACGCCGGCTGCCGCGTGCATCCCCTATGGCTCGCGAGCCTGCTGGCCCCGTTTGAAGCCGCCCCGGAGACCGAAGTCGTGGCCGGCTGGACCGAGCCCAAAGCCGGCAATGCGTTCGAACGCATGGTGGCCGATCTGTTCGTCGCCCGCCGCGCCGATGTCGACTTTCAGCGCTATTTGCCTTCTTCGCGGACGATCGCGTTTTCGCGACAGGCCTTTGAGGCCGTCGGCGGTTATCCGGACTGGCTGACGATGTGGGCGGAGGACTCCTACTTCGCCATCCGGTTGCGCAACGAGTGTGCGCACTGGGTCGTCGAGCCGGACGCCATCGTTTATTGGGAGAGCCGTCGTACGTGGCGCGCGGTCGCCCGCCAGGCCTACCGCTATGGCTTCGGCGACGGCGAAGCCGGATTGCACAGCGCCCACTATGTCACCGATTTGCGCATTCTGTGGCGGGCGGCGTTGATGCTCGTCGCGTTTGCCGGGCTGCTGGGCGCCGCTTCGTGGATCCCGTGGAAACATCCCTGGCTGGCTCCGCTGGCGCTCCTGGCCGCCGCTGCCCTCTTCTTCGTCGACCGCGTGCGCACGGTAGACCGGATTTACGGCGGCGCCCCGAACGCACCGTGGTCCCATGCGCTGCGAAAAGTCGGCCTGCTGTACTTGATCTTCGCGTCGCGCCTGGCGGGCTATGTCCGCGGGCTTCACAACCGGCCGGCGATCCTCCAGCGCCGCTATACCGGCCTCACGGGCTGCGCGGTCATTTTCTCCGGCGTGCCGATTGACGATTCCGGCGGCGGCCAACGCGCTACTCAACTCGCGCTCGAACTGCTGCAGCAGGGCTGGCGTGTCGTGTTTCTCAATCAGTATCCGCGCTATGAGACCGTCGACCTGAATCTGCGCATCACACACCCTTACCTGGAGGTCTGCCCCGTACCGGTGTTCGATGCCGGACGGTTTCTGGACAGCCGTCTGCCCGGCCAGCCCGCCTTCGCCATTGCCGAGTTCCCGCATCCGGCCTTTGCCGGACCGTTGAAGCGCCTGCGCGCCGGCGGCGTTCAGATCGTCTACGACCTGATCGACGACTGGCGCTCGTCCCTCGGCGGCGACTGGTATTCGATTGCCGTGGAGCAGGAATATCTGGAGTTCAGCCACCATCTGCTGGCGTCGGCCGAAGAACTCGTCGCGCGGTTGAAAACCATGGGGGCGCCGGTGGTGCACTACGTCCCGAACGCGGTCAATCGCCGGCTGTTCGTCTGGCGCGATCATCCCCGCCCGGCCGACATGCCGCGTGGCGAGTTCACCATTCTCTACATCGGCGCTCTATGGGGGCATTGGTTCGACTGGAACCTGCTGGCGGATGTGGCGCTCGCCTATCCTTCCGCCGCCGTGGTGGTGATTGGCGACTATCACGGCCAGTGCCCGCGCCCGGCATCCAATCTGCATTTTCTCGGATTGAAGGCGCAACGCGACCTGCCGCCCTATCTGGCGAACGCCGACGTGGCCCTGATCCCGTTCAAGCCGTCGGAGCTCACCCAGGCCGTCAGCCCGCTCAAGGTCTTCGAGTACCTGGCGATGAAGCTGCCTGTCGTGTCGACGCCCTTGAAGGAACTCGAGCGGCTGCCCTATGTCCATCTGGCGGCAACCGCGGAGGAGTTCATCGAGGCGGTCGGGACCGCCCGCTCGAGCCAGGTGGATGATGCCGTGATCGAGCGGTTTCTGGACGAACACTCCTGGCCTGCGCGGGTTCGGCAGATTCTCGATTTGTTGTGATCCTGGTGGGCCGGGGCCTTGACGAGTCTGCTTCCGGAGGCCCGGACGCGAGGGAGGCTTGCACGGCCTTGCTCAAGGCTTGACTCATCGCAAGCCCGGCCCCTTACAAGTTGGGGAGGAACCCGCGGCTACGGCTTTCCGCTGGATCTCTGGGCGACCAGTTTCTGGCTGGTCCCTTCTTTCCCCTGGATGCTACGGACCAACTCCAGCGTCTCGCCGGCCAACTTGCCCGTGAACACCAGAGTGTCCGGCTTATATCCGGGGTCGTAGAGCAAAACCACCTGGAACGAGACCGCGCGCTCCCCTTCCACCTTGCCCTTCTGGATGTCGAAATCCATGTTGTTCAGGCGAACCCTTCCAGTCAGCTTGTCTTTCGCGGTGATCAGATGAAACCAGACTTCGCGCGTCACTCCGTTGCGGTCCTGATACTTGGCCAGCCACATGCCGTCGATCGGGCCAGCCAATGCCGGGGCCGCCAGCAGGACCAGCACAAAGAGAGAAGAACACCATCGGCGGGGCAACATCCCTTCAATTGTACCGTGCACGCTCCGCAAGCCGCCCGCGTCTTACTCATTGTGGAGCAGGCTCTTCTTCACGATCGGGTCGAAGATCCGCCTCTCGAGATTGGCGTCGCCGGGGGGCGCTCCGTTCCGCCTCCAGCCGGGTGACAATAGAAGGTAGACGCGACCATGACCGATCGGGCGCCCAGTCGAACACGCCGCCGTCAGGGTGACGAGCGCGGCTTTGCCATGCTCCTCGTCTTCGTCATGGCGGCCTCCGTCGCGATCATGCTCTACCTCGAGCTGCCGCGCGTGGCCTTCGAGACCCAGCGCAATCGGGAAGAACTGCTGATCGAGCGCGGCGAGCAGTATCAACGCGCCATCCAGCTCTACGTCCGCAAGTTCAAAAAGTACCCGCAGCGCGTCGAGGAACTGGAGAACACCAACCAGATCCGCAGCCTGCGCCGCCGCTACATCGACCCGATGACCGGCAAGGACGAGTGGAAGCTGATTCAGATCGAAGGCGGCGTCTACAAGAACTCCCTCACCAAGAAGCCGCCGAAAGACGAGAAGAAGAGCGTCAACACGTTCACCTACGAAGCCGCCGGTATCGGGCAGACCCAGCAGCCCGGCGGAGAGAACGCGTCGGCGGCGCCGCGTGTGCGCGAAAGCGAGCGCAATAACTTCGGACGTCCTCCCATCAGCGGACAGGCGCCGGCTGCCGCCAACACGGATGATCCTTCGCAGCAGCCGCAGCCACAGCCCGGATACGCGCCGCTAGGCAATCCGGGTCAGCAGCCGCAGCAGCCAGGGGTGCCGGGCGCCGCGGTGATTCCCGCGCAATGGCGTCCCTTGATGGGACAAGGCGTGCAGGGAAACAAGATGCAGCCCGCGCCCGATGCCTACGCATCGCCGCAGGCGGCCGCCGCCTGGCAAAAGGAATCCGGCATGGCCGTCTACGGACTGCCGGGCGGCAATCCCGGCCAGCCGCAGCCCCAGCAATCGCAGAACACGTTTACCGGAAGCGGATCCTTTGTCGGCGGCAGTTCCTCTCCGCAGTCGGCCGCCCCGATGGGTGTACAAGGCGGCTATGGCGGGCGTATTGCGCAGCCCGGCTTGACGCCCTCGGGACAAACCGCCGGTCAGGCCGGCGCGAACCCCGCGCTGGGGTTGATTCAGCAGATCCTCACCTCGCCGCGCCAGGGCGGCATGCCGCAAGGAGCGGGCATGGCCAACATGGGCCTCGGCAACGGCATCGCCGGCGTTGCCAGCACGGTCGAGAAACGCGGGATCAAGATCTACAACGAGCGCGAGTTCTACAACGAGTGGGAGTTCATCTACGATCCCGCGGTGGAGCAGCAGAACGCGGCCGCCGGCGCCGGAGGGATGGGCGGTATGGGTGGCACGGGTGGCACGGCGGGATCCGGAAAGACCGCACAGACCGGGCAGACTGGCCTGGGGATGGGGGGAAGCGGTGGCGGGTTCTCCGGGTTTTCCTCATCTTCCTCGAGCTCCTCGAGCGGCAACAATTCGTTCACGGGCGGCGGCAATACCAATACCTTCACCGGGAGCGGGTCGTTTACGGGCTCCGGGAGTGGCCAGGGCGCGACCCAGCAGACTCCGCGCCAGCCCACCACCCCGAATCAGCCGGGCTACGGTCAGGGACTGGGCCCCGCGCCGGTACAGCGCTCGCGATAGCGGCAGCGGGCGATTGTTCCCGGCGGGACGATGGCTCCGATTCCGAGCCGCGACCGGAAGGGAGTCCCCGTGGGCTGCGGCCCACCAAAGGTGATGAAAAACGCGCTGCAGCCCCGAGCGTAGCGAGGGGGTCCCTTCCCGTAAAGTGAACAGCCTTGAGGTTAGGCCCGGGCACTATCGAAGTTCGCAACTCTTCGCGAAACCGCGAAACTACTTCCGGACGGCACTGTTCTTCTGAATCCAGGCGGCGAGGGCCTTTTCGTCGAGTTCGCCCGCCGCCACGGCCAGCATCGTCTGGATGGCGTCCACCTTGTCCGCCACCAGCTTCCGGCCGTTGAGGGCGAGGAAGATGCCTATCGCGAGGAAGGCGGCGCGCTTGTTGCCATCAAGCAAGGCATGGTTTTTCGCAAGCCCGAAGCCGTAGGCCGCGGCGAGATCCGCGAGCGTGCAGTCCGGGGTATAGGCATGGGTGTTCTGCGGGCGCGCCAGGGCGGAATCGAGAAGGCCCTCGTCACGCATCCCCGGCGCGCCGCCGAACGTGGCAAGGCTTTCCTCATGGAGCAGCAGCAAGGCCTTCTTGCTGATCCAGCGCGGTTCGGTGGTCATTTCGCGAGGGCTTTGAAGGTATCGCGGTATTCCTTCATGAACTCACGGCCCGCTTCGAGCTGGTCCGCGATGGCCGGGTCGTAAGGCGTAAGGAGGTAGCCTTCTTTCGTCTCGATGGCGTAGAGCGTATCGCCCTTTTCGACCTTGAGGCGCGCGAGCATCTCCTTCGGGATAATGGCACCCGTCGAGGTCCCGACTTTGGTGAGTTTCAGGGTGGTCATGGGTCGCTCTCCTCCATACTAATACTTATTATAATTCTGATCCCACGAACGGAACTGAGAGATGGGCGGCAGGGCCGGTGCGGCGGGATCATCCGGACAAGACCGGTACAGCGCTCGCGAATGACTCGATTGCCTTGCAGACCGGCCGGGCGTACAATCCGGTTGTGACAGCGAAGATGGGCAACTACGTCGCCGCTGGGCTCTTATTCGCGGCGGCAATTCGAAACTGGTTCTTTCCTGGAGCCCTTCAGATTGCACCACCTCACCCTTCTTTTCCGGCCGATACTGTCGTGTTGGTCGTGGCGGGCTGTCTGTTTGCAGTAGCCGGGTTCCGCTCCGTGACACACAAGGCATGATCAGGGAATGAGGCGAACCTGGACGCGTGAAGAACTGTACGAGAAGCGCAATGAAGGTCGCCCAACGCGCAGCGGACTCCTAATCCCGGACGGGACGTCGCTTACACGCGCCTGTTTCCAACCGTTTTTGGAACGTCTCGACTTCCGCGCACGATCGTGAGGATCTGCAGCGGCTTGGTAGCGGGCTTGTACAGAATGAGATAGTCCCGCATCGGCCAGAAGAGGACTGAGCGGCCCTCGGCGAGGTCCTCGCGTTGGTGACCTGCTCCCGGGTTGCGCGCCAAAAATCGAAACGCCTCAACGAACTCGACAAGCATTTGTCGAGCCACCCGAACGCCAGCCTCTTCGAGGTAGTAGTCGCGAATCCCGGCCAAGTCCTCTTGCGCCGATGGAGTGAGCGTGTAACGGCTCATCCTGCCTTGCGTTTCGGCTTCGGTTGGCGGGCGTCGAGGTCCTCAATCAGGGATTGCATGAACTTCTCTCCGTCCATGCCTTCGCCGCCGTTCGCTTCGGCAAGGCCCCTGTCGATCCGTCCCCGCAACTCCTGGAGCTGAATGGCTCGGAGTTCGTCCTTCTGCTCCATGAGCCGCAGCGCTTCTCGAACCACCTCACTGGCTGAGTTGTACCGCCCCGATTGGACTTTGGCTTGGACAAGCTGTTCGAGTTCGGGCGTGAGATGTATGTTCATGATGAACTCTTACTAACCCTGTGAGGGTACCCCCATATGTCCAGCTCTGTCAATCTTGGACATACGTCGGGTCTGGCTTCTTCGCAGTACCCTCAATTGCCCCATAGACATGGTCCGGCGTTCTCAGGATTCCCGGAAGAGCGCGCGGAACTCTTCCTAGCCGGGAGGGTTGACCGAGGCGCTGACTAACGATCGGCATTTCGACAGCGCGATCCAGTAGAACGTATCGGCGAACAGCACGTTCAAGGATCGCCGAGCATTACACGGGCACAGCGGGCTTCACCGATCACGTTTTCGCGCTGTGCCACTTGTTGGGATTCCGTTTCGCGCCACGCATCCGTGATCTGGCCGACAAACGTCTCTACAATCTTGGACATCTTTCGGGTCCAGCCGGTTTTCTCCTCGCAGTACCCTCAATCAGGGCGAAACGTCTTATAGTAGTGAACACTACAGGGAGGATCGCGCATGGAGAAGGCGATTTCGGCCACGGACGCAAACCGCCGGTTCTCGGAAATACTCCGCACCGTGAAGAGGGGCCGTTCCGTCCTCGTCACCAGTCACGGCAAGCCGGTAGCCAGGATCATGCCCGTTGTCGAGGAGGAACGCACCGCCAAGGACGCGCGCGCCACCCTCTTCGCCAGGCTCCGGGCGGAACGTGTGGTAAAAGTCGGCCGATGGACGCGTGACGAACTGTACGACGGCCCGCGATGAAGATCGCCCTGGACACCAATGTGCTCGCGTACGCCGAGGGCGCCAATGGAGCGGCGATACGAGACACGGCGCTGGATCTGATTCAGCGATTGCCACAGGATGCGATAGTTCTCCCGGTTCAGACGCTTGGCGAGCTGTTCAACGTTCTTGTCCCGAAGGCGAAGCGTCGGCCCGCGCGGGCGCGGCAAGCCGTGCTGAGTTGGTGCGATGCCTATCCGCTGGCCGAGACGTCCGCTCCGGTGATGATCGGCGCGGCCGAACTGGCGGCCGTTCACGGTCTTGCGATCTGGGACTCGGTTGTGCTCTCCGCAGCGGCGGAAGCCGGATGCCGTCTCCTTCTGTCGGAGGATCTCCAGAATGGATTTACCTGGCGCGGAGTCACCGTTGTCAACCCGTTTGCGCCGGTGCTTCACCCTCTCCTGGCGGCCTTGCTGACTACGCCGTCGGCTTGAGCCAGATAAAGGACGTTATTATGCTCTACCTTGAATCAGTGGCTTGACGTAACCCCATTTCCCACCTGGGTGTACCCACTTATAATGGGGATATGCGCAGCCAAGTCATCCTTGATCGAGCGGGCCGCATTGTTCTCCCCAAAACCCTCCGGGACGATCTGCACCTCTCCCCTGGCGACACTCTCGACCTTACGGTCAAGGGCGAAGAAGTAACGTTGCGCCCGCGGCGGAGCTCGACGCCCCTGCAAAAGAAGCAGGGCATCTGGGTGTTCGGAATCGCGAAGCCCATGGCTTCCGACGAAACAGCGGAAGCCCTCCGCAACGTTCGGGCACAACGCGATCGCCACAACGCCGGGGATGGCCAGTGAAGGACTTCCTCGACACGTCCGTGCTGGTCGCCGCCTTCCACCTCGACCATCCCCACCACCAGCCCAGCTTCGATCTTTTCGTCCGCTGCGAAAGAACCCAAGCTTGCTGCGCCGCGCACAGCCTCGCCGAAGTCTACTCGACCCTTACCGGCATGCCGGGCAAGCGCCGCGTCAGCGGCCACGAAGCGTTGCTGTTCCTCGGCAACATCCGGGAACGGCTTACGATCGTCGCCCTCGACGAGCAGGAGTATGTCGAGATGGCGGAAGCGTCCGCCGAGGCCAATCTTGCCGGCGGCGCGATCTACGACGCGATCCTCGGGCACTGCGCGCTCAAGGCTAAGGCCGAGGTCATCTACACCTGGAACACCAACGACTTTCTGCGCCTGTCCCCGGCCATCGCCGGCCGTGTAAAGAATCCGGAGGCAGATTGACCATGTCTACCGAACTCACTCCATCCGCCCCCTCGACCACCCTGCCCGACATCGTGCGGCGCGCGGGCCAGGCCGCCGTCTTCGCGGCCGACGAGTTCTTCTACGGCGCCCTCCGCAACGAACACACCCGGACAGCCTACCGGCGCGCCGTGAACCGCTTTCTTGCCTGGTGCGACGAGCGCGGCCTGGAACTCGCCCGCATCGCGCCCAAGGACGTGGGCCAATACTTCGACGTTCTGCGGAAGAACCATCTCAGCATCGCCACGCGCAAGCAGCACCTGGCCGCGCTCCGGCATTTCTTCGACGGGATGGTGACGCGTCACGCCGTGCTTCTCAATCCGGCCCTTTCGGTGCGCGGCGACCGCTACGAAGCGGTCGAGGGCAAAACCCCGGAGATCACCGTCCAGCAGGCTCGGGCGCTCATTGCTTCCATCGGCAACTCGACGGCCGTCGCCCTTCGCGATCGCGCCGTGCTGGCCATTCTCGCCTACACTTCCTCGCGCGCCGGCGCCGTCGCGGCCCTTCGCCGCTGTGACTTCTATGACGCGGGCGACCAGTGGATGCTGCACTTCGAGGAGAAAGGCGGCAAGTCCCGCCAGATCCCCGTGCGCCACGACCTGCGGCAGACCATCGCCGCCTACCTCGAAGCGGCCGGCCTCGCGCAGGCGCCCAAGGATGCGCCCCTGTTTCGTGCCGCGCTCGGAAAAACCGGCAGGCTCTCCGGCGCCCCCTTCCACGTGAACGACATCTGCCGCATGATGAAGCGCCGCCTCAGGGACGCTTCCCTGCCCCAGCGCCTCTCGCCGCACTCCTTCCGCGTCGCCGTCATCACCGACCTTCTCGAACAGGGCGTCCCTCTCGAAGACGTGCAGCGTCTGGCCGGTCATGCCGACCCCCGCACCACCCGCCTCTACGACCGCCGCCAGCAGCGCATCACCCGCGGCATCGTGGAGAGAATTTCCATCTGATGGATCAATCCGCTTCCGCCGATAATAGGTTCATTGCCTCGACAGGACCCCTAAGTGGAGCCCCGCGAATACCAGACTCTCTACGAACTCGAAGACACCTACTGGTGGTATGTCGCCCGCAGGCGCGTCGTCGATGACATGCTCGCCGCCTCGTGCGGCCGGCGCAACGACCGCTTGCTCGCCGACATCGGCTGCGGGACCGGCGCCAGCGTCCAGACCCTCGCCAACTTCGGCCGCGTGTTTCTCATCGATATGTCGGCCGATGCACTGCACTTTTGCAGAAAGCGCGGCCTCGATCGGACCGTTGTCTCTTCGGCCGAGTCGATGAGCGTTCAGTCGTCAAGCCTCGATATCGTCAGCGCCCTCGATGTCCTCGAGCACCTCGACCACGACATCACCGCCATGAAGGAAGTCCATCGCGTCCTCAAGCCCGGCGGCACGTTCCTGATCACCGTTCCCGCCTTTGGCTTTCTCTGGAGTGAACACGATGAGGCCTTGCACCATCGGCGCCGCTACACGCAATGGGAGCTGCGCAACAAGCTCACCGTCGCCGGTTTCGATGTCGTCCGCTCCACCTACTTCATCACGCTGTTGTTCTTCCCGATTGCGGTAATGCGCTTTCTCCAGGCGCTGTTCAAGAAGGACGCCTACCCCAAGACGTCGCACGTGATGTTGCCGAAGTGGATCAATTCCCTGCTCGAGAACCTGCTCGGCCTCGAGCGCTGGCTGTGCCGCTGGATCAACCTGCCCTTCGGCGTGTCCATCGTCGCCATCGCCCGGAAGCCCGGCGCGTAGCGTGCGCTTTAGCGCGCACAGGGACTTTAGTCCCTCTTGTCCCGCGATCCGCTACGCCAATCTGCCCGCCAGCACCGAACGCATGGCCTCCTGTAATACGTGGGTGCGGGCTGTCCAGTTCTCGCGTTGGGCCACGCGCATCCGCTCGCGCCGCAGGGCGCCCGGCGATTCGGCGACCGCGCGCTCGAGTTCGCTCACGAACTCGGACGGGCGTTCATACAAATATACGTGCTGGCGGTACTCTTCCAGTTCCGGCAGACGGACGCTCACCACCGGCATGCCGTGACTGAAGTACTCGTACAGCTTGATGGGATTGGTACCCATCGTCAGCTCGTTTCGCAGAAACGGAATCAGGCCGGCGTCGAATCGAGCCAGCCAGTCGTGCAGTTCACCATGGGGAATTTCGCCGCGGAAGTGCACGTTGGCCAGGCCGCCCAGCCGCCGCCGGATGTGCGTATCCTCGACGCGGCCGACCAATTCGAACCGCCACTCCGGATGCTTGCGCGCCGCCTTCTCCACCGCCTCGATGTCAAACCAGTAATCGAGCGCCCCCACATAGCCGACGACGACCTGCCGCCGTCCGCCGCGCTCTTCGCGTAATTCCGGTTGTAGCAGCCAGGACTCCTCCACCGCATTGCGGATCAGCAGCGATTTGTCACGCAGCCAGGGCCGGCCGGCGGTATTGGTCTCGAGCAGGTGGCGTGACGAGAACACCACCAGGTCCGCGGCCCGGAACAGGTTCTCCTCCGCATCCACCAGCGATCGCGCCACCAGGCGGAATCCGCTCAGCACATCGTGACAGTCATAAATGATCGGCGCCCCGTAGCGCTCGCGCAATTCCGCGGCCGCTTCCAGCCACAACGGAAAGCTCACCATCTGCACCAGACGCTTTGACCCCGCGGCCTCGATCCACTGACCCAGGGCGCGCGCCACCTCATCGCTCTCCCCGATTTCCAGCCGGCGCTGATGGAACACCGGCTCCCGTTGCAGGTGAACGTGAGTTTCCACGATGCCGGGTTCCAGTTCCAGATACCGCGGTCCGCTGCTGAACGGATACGGCTTGGGAAACTCCCGCCCCAGGTGCGGGTTGAGGTAGAAACAGCGATGCCCGGCCGAGGCCAGCGACCGCGCGAAATGTTGCGTGCGCTGCAGCCGCGTGTGCCAGTCGGTCATCGGCAGAAACAGAACGTCCGGTTCGTCGCCGCCGCTCATCATGCGCCCCGCATCCTGCAACGCGACTTCCGGATACCGCCAGCACAGCCGGAAATACGACGGCATCTTGTGCGGCAGCAGCGGGAAGTACAGCCACTTCAGGTAATACGGGCGCAAATACTCTTTGAGGATTTTCGGTGGAGATTCAATGGGGCGATGCATGGTTTGTTGGCCACAATGCCCCTCTCTGCAAGGGTCCGAACGAAAACGACACGGCGTTCCGCTCACCGCGCCGCCCGCCAGGCGGCTGCTCATAGCGAATCGGCCGACTTGTTTGTATGGTAGCCCAGGTTCTTTCGGGGAGACAAGCTGTTTTGGCCGGTCTGCGGGGTGCAAACTGTTAAACTGTAGACTCTGGCGCTCCCGCTGAACGCCGGGCTCTCCTCTTCCCATGTGGCACGGCGATTATCGTTACGTCCTGTCCAATCTTTTGTTGAAGGACTTCCGCGTGCGCTATCGCAACATGTCGCTCGGCGTGCTGTGGTCGCTGCTGAATCCGCTGGTGATGATGGGCGTCTTGACGTTCGTCTTCACGCGCATCTTCCCGAACAACAGCATTCCGAACTTTGCCCTCTTTGTTCTCTGCGGGCTCGTGCCGTTCAACTTCTTCACCTTGGCGTGGATTTCCTCCACCATGTCAATTGTCGACAACGTCGCGCTCGTCAAGCGCTCCGGAGTCCCGCGCGTGGTCATTCCCATTGCCGCCGTGTTCTCGAACTGCCTTCACCTGTTCGTTCAGCTTGGATTGTTGTTGACGCTCTCGATCGTCTTCGGCAAAGGAGTCACGGTGCACTGGCTATGGCTGCCGGTACTGTGGGGCTTGTTCGTGGTGTTTTTGTGCGGCATCGGTACGCTGTTTGCCGCCATCGACGTGTACATTCGCGATACCCGCTATGTGGTCGAGTCGGTCAACACCGTCCTGATGTGGCTGGTCCCGATCTTCTACTCGTTCGAGATGGTGTCGCCGGACTACCGCTATGTGTACGAACTGAACCCGGTAGCTGCCATGGTGCTGGCGATGCGGAACATTCTCCTCGATGGCCGGGCGCCCTTGACATCAACGGTCTGGAAACTCTCGTTGGTCGCGGTGGCCACCTGGACCATTGGCTACGTGGTGTTCAAGCGGCTCGAAGCTCGCTTCTACGACTATTTGTGAGTCATGGCAACGATTGACTTCAAGGGCGTTTCGAAGAGCTTTTCGCGGCACGGGCACCGGCAGTTGCTCCGCCAGCGGATTGCGAACTGGTTCCGCCGCTCGCCGCACGACCGTTTCTGGGCTCTGCGCAATCTGACGTTCACGATTCACGAAGGGGAGAATGTCGCGGTCGTCGGCTCCAACGGCGCCGGCAAGAGCACCCTGCTCAGCCTGGTCGCCGGTTTGTCAAAAGCGGACGAAGGCACGGTCCGGGTGGACGGACGTGTCGCCGCTTTGCTCGAGCTTGGCTCCGGGTTTCACCCCGATTTGACCGGGCGTGAGAATGTCCACTTGAATGCATCCCTACTCGGCCTGTCGCGGCGCCGAACCATGGATATCCTCGACGAGATCATCGACTTCTCCGGCCTTGCCGACTTCGTTGATGAACCTTTGCGAACCTATTCGAGTGGGATGGTGGTCCGGCTTGCTTTCGCTGTCGCCGTCAACGTCGAGCCGAGTTTTCTCATCATTGATGAAGTCCTCGCCGTCGGCGATAACGCGTTTCAGACGAAGTGCATTGAACGCATCAAAACGTTGCGGGCCCAAGGTAAAACTCTTCTCTGTGTTACCCACGCGCTGACGACTATCCAGAAGCTTTGTGAGCGAGCCCTGTGGCTCGATCACGGCGAACTGATGATGGATGGGAAGATCGGCGATGTGATTGCCGCGTACGAAGGACGAACGGCACTTCCGCCGCTAAAATAATAAGTTGGAGTGTTGGTTACTACGGCCAGTGATAACGATTACCTATATATCACCGTGCCATTTTAGTGGTATGGAGGTAAAGCAGCATACCACTATAGCGGCATACTTTATAGAGGTATAGTGGTATAGTGGTATGGAGGGATACCGTCAGAAAGGCAGAGGAGATGCTCGGATGCTGGCTTGCAGCCACAAAGCGCAGCCGTCGCCTAATCAGCCCACTTTGGAGCGGAAACGACGCACCAACGCGTTTTGATTCAAAGTCCGGTGTACGGCAGGCGGAAGGCCGAAGCAAGGGGCATGACGGGCACCGGAGGGCCCTCAGGCAGGGCTTACGAGTCCGCGCCGGCCTCGAAGAGGGTTTTCCCGGATGATCCCTGTGATTGAAACTTCCGGCGCAGATACTCGGCGTACGCTTCGAGTTGGGATCCGTAGTTGGCTACCACCTCGTCGATCACGCTAACGCAGTAGCGGAGGGAGTTGATGCGGCCTGGTTTCGGCCGGAGTTGCGCGAGCAGGATCCCGCATTCCACCGCCAGGGGCGGGTACTCAGCCAGCGTCTTGGCGATTTCGATGTCCGCCGGTTTCGGCTTATTTCGCGTGACGCGCTCGTAATGATTGATGATGTTGATAATGCTAGGGTCTAGGCTATCATCCAGACCCTGAGCTTCGACATCATTAATCATTATCATTGATAGAGCTGAGCTAACAGTGCTAGCGTTGTTAACAAAAGCGATCCGTCCTTCGATCAATTCGCGCAGTGCAAACTCGACCGCGGTCTGCTTGGCGACTCGCTTTTGATCGCACCAGAAATCCAGTTTATCCAGTAAAGTCATGGGGATACGAACACCAAGGAGATGCCTGGCAAGTTTACCGCCCCCCACTTGCTTCGAAGGCGAGGCAGCAGTGTCGCTAACAGAAGTAGCAGTGTTAGCGTTGCTAACACTGCTAGCTGTTTTGTTAACAACAGGGGGTGTTTTGTTAACATCCGAGGGCTCCTTGTTAACAAGCTTGTTAGCTGTGTTAACAGGATCCACGGAAGCGGCGGCGGCCGGGAAATCCTCAGGTCCTTTGGAGAGCGCAAGCAAATCCCGGTAGGTAACGCGGCGCGAATCTTCCTTGCGAGCGTCGAGTTCGGCCAGGTCGGCAAAGCGAAGCAGGGGCTTCTTGTTATGCGAGCGCCGGCTCATCTTCGGTCTCTTCTTCCTCTTCGAGCGCCAGCTCGGCGGCGGCCGAGTCGATCAGATCCGGGCCGACCGAGGTCATATGAGTCATCTGGGCAAACGTCCACGCCGTCGCGCAGAGCTGCAGCAGATACCGCGGCATGCCGTTGGTGATTTCGTAGATGCGGGAGACCGCATCCTGAGAGAACAGGTTCGGGACCTGCCAGTAGTCGCAACGGAACTGGATCAGGCCGGCGGTCTCGTCGCGGTTGAAGGCATTCATCAAAACCGGGGCGAAGATCCGGCTGCGCAGCGCCTTGTAGCGGCGGGTCTTCAACCGGTCCCGCAGATCGAGTTGGCCGGCCAGCACGATCTGGATCAGCTTGGCGACGTTCGTTTCGAAGTTCAAAAGGCTGCGCACGACCTCGAGGCAATCCGCATCCAGCAGTTGCGCCTCGTCAATGAACAGGATGACGAGCTTGTCTTCACGCGCCTTTTCCACCAGGAACGCTTCGAATCCTTCCATCTGAGGTTGTAAGCCGCGCTTGGGTCCTAAACCAAAGTCCGAGCACAGCTTCTTGGCAAACGAAAACGAAGAAGGGAAGCGGCCCGAGGTAAGCAACGTCGTCACCACGTCAGGCCGGGCGGCGTACTCGGCGTGAATCACTCGCAGCAGGCTGGACTTGCCCACACCGACATCGCCCAGAATGCACCCCAATCCCTGCCGGTGATCGATGGCATACCGGAGCTTCGTCAACGCGCCTCGAAGGAAGCTTGTGAGGTAGAAGCAGGCCGGATTCGGGCTGATTGAAAAAACCGGAGGCTCCATTTGACCATCATAGGCCGAAATGACGCCTGATTCCAGCCCTTCAGGTCAAACTAAGTCGTTTGTAGCACTCATACCCGGTACTAACGGCCAATTCTGGACCGCAGCCGTTTTCCAGGCGTCGATTATACCTCCACAACACTATAGTGTTATACCGTTGAAGAACATGACAACCCCCTCCCGGACGGTCGGGGCTGCGACGCGTGTTCTTTCATTTCGTTTTGGTTGGCCGCAGGCCCATGGGGACTCCCTTCACGAACGTGCTCGCACGATCGCTTTTTGAAAGGAGTTTTTCAACGCAACGGGAAGAGCCATAGCGGTAGGACTGCCCCATTTGCCCCTCGGCTGCACCGGAGACAGGTCCAACTGTTCCCGCACTTCCCAAACGGCCAACACCAGAGCATGGAACAACTCCGACGCCCGGACATCCCGCTCCTGGCTGTACTGGCGGAGGTGCGTGAGCAACTCGTCCACCATGCGCAGCGTTTCCGCCGTCATATTGACCTGTTTGCGGGGAGGAGCCACGTGGCGGGCCGCCACCGGCGGCGGTCCCGGCGCCGCCGCCGGCGCGGTCTCATCCAGGTAGTCCCCTAACTCTACCGGCCCTTCCGGCACGCGGATATCAAAACCGTCAGGCAGCCCTTTTCGTTTCGCCATGCTCTCTACCGTTATACCACTATACCTCTATGACGTTATACCTCGGGATCACGCCACGCTCGGTTTGGCGTCCGGGTGCGTCCATGCCTCATCAACGCCGATGGGACGGCTGTCCATCGTCGTCGACCCGGCAGCGGTGTCCAGACGGCGGATCACCTCGCCGGTCAGGGCGGCGAACTGCTGCGAGGCCTGCTGGCCGGGGGCATGCTCAAAAATGGTTTGCCCGTATACCGTCGCTTCGCGATGTTTGACGCTGCGGCTGATCGCGGTTTCGAACAATCGCTCCTCGCCGAATTTGCGGATCAGCATCTTTTGAATGTCGCCGTCCAGTTTGGCCGTGACGTCGAAATTGCCCAGCAGGACGCCGAGCAGGCGCAACCGCGGGTTGTAGCGTTTCTGCACCTTCTCAATCGTCCGCAGAAGCGTCTCGAGACCCTTGAGATCGTAGCCGGAAGGGAAGACCGGAATCACGTAAACATCGGCGGCAATCAGAGCGGCCGTCAGCAGGAAGCCGAGGTCCGGCAGGGTGTCGATCAGGACGACGTCGTAGCGGCCGCGCAACGTATCGAGCGAAGTCTTCAAACGGTGCCGGTGTTCGGTTTTGATGTCGTCGGCATCCAGGTCGCTGGCGTCCTCGTTCGCAAGCGATGTCTGGAGTTGTGAATCGAGCCGGTGCGAGACCGAACCGAGGCCCCGATGCCCGGGTACCAGATGAAGGCGGCCGTGGAAACGCTCACCGAAATCGACGACAATATCGGCGGCGGATTTCTTTGACAGAAAGATGTCGGCGATCGTGTAGCGGCCGGCGCGCGTCAGATCGTCGCGGTTCAGCCCGAAACTCTCGGTCGTGTTGCATTGCGGGTCGCTATCGGCCACACACACCGTGTAGCCTTCCGCGACGAAGCCGGCAGCCAAGCTGACAGTGGTTGTGGTTTTGCCACAACCACCCTTCTGGTTGACCAGGGCCAGAATACGGGTCTCACGGCGCGCCATTGAGAGTCAGTATGGCGGTATCGAGGCATAGTGTCAATCAACCGAAACCAACTTGGCGACCGTAAGCTATTGACAAACCGTATTCGTGAATCCGTTTTGTGTCACGCGGTATAGTGTTATAGCGGCATAGTGGAGGTGGAGTCGCCACAACCCCTTTGCCCGCTGGTTCCAGGTATAATGCTAGGTCTTGTTACGGGAGCGGAAACGTGAAGCTTCACTTATCTGAGGTGTGTCTGACGGGTGTGCTGGCGGTGATGCTGGCGCCGGTCGCGACCGCCCAAACAGCGCCACAGTCCTGGTTCGGGAAGACGGAAGCGGGCATCGCGTTCGACGCGACGAAAGCGCCTCAGGCCGGGCCACTTGAATTTCCCAATCGCCGCTTGATTCCCGAGCACGTGGTCCGTCGAAAGCCTTCGCCGCTGACGCCTCGCGCGCCGCGTCCCGGCGTTCCCACGCTCGAGCATCTCCGGGGCGACGTATCGCAACCCGCCAACACCACCCCATCGCTGGCGGCCTCGCCGTCGCGATCCTGGGAAGCGGCGGGCGATTCAGGCTTTGCGCCGGGTGATCCGGACATGGCGGCGGGGCCGGAAGAAGTCATCGGGGTCCTGAACTCCGTCATCATCCGCTATACCAAAAGCGGTCAGATCACCAACGCCGTCACGCTGAACGATTGGTTCCGGCCATTCCTGCCGGCGCTGTGTCCCTTCGGAACCATCAACTGCCTCTTGTTCGACCCGATGGTGAGCTACGACCAGATTCACGGCCGCTTTCTCATCGTCGCCGTCTCGCTCGATTTCAGCACACGCCGGTCTTACTGGCTGCTCTCCGCCTCGAAGGGCGCAACGTATGCCAGCGGCTGGACCACCTGGGTGATGGATGCGTCGATCACCAACGGCGTCCAGACCTCGAATTTTATCGACTACCCCAAGCTCGGCTATGACTCCGAAGCCATCTATGTGACCGCCAACACGTTCAACGCCCTGAACGATTTTCTCTACACCAAAGTCCGCGTGCTGCGGAAGGCGCAGATGTATGGTGCGACTCCGGCCACCTCGTTGACCTTCTGGGAGACGTGGGGATTGCGCAACCGGAATGGGGTGGAAGTATCGACGCTGTACCCCCCGCGGCTGCGCGGACGCACGGCGGCGACCTACTCTTCCTACTATCTGGTGAACACTCTCGACGCGTCGGACTTCGTGACCTTGTGGCGCGTCACCAATCCGGCCAGCAACAATCCGACGCTGCAGCAGGTTCAGGTCAACGGGTTTCTGTTCTACGACCGGCCGCCCAGGGTGCCGCAGGACTCCGGCGTCCCCCTCGACATCGGCGACAGCGGGGTTCAAAAAGCCATCCTGCGGGACGGGTACCTATACTTTGCCTACAACTCGGGGTACCCGGATGAGCCGATTACCGTCACCTATGCCCGCGTGAATACGCGCAACGGCCAGTTGCTGGCGCAAACCCGATGGCGGGGAGGCAACTTCTTCTACCCGGCTTTTGACGTGCCCGCATCGCTGGGTCCCCAGGGACACTTTCCAAACGTCCTGACCGTGGGAACGAACACCAAGAATGGTCTGCTGACGCCATTGTCGATCCAGGGCGTCAAAGACGGAACTTTCCCGAACTATGAGGATCGCTGGGGAGACTACTTCGGAGGCGCGATCGACCCGCAGGAGGGAGGGTTGTGGGTCTACGGGGCGTACAGCCGGCTTCTGTTGACCGGTTTTGCCGGATGGGGAACGTGGGCTGCGTATTACCCGCCGGCGACGGCGCAGCGATTCGAGGACGTACCGCCGGCGCATCCTTTTTTCCACACCATCAACACGATTGCGTTATGGGGCTTGGGGGTGGGATGCGCTTCGAGCCGTTTCTGTCCCGACGACCTGGTGACCCGTGGGGACATGGCGGCATTCGTGATCCGCGGGATCATGGACGAGGACTTCGCTTACCCGCAGACGCCCTATTTTACGGATGTGCCGGCCTCCCACCCGCAGTTCAAGTACATCCAGAAGCTGCGGGAGTTGGGCATCACGGCGGGCTGCTCGGTGGACTGGTTCTGCGCCGGCGATTCGCTGACGCGAGGACAGGCGGCCGTTTTCCTGATCAGGGCGAAACTAAGACCCTTGTTCGGCGAAGCCTTCACCTTTCCCGAAGCGGCTTACTTTGCCGACGTACCGCCCGCGGACGGCTTTTTCCGTCACATCCAGAAGTTGAGGGAGCTGGGCATCACGGCGGGTTGCGCCGCAGACCGGTTCTGCTCCAGCGATCCCTTGACCCGGGGACAGGCGGCCACGTTCCTGCAGCGGGCGTTTCTCAACTGATAACTGATAAGGTCCGAATCCCAACAGCCGCAACCACACTTCGGTCGCAAGACTGCCGCACAGCCCAGTACCGCTTACCCATTACTCGTTAGCCCCTGCTGAGGTAACAATCTCACGTTGGTAGGGAGCCCACCACTTTCCCCTTTAGGTACACTCCCGCGCGGGTCTATGTAAGGTCCTCTAAGCAGATCCAACATTAGGACTTACAATGTTCACCGGGCTGTGCTAGCATAGCTCGTGACCGGTTGCGTCGGACACGGAGATCGATTAGTCGTGTAGTCGGGAAAACGGCCGTCTTGAAACCTAAAATACGTCAGACAAAAGCCTTGACTTCTGTTTTCTCGATGACTTACGCTACTACGTTGACCCGTGTCGACGACAACGGCGTTACGCAACTTCAGGAGGATAACACGATTCAATGAAACGCTCACATTGGCTGCCTCTCATTGCTGTGGCAGGGGTGGCGTTCCTCGCCAGTCCATTGCTCAGCGTGGCACAGGCGCAGTCGGGTCCGTCGCTGTATAATCCGGACCTCAGCAGCGGCGATCTGCGCAAACCCTCAACCCCTTACGCTCCGACACCTCGCATTCCCAAATCTGGCAAGCAATTCGATGGGCTGGCCAGCACGGACTTCTATCAGTTTGTGACCACGGGCCGCGAGCGGGCCTCGAACCCGGACATCGCGGTCGGTCCGGATGACATCATCATCGTGGCGGGCCAGAACCGCATTATGCGGGTTCCGAACCCGAACGCGACCAACAGCAACCTGCCGTACACGGCGCCTCCGTACAACACGGCGCCAGGTGGCGTGTTGGGGACGCCCTCGCCGTTGACCAACCTGAACGCGCTGCGCGCGGGTGTGGCGACGTCGGAAGTGTTTCTGGACACCTGGGTGGGGACCGCGGTTCTGAACAACATCTGCCCGGGCCAGTTCAACCCGCAGACCTGTTTGATTCAGTATCCGACGGTGCGCTACGACCAGTTGCACGGACACTTTCTGGTGGCGTTCGCGATCACGGACACGGGCGTGCGCGGACCGGACCAGGTGGTGACGCAAGGCCGGGCTTCGACGTGGGTTCTGATCGTGTCGAAGTACGCCAGCTTCGTGCAGTCGGACGGAACGCTGGGCTCGACGGGAGCGCCGGCGGGGACGTCGCGGATCTTCACGCTGCCGCTGCCGCCTCCGGATTCGACGGGCGGTGGAACGAACACGGGCGGTCTGAATGCCGACTGGTTCATCTACTACGGCAATCGGGACACGGCGGGAGCCGGTGGTTTCCTGAACATCAACATGTACACGACGCACCCGACGGCACAGCCGTTGGCGGCGCCGGGCCGTTATTCGGCCGCATTCCCGGAATCGAACTGCAACGCGCCGGCAGGCTTGCAGCCGCCGTTGTCGGTATCGGCGCCGGCGGGCGAAGAGACGGTATGTCTGTTCCCGACGGAAGTCCGGTTGGGCATTGACAACGACTCGATCATTCTGTCATCGCCGACCTATAACGTGAACCAGATCGTGCCAAACGCGAATACGATCAACTTCACGACCGGCCGGTACGCGGGCAACCGCGTGCGCGTGCTCTCCAAGTACGCGATCTACAACATTCTGACCCTGGTGAACGGGACGTGGTTTGTTCCGGGCGCCTACACGGCGCCGGTGCCCTACAGCGGCGTGGTGGGTCTGGGATTGATTGTGAACCCGCCGACGCAGACGGCGTTCGACATGTTCCGGAACACGGATCTGCCGGCGTACTGCTCGGTGTTCGATTTCGCGACCGACACGTGCACGACGACGGTGGCGGGCTTCCCGCCGCGGCGCTACACGCTGGGCCTGGAAGTGTCGCCGACCGGTTCGGGT
>CAZGUX010000236.1:0-13426 GCA_964529305.1 uncultured Solibacteraceae bacterium | reverse complement strand
TATGCCGATATCTGCTGTGGAAGCGCGGGCATCTACAACGTGGTCCAGAACGAAATGGCGATGGCGGTACTCGAAGCCAAGATGCGGAATGTCAACCGGACCAAGGCGAACCTGGTGGTGACCGCCAATCCCGGCTGCATGTTGCAGTTACAGGCTGGGGTCAAGCTGCACGGGTCCGGCCAGCGGGTTCTGCATGTGGTGGAGGTGCTGGACGAAGCGTACCGGAAGTTCGATCGGAAGTGATCCTAAAAAAAACAGCCGGCCTGAGGAAGGCCGGCTGAACGACCAGTCAATCGGAGAATCCCCCCCGAGACTCTCCGGGCTGCGTCAATACGATTCGATTGTGTCAGCAGATCTCAAAGAAAACAATAGACATTTGGTTCCATAACGAACCGCCGTGTACTAGGGCCGTTCCTTGTTGCGATCTACTGTTGGGTCCACAGTCTCTGTGCGGTTCAACCGTACACGCAAAGCCCACAGCCGTGCCCTCGATCGAGCATACATCCCCAATGAAACGTACCAACCTGTTTTTGAAAGTTGAAGTTGAGCATAGCGCCGACGAAGATCCGGGCCGTCTGGCGCGGGAGATTTGCCGTCAGTTGCAGAAGTTGTACAGTGTACGGACCGTGGAGGTATCAAGCGTCACGACCAGCGACGACTGACGGCCTGCTCGTAGGTCCTACGGAAGTACTGGTCGGTCATCGCGGCGATGTAGTGGCACACCACCCGATGGGGCGGCTCGGTTTCGGTCTCTTCCCGGTAGGTGGCCGGAAGGCGGTCGGGGTGCCGTAGGAAGATCTGAAACAATTCGGCGATCATCGCGCTCGACTGCCGGCGTTCTTCCACCAGCGGCGGGGCGTTGTAGACCAGCCGATGGAGCAGTTGCTTGAGCTGCGAGTTGGTCTCGGCGGCATCGGGGCGGAAGCGCGCTACACGCTGGCTCGCCGCGCGAACGTCCTCGACCGACGACAGTCCCTCCGCCGCGCGGGCTGTCCCCTCGATGAGCCCGGAAACCAAATGATCGATCAACTGCCGTAGAGCTTCGTTGAAGCGAACCTGCTCTGAAGCGCCCGGGTACTGCATCTCCAGCGTCTCGATCAACTCGGCGAACGCCCCGGACGCGTCCGAAATCTGGCGTACGCTCAGCATTCCGGCGGCCATGGCGTCGTCAAGGTCGGCGGTATTGTAGGCGATCTCGTCGGCCAGATCGATCAACTGCGCCTCCAGCGGAGGCTTTTGGCCGGGCAGGTATTCGTCGAGGATCGATGACGTTCCGGATTCAAAGTCCCGGGAATGCTTGACGATCCCTTCGCGCACCTCGAAGGAGAGGTTGAGACCGGGAAAGCGGGCGTACCGGGTTTCGAACTGCTCGACGATGTGCAGGGCGTGGAGGTTGTGGTCGAACCCTTCGCCGAAGCGCATCATCTGCCGGTCGAGTTCATCCTCGCCCGCGTGGGAAAAGGGGGGGTGGCCGATGTCGTGAGCGAGGGCCAACGCCTCGGTCAGGTCCTCATCCAACCCCAGAACGGCCGCCGCGGTCCGGGAGATTTGCGCCACTTCCAGGGTATGGGTCAGGCGGTTTCGAAAATGATCCGAGATTCCGGCCGGGAACACCTGCGTCTTCGCCTCCAGGCGGCGGAATGCGCGGGTGTGAACGATGCGGTCGCGATCGCGCTGAAAGGGATTACGGTACGGATGCTCCAGCTCAGGATAGCGGCGACCCAGAGAGGCTGCGACCGGAAACCTGAGGTGGGACAGCATGGGCTGCCGGGCGGCCAGCCCTACTTCAATTCGGCCGACAGGTTGAGGACAGCCTGGCTCAGGGCGACGCCCTTGATGGTCTTTAGCGGTTCCAGGAGTTTCCTGGCTTCGTCGGGCTTGGTTTTCGCAAGCGCCTGCGCCAGGACGATGCTGGCGTGCTCTTTGCTCACAAACTGCGTCGGATTGGCCATGAGGGACCGCAGGATCTCTTCGGCTTCTTTGATCTTTCCCGAAGAAGCGTACATTCCCGCCAGAGACAATTTGGCCAGCGACCCGACGTTGGCATCCGCCGATTCGATGACCCTCTTGAGCGCCTTCTGGGCCTCCTCGGTGTTACCTTCTTCGGCGCGAATCGAGCCGATATAGGTGGAGGCCACCAGGGCCTCTTCGGAGCCGGGGTACTTGTCGATCACCTCCTGAAACTTCTTGAGGGATTCGACATTCTTGCGGCGCATTGCCTCGAAGGAGTCTCCTCCCTCGGGAGGCTTGATGTGAGCGTCCAGGGCCGCCGCGAGCACACCCTGGCGCTCCAGGCGCTGAGACTCGCGATACCGGAATCCTCCCCACACCAAGAGGATTACGACCAGGGCAGCGCCCCCATACCGGGCCAACTGCCGGCGGTGTCCGGCCGCGTACTCCAGGCCATGTTCCACCTCGAGGGCGAACTTGTCGGTCTTCAACTCTTTGCGGGTAATGCGATCCACGACATCCTCGGATTCGAAACTTGACAGGCGCCCCTAGCCCAGCCGCGCCTGATGAGACGCAGCGTGATGTTTCCAGAGCTTGAGGTCGACTTAGGGCCAGTGTAACACGACGGGTCAGTCGCGAACCGGCGGAGGCAGCGATGGCAAGATCGCTCGTCTCCGCCGGGCTTTGTCCTCAGGCGAACTCGATCTCAGGAAAAGCTGCGAACCGCGTGCGCCTCGTCGTCATGCACGTCGAACACGGTATAGAGCTTCGTGATCTGCAACAGGTCCTGAACACGCTTGGTCAGGCTGAGAAGTTTCAGTTGCCCGCCCTGGTTGGCGACCGTCGTAAAGCCCGACACCAGTTCTCCGATGCCGGAGCTGTCGATATAGGTTACGTCCGCCAGGTTGAGCAGAACCTTCTTGTGGCCCTTGCCGATCAGGTCCCGCATGCAGTCACGCAAGGCGCTCGATCCCTCACCCAGGGTGATGCGCCCCGCAACATCTACGACACTCACGTCTCCGACTTGCCGGGTTGTCAGTTTTACGCTCAATGATGCCTCCTACTGTTTGGTGCGCTTTTCATCTTCGATTCTTCCGATACCAAGGCTCAATCTAGAGCCTGGAGATTCTTGACCAACAGAACTTCAGTCCCACCTGGCTGCGCCCTGCGGACCTGGAAATCGTCCATGAACGCCTTCATCAGGAAGATTCCGCGCCCGGAATGGCGCAGGAGATTCTCCTCGGCCAAGGGATCTGGCAAGGACTCCAAATCAAATCCGGCGCCCTGGTCCACAATGCGCACGCTAAAGCGGCCGTCACGCACGGTTACCGTCAGCTCAACCTTTTTGTGGGCGCTATACCGGTTGCCGTGGGCGACGGCGTTGACCATGCACTCCCGGACAGCCATGCCGATGTGGTGCACGTCGTCATCCTGGATTCCCGCTTCCCGCGCCATTTCCACTGCCAGCCCCTCGGCCTCGTCGACACTTTGCAGAGTCGAGTCGTACACGCGAGTCACGCTTCTCGCGCCGCCGGTGTTCGTTCCCATACGTGGACGTCTGGTCGCTGGAAGATCCGAATTTTCGACGATAGAATAGCGCCGGAAGCAAAGTCAAGCGGGGACGATTTGCTAGCGGTTCCCCGACCGGGCGGCGATGGCCTTCTCGAGTTCGTCGATCTGCTTCTGCATCTGGTCCGCTTCCTGGCCCGCCGGCAGGAACTTCAGATAATCCTTCATGTGAGTCGCCGCGGCGGCATAGTCCTGCCGCTCGATGTTGATCGCGCCGAGCAAATGGTGCACCTTGGGAATCCGGTTGCGGGCATCCAGTTTCTTGGCCTCGATGCCGGAAGCCTGGGCGTCGTCGTAGTTCTTCAAGAAGTAGTTGGCGACGGAGTTGTAGAAGTAGGAATCGGCGAAATCGACGGGGTCCAATTTGATCGCCTTCTGGGAGAACTCGGCCGCTTCCTTCCACTTCTGCTCGCGGACGTACATGCCGGCCAACTGGCGGTAGGGATTCACGTACTTGGAGTCGATCTCGATGGCCTGCTGATAGGACTTGCGGGCCTCTTCCGGCTGGTTTTTGGCTTCGTAGATCCGGCCCATCTCGTAGAAGGCCGTCGAGTACTGGGGGTAAATCGCGATCGCCTTCCCGTATTCCTTCAGCGCTTCGTCGGCCTTGTTCTTCCTGACCAGGTTGTGAGCCTTTTCGAGCGCCTTCTTGGCGTCCTTGGGCGCCTTCATCGCGATGGCGCTGATGGTGGTGCCTTCCACATTGGCCAGGCGGCGCAGGACGATGGTCCCGACATCGGGGTTGTCCATGGCGCGCCGGCCGCTCAACGGGACCGATTCAGAGCGGAATCCGGGCAGGACGGCCCGAATCTCACAGCCCATGAGATCGCGTTCGTTGATGGGCCGTCCGCCCGAATTGCCGATCGAACCCATGTTCGAGCCGCTGCGCTGCTGGCCGAACGGGTCGCTGCTACCGCCAAAGCCGTCGTTTCCCGAACCGTAGCTGGCGTCGGAAAACATATTCTGATTCTGACCCAACTGGAAGCTGAACCTTCCCTTGCTGTCGGTGTAACCTTCGGGCCGAGGATTGCCGTTGCACACGCGCTCGATCACGACCGGTTCAGGTGGCGGGGTTCCATCCTCGAGCAGGACTTTTCCCGACAGAAAGATCATGCGCTGCATTTCAGGGAACTGGTTCCGGTCTCCCAGGCGCCCATCCTGGCCGGGCATTGTCGGCTGCTGCGTTCCGGGCCGGCCGAGACCTCCTCCCCCAGGTGGCGTGGTCGTACCCGTTCCGCCTGTCGTGCCGCCTGGCGCGCCGCCCCCACCGGCAGGCGGTGTCTGTTGCTGTGCCGGCGCCAACGACGCACAGAGCGTGATCCCCATTACCAGCACGAACACAGCCCGTCGCTGGCTCCGCGCGCCTAACACCACGAAAGAGGTTCGCTTCATACCGACCACCTCGCCGGAAAGATTGCCCTCATTCTACCGCACGCGGTCACCCGTGCAAGGGGCTTTTCGCCGCCCCTCGGGGTTGGCGCCCGTAAACTTTGTGGGCGCGATAGAATCGATTTCATCGCCAATGCTCCCGCGCCGCAGCCCATCCCGTACTCTTTGCGTCCTGGCCGCCTGCCTTTCGGCTGGCCCCTTGGCGGCGGGCGCGGGAAACGATTGGTTCGAGACCCAAGTCCGGCCGATCCTGGCCAAGCAGTGCTATGCCTGTCACACCCAGACGGAGATGGGCGGGCTCCGGGTGGATTCCCGCGAGCGGCTTCTGAAGGGCGGCAAGACGGGCCCCGCCATTCAGCCCGGCAATGCCGCCGCCAGCCTGCTGATTCAGGCGGTTGACCACTCTCATCCCCGATTGAAAATGCCACCCCAGCGCAAGATCAAGCCGGAGGAGGCCGCCATTCTTCGTGACTGGGTGGGCCGAGGCGCTCCATGGCCGAACGTCGAACCCGGGGCGGGGAACGCTTCACTTTGGTCGTTACAGCCGATCCGGAAAGTCGCGACTCCCCAGCCGTCCAACCTTGCCTGGGCGCGGACGGCGATCGACCGCTTCATCCTGGCGCGCCTCGAGTCCGAAGGCATGAAGCCCTCCCCACTGGTCGACCGCCGAACCTGGATCCGGAGAGTCGCCTTCGATTTGACCGGGCTTCCTCCCACTCCCGAGGAAGTCCGCGCTTTCCTGGCGGATTCCTCGCCAAACGCCTACGGGAAGGCGGCCGACCGGTTCCTTTCCTCCCCGCATTACGGAGAGCGATGGGCCCGGCACTGGCTGGATTTGGCCCGGTACTCGGACGGAAGCCAGGGCGCGCGAGACGACACCCCTTACCCCAACGCGTTCCGCTATCGGGACTGGGTCATCAGTGCGCTCAATCGCGACCTGCCCTATGACGTGTTCGTGAAAGCGCAAGTTGCGGCCGACCAGATGCCGGACCCCGCGCTGCTTCCCGCCCTTGGGTTCCAGACCATCGGCGAAAGCGACAACGACCGGGTGGATGTGACAACGCGGGTCCTGCTGGGCCTGACTGTCGGGTGCGCGCAGTGCCACGATCACAAGTACGACCCGATACCCACCCGCGACTACTACTCGCTGCTCGGCGTGTTTCGCAGCAGCAAAGTGGAGGAGCATCCGCTAGTCGGTCCGGACGCGGTGGCTGCCTACAAGAAGGCGAAGAAGGTCTCCGAGGACAAGCAGGCCGAGCTGAAGCGCTTCACCGACCGCCACATCCAGCAACTGGTGGATGTGCTGGCTTCCCAGACGGAGCAGTACGTGATGGCGGCGTGGAAGGTGCTCGCGCGGCCAGGGACCCAGGCGGGCGAGGTGGCTTCGCAGTCCAACCTGGACGCCGAGACGCTGGAGCGCTGGGTCCGGTACCTCTCCAAACCCGGAAAGGAACATCCGTACTTCGGCGAGTGGTTCTCGCTGCTCGAGCAGTCGGGCCAGGCCGCCCGCATGCCGGAGGCGGAGGTGCGCCGCATCGCCCGCCGCATTCACGAGTCCGTTGCCGAAGTCCTCGCCGAGAAGAAGGCGATCGAGGATCGGAATTACGTCAAGCTCGGTGGCATTGAAGGGATGAAGGACGAAGGGAAAGTGATCGCCACGCTGGTGGATGCGTTGCCCATCGAGCGCTACTACTTCTGGCGCGATCTCGCTTCAGGCCCTTACAAGGTGGAGGACATCCGGTTCCCGGGAGGCGTCTACTATTACAGCGCGAAGGAGATCGATCGATTCCTGGGGCCGCAGTGGAAACGCTACTACGAACAGTTGCGCAAGGAGGCCGAGTCGCTCAAGAAAGGCCTGCCGGAACAGTACCCGTTCTGGCACGTACTGGCCGACCAGGACAAGCCGGCCAACGTCAAGATTGCTGTCCGCGGCGACCCGTCCAATCCGGGCGAGGAGGCACCTCGGCAGTTTCTGTCTGCCTTGTGCGGGGATCACGCCAAACCCTTTACCAAAGGGAGTGGACGGCTGGAATTGGCGGAAGCCATCGCGGCGCATCCCGTCACCGCGCGGGTGATGGTCAACCGCATCTGGAAGCATCACTTCGGCGAGGGACTGGTGCGGTCCGTCAGCAATTTCGGCCGGCTTGGCGACCGTCCCACTCATCCGGAACTCCTCGAGTATCTGGCCGCCCGGTTCATCGAATCCGGGTGGTCGATCAAAGCCATGCACCGCGAGATGGTGGTCAGCGCGGCCTATCAGATGGCATCGGCGGAACAGCCGGCTGAGTACGCCGCCCGCGATCCCGAGAACCGCCTGTTGTGGCGATCGCATGCGCGAGAACGCCTGGACGCCGAGGCGCTCCGCGATTCGGTGCTGGCCGTGGCGGGGACATTGGACCGCGCTGTCGGCGGCCCGCCCAAACCACTGACGGACGACGGACGCCGCCGTACGGTCTATGTCACCATCAGCCGTTCGCAGCCGAACCGGACACTGGCCTTGTTCGATTTTCCGGATCCGAACGCAACCAGCGAGCAACGTGCGGTGACCGTCGGTCCGATGCAACGGCTCTTCTTTCTGAATAGCCGGTTCATTCTGCAACAGGCCAAGGCGTTCGCCGAGCGGTTGGAGCGTGATGCCGGCGCCGAGGATCGAGCCCGCATTCGTCGCGCCTACGAGCTTGCGTTTGGCCGGCCAGCCAAAGACCAGGAAGTATCCATCGGGCTGGACTACCTTGCCCGGCACCGGGACGCCTGGCCCAAGTACGCCCAAGTTCTGCTTGGCACGGCGGAGTTCAGTGCGATTCAATAGGAGGAACGCGATGACGCGACGCGATGCCCTTCGACAAATGGCCGGATGCGGATTCGGCTCTCTCGGGCTGGCGGCCACCCTCCAGGGAGGCACGCCCGGCGCCCTTCCAGTCCAGGGTCCCCATTTCCCGCCCAAGGCGAAGCACGTCATCTTTCTCTTTTTGAATGGCGGCCTGTCGCAGGTCGACACCTTCGACCCCAAGCCGGAACTCACTCGCCAAAACGGCAAACCTCTGCCGGGTCCAAAGGTCAAGACCGATTCGGCGACGGGCAACCTGATGGCCTCGCCGTTCTCCTTTCACAAGCACGGACAAAGCGGCATCGAGGTCAGCGAGATCTTTCCCCAGGTGGGAGCGCGGATCGACGAATTCTGCGTGATCCGCTCCTGTTACGCGGACAACGGAAATCACGGTCCGTCGCTGATGCTGATGAACACCGGCCACCAATTGGCCGGGCGGCCCTCCATCGGCTCGTGGCTCACGTACGGCCTGGGGACGGAAAACCGTAATCTGCCGGGCTTTGTCGCCATGTGCCCGGGCTACCCGGTGATGGGCCCTCGCCTGTGGAGTTCGGGATTTCTGCCGAACGTCCATCAAGGCGTGTACGTCCCCAACAACGAGAAGACGGCCGAGAAGCTGATCCTGAACATCCGCAACGAAACGGTCGCGGCGGCCGAACAGAAAGACCAGCTTGACCTTCTGGACCGGCTGAACCGGCTGTATCTGGGCGACTCCGGAGGCCAGCCCAAACTGGCGGCCGGCGTCGAAGCCATGGAAGTCGCCTTCCGCATGCAGATGGAAGCGCCCGACGTGTTCAGCGTGGACAAAGAGAGCGAAGCCACGCGAGCGCGTTACGGCGATACGGATTTCGGCCGGGGCTGCCTGCTCGCCCGTCGCCTGGTCGAGCGGGGTGTTCGCATGGTGCAGGTGTACTTCGGCAATTCCCAGCCGTGGGACAGCCACGAAGACATCCGTTCCCACAAAGGACTGGCCCGCGAAGGCGACCCGGCCATCGCGGCGCTCATCGACGACCTGAAGCAGCGCGGGCTTCTGAACGAGACCATCGTGATCGTCGGCAGCGAGTTTGGCCGCACGCCCATGATCCAGAGCGCGGGCCAACTACGGGTCAATCAGGGACGCGACCACAATGTTCACGGCTTTACGACGCTGGTCGCGGGCGGTGGATTCAAAGGCGGCTCTGTGTATGGCGCCAGCGACGACTTCGGACTGCGGGCCGTCCATGACAAGGTGCACCCCCACGATCTGCACGCGACCGTTCTGCACCAACTGGGCCTCGACCACACGCGGCTGACGTACCGCTACAGCGGGCGTGATTTCCGCCTGACCGACGTCGGCGGACGGGTTATCCGGGAGTTGCTCGCCTGATCCGACGCCACGCGGCCCTTCGGGTCGCCATCCCGGCCGATCCAGCCGCGCTAGAATGGCGCTAGGCATGACCCGAAACGCACTATTCTCTACCCTCCTCTCCGGCGGACTTCTGTTTCTTGGAGGATGCGCCGACGAACCTGTCAAAAAAGCGGACGTGAAGAAGGATCCCCCCAAGATCGAACCGGTTACCGGAAACAAGGCGTTCTTCCTGATGTATGGCGCCGCCCGAGGCTGGGCTCTGGACGCTCAGCCGTATACGCTCGTCAGCCTCGACCTCGATGGCGTCCCGAAGGTTCCGGGCAAATCGGGCGCATGGCAGGCCACCTTCGTTTCGCCAGGCACCCGCAAAGCCAAGTCGTACACGTACTGTGTGATCGAAGGCCCCGGAAACCTGCACAAAGGCGTCTTCGCCGGCCTGGAGGAAAGCTGGAGCGGCCCCCGCGGATCGAACGAGTTGTTTATCGTTCAGGCGTTGAAGGTGGACTCCAACAAGGCCCTGGAGACTGCCATTGAAAAAGGCAAGAACGCGGCGGAGTATGTCAAGAAGAACCCGGACAAGCGGGTCATCTTCCTGCTGGAGAAGAACAAACGACATCCTAACCTGGCCTGGCGCGTTCTGTGGGGTGACTCCGTCTCCACCAGCAACTACTCCGTGTATGTCGACGCCAGCACGGGCCAGTATCTGGAAACGATGCGCTAGGCCGGCGCCATGTACCTCTCGCTCCAGCGTACGCTCACCGCGGGCCGGCTTACTTGGCCTGAGTTTGCCCGGCTAGCCCACTACATCGGCTATCCGGGCGTGGACGTAATGCTGGAGGATGCGATGGCGGCGGGCGTCGAGAGCACGTTGGGCTTGTTCGCATCGCTCAATGTGCGCCCGGCCGTGGTTGGCTTCCCCGTCCAGTTTCGCAAAGATGACGCCGCTTTCGAGGCGGATTTTCCAAGACTGGAGCCCGCGGCGAAGTTCGCGGCGGCCATCGGCTGCCCGCGCATGAGCACCTGGATTCCCTCTTCGGACGAACGGCCGAAACCGGAGGTGCGGCGCCTCTTCAAGGCCCGATTCGCCCGTTCGGCCGAAGTCCTGGCCAGGCACGGCGTACGGCTGGGGCTGGAGTTTCTCGGCCCTGTTCACCTGCGCAAGGCATCCGCCCACGAGTTCATTTACCGGATGGACGAGATGCTCGAGTTCGCGCGCGAGATCGGCCCCAACGTAGGGCTGCTGCTCGACTCCTGGCACTGGCATCATGCCGGCGCAACGCCCGCCGACATCGAGAAGGCCGGCAAGGAGCGAATCATTCACGTCCAGGTGGCCGATGCCCACGACCTGCCCGCGGACCAGATCAAAGACAGCGAGCGCCTCATGCCGGGCGAAGGAATCATCAATTGGAAGAACTTCTTCGGGGCGTTGAGCAAGATCGGCTATCCCGACGGGGTCAGCCCGGAGGTCTTCGGCCGCGGCTTGAAGGACATGACTCCCGACGAAGGGGCCCAACTCGGGTACACGACAACCATGGAGGCGATGCAGAAGGCAGGCGTCGCCTGATGCTCGACCGGCTCCTCACCGAGCAAACCAATCCCGCATCGGCCGGCATCGACGCCAAGTCCACGACGGAGATTCTGCGGATCATGAACGCGGAGGACCAACGCGTCGCCGATTCCGTCGCCGCCGAGATTAGCCAGATCGCAAAGGCTGTGGATGCGATTGTGGCGGCACTCGAAGCAGGAGGCCGTCTGTTCTACATCGGCGCGGGCACCAGCGGGCGATTGGGCGTTCTCGACGCCTCGGAATGCCCACCCACGTTCAGCGTGCCGCCGGAACTCGTCCAAGGCATCATGGCGGGCGGAGACAAAGCACTGTCCACTTCCACGGAGACGACAGAGGACGACTCCGCCATCGGAGCGCGGGATCTGCTGGCCCGAGGGTTTACCGCAAAGGACGTGCTCTGTGGAATCGCCGCCAGCGGCCGCACGCCGTATGTGTTGGGGGCCATCGCCGAGGCCCGGCGACTCGGCGCGGTCACCATCGGGCTGAGCTGCGCGCCGGACTCCGAGCTTGCCCGCCAGGCGGACATCGCGATCACCCCACTCACGGGTCCGGAAGTGGTCGCCGGCTCAACCCGCCTCAAGGCCGGCACGGCGACCAAGCTCGTGCTGAACATGTTGACGACCGCCACCTTCATTCGCCGCGGGTGTGTGTTCGGCAACCTGATGGTGAACGTTCAGCCCAAGAACAGCAAGCTCGTCGACCGGGCGTGCCGGATCATCGCGGAGGCGGCTGGCGTTGATCGAGATCGCGCGGGCGAATTCCTGGAAGCCTCCGGGAACCAGGTGCGCATTGCGATCCTGATGGCGCGCACCGGGCTGACTCGCGAGCAGGCGGAACAGCGGCTTGCCGATGCGGGGGGCCGGATTTCGGCGGCGCTCGAAGCAAACAACGGCTAACCGTCCTTGAGCGCGATTCGCTCGAGGCTGTCGGGAAATCACGGCTCCACTGCCATGCCTTGAGTTGAACGGCCTATCGGCAGCAATCTTTCCTCCATAGGAAGAGCGATCATGAAGGTGTCATGAGCGCATCACAACCCATGCGTCCGCCTCGACGCCCATCCCGCCGCCGCCTCCTGCAAACCGCGGGTGTCGCGCTGCTCGCCTCCAGGATGCCGTCGCCGGCGGCCGCTCCGGCAGTCCTCCGCGGAAAGCTCCAAACCAAAATCAAACCGCGGCCCGATCTGTTGGACAAGGACTCGGCCAAGGGGATCGAGGTCATCCAGCTAACCACCGAGCCGGACGTGCCCAGCAGCCATCTGTACATGGAGGCGCAGATTTTCACCATGGATTCCAAGCGGTTCGTCCTGCACCGCTCGGCTACGGCCCACGGCGGCAGCCAATCCGATGCCGCCCATCAGTATCTGCTCTGCGACCTGGAGGACGGCTGCTCGCTGCACCCGTTGACCGAAGAACTGGGCGTCACGGGCGCCTCGGTTTCGCCCGACGGCAAGTATGTCTACTACTTCCACGACGAAACCACGATCAACGGCGGGCGGCTGACGCTGAAACGTGTGAACCTCGACGGAACGCAGCGCGAGCCGATCGTTGTGATCGATTCGCCGCTGCCCGGCACGAAGTTCCGTCCCAGCCGGATCTATCCGCTCTCGACCGTCTCCTCGGACGGCCGGCGCGTGGCGATCTCCGCCTTCCTGGGCGACGGCCGGACCGAAGGCGCGCCCTGGGGCCTGATGGTCTTCGACGTCGAAAAGGCGGCGGTGCAACTTGTCATGCATGGCCCGACTTGGTGCAACATGCACCCGCAGTACTGCCGCTCCACGGATGCGGAACAGAGGCACGACCTGCTCATCCAGGAGAACCACGGGAACGTCGTCGGCGCGGACGGCACACTCGAGAAGCTCACCGGCGGCGAGGGGGCCGACATCCACGTGGTCCGCGACGACGGCAGCAATTTCCGCAACATGCCGTGGGGGCGTGACGGCAACGAGTTCTGCCAGGGACACCAGTGTTGGCGCGGGCGAACGAGGTGGGCCATCACCAGCACCGGCACGCGCAAGCCCGCGGAGGCGCAACTGATCGAGGGCCGGGCCGCCCCGCACGCGGGCCACGTGGGTATCAAGACGGAGGGCGGCGTGCGCAACGACCTGAGTCGTGAATTCCCGCAGCCCAGGTTCTACCACTTCGCCACGGACGTCGCCGGGAAGCGGTTGATCTCCGACGCGCCGCAAGGCCGCGTCTACCTGGCGGAGTTCGGCGAGCCGGGCAAGGACCCGCTGCGGAACTTCCGGCGCCTGCTCAACACGCGCTCATCCGGCATCAAGCAGGCCCACGTCCACCCGTTCCTCTCGCCTGACGGGTTGACGGGATTTTTCAACTCGGACGAGTCCGGGATCTTACAGGCGTACATGATCCGGGGGGTGTAGTCACTTGACTTAGGGGAGGACCGGGGCCGTCCAACGCGTTTCCGGCTTTCTGTCCGCGACACTGGAATCCAATCAACAGCTTGGCCGCCAGCCTCGACGGCCCACCCGGTCGGGCTGTCCCTTGCTAGCGGGCTTTGCCCTGTTTGGGCAGATGCACCCGAAACGTGATCGCGATCGACGTGCCTCCTCCCTGCTTGCTCGTCTTCCACGTCATCGTCGGAATCCCTCCGGTCGAGGTGCCGCGAACCGGCACCGGCAGACCGGGCATTTCCAGGTTTTTCGAGATGGCCACTTCCACGCTCTGGTTCAGGGCGTTCACACCAATCACCTTTGAATCGGCGAGGAACCCGCCCGACCGGTTGCGGCTTTGCCCCACGATGCTCAGGCCGGCCCGGG